>NZ_JBWKTN010000003.1:0-55120 GCF_059420345.1 Carnobacterium sp. GW821-FHT04C06
CACGTTTAGAAGTTTGTGTCAACAACTTTTTTTATTTTCTTTTTCGCTAAGTTGTTGTTACGTCCTAGCGACATGTAATAATATACCAAGATTTCACCACTTCGTCAACACTTTTTTATACATTTTTTTGTTTTTTTGTATATTTCATTGGAAACCTGTTAATTAACAGGTTTTTACCTAAATTAAAAAGACTGTTTTTTTGTATAAACAGTCTTTTTACTCTTTTTTTATTCAATTAAATATGAAAAATCCGTGTTATCTTTTTTAACAATCATCAATAAACCGTCTCCAAGTGGTAAGATACTACTTTCTAGGGCTTCATGTTTCATTACTACATCTAAAAAAGCATTTAATTTTCTATGAATTACTCTTGAGCGTTTTGGTATCTCTTCTTTCGGAAGTAAAATTGTTCCACCTTGTAAAACATCGTCTACAATCAACATTCCTCCCACTTTCAACAGGCGCATACATTCCGGAAAGAAATCATAGTATTTTGATTTCGCACTATCCATAAAAATAAAATCGTACGGTCCTCCTAAAGTAGGTAAGATATCCGAAGCTTGTCCTTCTAATAAAGTAACTTTGTCCGTTAAACCTAATTTTTCATAGTTTGCCTTTGCTTTATTAATCATCACATCAAAACGATCAATTGTTGTAACGTGTCCATCCTCACCAACATGTTGAGCCATTAGACTAGATGAAAATCCGATTGCTGCTCCGATTTCTAAAATATTTTTTGGTTTCAATTGTCCTAGTAATAAGTTTAAGAATACTACTGTTTCGTGTGGAATAATTGGAACTCCGTTAGCATTTGCGGTTCTTTCTATTTCGCCAAGCTCTCCTGCAAGTGGTTTTTGTTGTTTTCGAATAAACTCTAAAACATCTTCATTTACAACTGGACGATACATCATTTCATTTCGTGCCATATAAAAGCCTACTTTCTTATTTATACTATATTTTAAAAGAATTTATTTAGAAACTTGTTCTATTATAAAATTCTACTCTACAAGACACAAGCTTTTAATGAAAAAAAGTTTTATATTTCTTTGCAAATCTAGTTGAAAACATTTTACTCTAGCTCTTTATATGGTATTATCAAAGGAGTAGAGCCTTTTCATCAACTCATTAAATTATAAAGGAGGATACGATGATGTTAATAAAATCACTTTGTATTCCTAAGAAAAAATTAACGACTGTTAAGGAAACCGTTACTCTTCAAGAAGCTATTGAAATTTTGGAAAATTCTGGTTACCGTTGTATTCCGATTCTTGACGAAACCGGAACTATTTTCCGAGGTAATATTTATAAAATGCACATTTACCGTCATAAAGCGAATGGCGGAGATATGAGTTTACCTGTTACTCATTTGCTTAAAAATGCGACTAAATTCATTTCTGTTGATTCTTCATTCTTTAAAGTGTTCTTTACAATCAAAGAATTGCCTTATATTTCTGTATTGGATGAAGAAAATCGCTTTTATGGAATCTTAACCCATAGTTCTCTTTTAAACATGCTCCAACAATCTTGGAATGTTAAAGTAGGTAGTTATGTTTTAACTATTGCTTCTTCTGGTTTAAAAGGCGATTTAAGTAATATGACTAAAATCATCAATAAATATTGTACCATTGCAAGTTGCATTACACTTGACGTTGAGCAAGATGATTTAGTCCGTCGCACAATGATTACCTTGCCAGCTGGCGTTGAAGAAGAAAAACGCGATCAAATTATCGAGCATCTTGATAAACGTGGTTTTAGAGTCGTTGAGATTGAAGATTTAAAACATTTAAATTAGCTATTAAAAAAAATCCTCCACTAAACTAAGAGTCATTTCTCCTATTTAGTGGGGGATTTTTTTATTTTTCAATTCTACGGTTAAAATCTACATAAGTATTTAATGCTTTCATAACTGGCATTGTAAGAACTAACACAATCATTTCACCAATTCCAGTCGTTAAATAGGTAGCCCAAAATGGCAACCCAAATACTAAAACAAGCTCCCACGCAATAATCGCCATCGTCAGACTGAAGACTATCGTATTAATAATCATCTTTAACCATACATTCTCTACTTTTCCTTTACGAATCAATCCGCTAGTAAGCAGCAAGGCAACCAACGACTGACCAACTCCAAAAACCAAATCATAAACGCCAAGAGATGAAAAAAATAAATTTGAGATAAATACTCCAGATACGATTCCAACAATATATTTTTTATTAAAGACCACTAGATGATTGAACATCTCAGCAAATCTTAGTTGAACTGCTCCAAAAGATAACGGAGCCAGTACTGCTGTTATCGCAACATACAATGCCGCAACAATAGCATTTGTGACTAATGTTTTTGTTTTCACTACTATTTCCTCCTAGTTTTTTTTCGTGGGATGGTATGAATGAACCACGTTTATGAGACAAGCTCTTGAATAGTATAGCATATAATGAAAAAAAATCATCTGCCTTTAGACAGATGATTTTATATAAGTATCAAACACTTCCTGTAAGTCCCACACTAATTTCCAAAGCTTCATCAACCTTTTGCATTAATTGAAAATCAATTTGGGTCACTTTATCTTTTAGTCGTTGTTTGTCAATTGTTCTAATTTGCTCTAATAGGATAACTGAATCTCTTTCTAAACCATGATTTTCAGCTGATACCTCAACATGTGTAGGCATTTTTGCTTTTTGAATTTTTGCAGTGATAGCTGCAACAATAACCGTTGGACTATAATGATTTCCAACATTGTTTTGGATGATTAAAACTGGGCGCATTCCGCCTTGTTCCGATCCAACTACCGGTGATAAGTCTGCGAAATAAACTTCTCCCCGTTTTACCATAGGCTTTTCCTCCCTAGATACCTCGTTCAAACTTTGAACTTACGTCTTTTTCACAACCTTCAAATTCATTACAAATATCCAGATTGATTTCAGACATTTCTGCGTATCCTTTGCGCATGGTATCATGATTTTTTTTATTTTCTTTAAAAAAGCGAATCATTACAGCGTTGACAAATTCCGTTTCATCGGCTGAATATTTTGCACAATATTCTTGGATTTCTTGATAAATTAAGCCATCTAATTTAATTTCTAATGATTCTATTTTTTTATTCTCCATGATCCATACCTCCAAACAATGCTAAGTTAAATTTTATAGCTTTCGTTTTATGGTACCATGAAAAATAAAACTTTTAAATAGTCCTTTTTGAATTATTTGGCATATGTAAAATTTATCAGAAATTCTGTTCACAAATTAAACATAAATTCGAGGTACTCTTAAAGCGATACCACATATGATTTCATAATTAATTGTGCCTAAATATTCTGCTAACTCTTCCATCGTTACTTGATCATTTCCACTTTTCCCAACTAAGACAACGGTCGTCCCTACAGGATATTCTTTTGGCAAACGGATCATACATTGATCCATACACACACGTCCAATGATTTCACAACGTTGCCCATCAACCAGGACAGTTTGTCCTTGTAAACTTCTCCGCCATCCATCCGCATAACCAATTGGAATCGTTCCTACCCACTCACAATCGCTTGCTTCGTAAGTGGCTCCGTAGCTAACTGTATCTCCTGGTTGTATTTCCTTAACATGCACCAATTCACTAATCAGTTCCATAGCAGGTTCTAAAGAAATCGGTGCTTTCAAAGTTGTTCCAGATGGATTTAAACCATACATAGCGATTCCGTAACGAATCAAGTTTGTTGGTATTTGTTGATGCCATAGCGCCGTTGCACTATTTGCAGCATGTACAAATTGTGGCTTATTGCTTAAACAACTTATCAACTTATTGAACTGTTTTAGCTGACGATTAAATTGCGTTTCATCCGCTTCATCTGCTGTGGCAAAATGTGTAAAAACACCTTCAAATTCAATTAATTCAGAATTAGTCGCATAATTTTCTGCTTCTGTTAGTTCTGAAACGGTTCTAAAACCAATTCTTCCCATACCCGTGTCTAATGCTAAGTGAATACGTAAGGCTTTAGTAGTTTGTTGCATTAATCTCTGCTCAGCTTCTTTTAACCATTCTAAGCTACTTACAGTCACACTTAAATCTTCAGCTGCTATGATAGGAACAAATTCTACATCAACTATTCCTAAAATCAAGATTGGCTCAGTAATTCCAGCCTTTCTTAACTCCAACGCCTCATCTAATAGCGCAACACAAAATCCAGATACCCCACTATCTCTCGCGATTTTCGCAATTTCAACAGCGCCATGTCCATAGCCATCTGCTTTGACAACTGCAAATAATTTGCAATCATCTCCTAATCTAGCCTGTTCATTTTGCAAATTGTGTCTAATTGCTTTCTTACTAATTCTTGCATATGTCTTGCGATGCTTTCCTGAAACCAAAAAAATCCCACCTTTATTTTGTAGCAAAATATTAGGTATTTTCCAAGATTACTTGAGCCGCAGCAATTGTATCTGTATGCGTAATGGAGATAAAAGTATTACCTATAAAAGGCGCTTTAGCAATATACGGTTTTCCTTTTTCATCGTTTAATACTTCAATATCCAAAAAACCTACTTTTCCAATTCCCGTTCCCAAAGCTTTTGAAAAGGCCTCTTTGGCAGCAAATCTTCCCGCTAGAAATTCCATTTTCCGTTTTCCGTTCAACTGATTGAATACTTGTTGTTCATTTTCTGTCAATACTTTCATTGGAAAACTAGCCTGTTTTTCATATGCCTTAACAATTCGTGGAATTTCAGTTAAATCTAAACCAATGCCAATAATCATTTAGAATCCCTCTTTTATGTATCATTTCTAATTGGCTTACTTACCATTGATTAAGAAGCGGTAAAAGTTCGCAAACCTTTAATAAGTGTTACTAGCAGTAATTTTATCAAAAAAAAATACTTTTGTCACCTTTTAACCACTATTATTCTGTTAAACATTAATATTTATAAGTTGTTATCTTATTTTTTTATTTTTCCTTTATATTTGGATTTTTTTAACAGTTACTGCCCTCTAATTTCTATCAAAAAAAGAAGGAACCTCTATTAATATAGAAGTTCCTTCTTGAAAGATTAATCTTTATTACGGATAGTAAAGTTACGATCTCCGCCACCATTGCGACGGTTATCTGTTGCTTTACCACGGTTGCCACCACTCTTACGAGCTTCGCCACTTCCGTTACTGCTACTACGTTTGCTGTCTTTACTCCAATTTCCATTAGAGCTAGCTCCGCCGCCACTACGACGATTATCTTTACCTGAGCGGTTTCCTCCGCCATTTCCACGACGTTCGCCGCCACGGTATGATGATCCACCTTTGCTACGACCACCGCCGCCACTACGGTTACCACCACCGCCTCCGCCACCTTTACGGTTTGGAAGTGGACGCTCTGGAGTGATTTTAACTGGAACTTCGCTTGCATCTTTTGAAATGCTCTTCAAGAATGCTGCTGCCAGATCCGTTGCATCATAGTCTTCTAACAACTGTGCTGCTGCTTTTTCATAGCGTTCTAATTCATTAGAATTAATAACTTCGCCTACTGTTTCCATTGCTGCTTTGATTTGGCCTTCGAAAGCTTCATCATTTGTTGGTGGACGTAATGCAGTCATTTTCTTCTTCGTCAATTCTTCGATTACTCGTAGGTAGCCCATTTCATTTGGTGTAATGAAAGTTACTGACATACCTTCTTTACCAGCACGTCCTGTACGACCGATACGGTGAACATAACTTTCTGGATCTTGTGGAATGTCATAGTTGTAAACATGTGTTACTCCTGAAATATCTAATCCACGAGCAGCTACATCTGTTGCAACTAAGATATCTAAATCGCCTTTTTTAAATGCTTTTAAAACACTCATACGTTTTTGTTGAGACAAATCTCCATGGATTCCTTCTGCACGGTAACCACGCATTTCTAATCCTTTTGATAATTCATCTACACGACGTTTTGTACGTCCAAATACAATCGTTAATTCAGGTGTTTGAACATCTAATAAACGAGTCATGATATCAAATTTTTCGAAGTCTTTACAGCGTACGAAATATTGATCAATCAGATTAGCAGTCATTTCAGTTGCTTTGATTTTAACATGTTCTGGTTCTTTCATGAATTTAACACCGATACGTTTGATAGCATCTGGCATAGTTGCTGAGAATAATAATGTTTGGCGAATTGATGGTACTTCTTTGATGATTTTTTCGATATCTTCTAAGAATCCCATGTTTAACATTTCATCCGCTTCATCCAATACTAATGTTTCAACGTGATCTAATTTTAAAGTGCGACGGTTGATATGGTCAAGTAAACGACCTGGTGTACCAACAACGATATGTGGTTGGTCTTTTAAAGCACGGATTTGACGGCTGATATCAGCGCCACCATAAACTACTTGTACGCGAACTTTTTTATCACGGCTTAAACGGAACAATTCTTCTTGTGTTTGAATTGCTAATTCACGTGTTGGCGCAATAACTAAACCTTGGACAGTACGGTTGGTAATGTCGATTTTTTGTAGCATTGGTAACCCAAATGCTGCTGTTTTACCTGTACCTGTTTGTGCTTGACCAATTACATCTTTTCCTTCTAAAGCTAGTGGAATTGTTTGATCTTGAATTGGTGTTGCTTCCTCAAAGCCTAAGCGTTCTACGGATTGTAGTAATTCTGGTGATAATCCTAATTCTGAAAATTTCAATATATTTCCTCCCATTTACAAAACCTTAAAGAGAGATTTTTGCGAAATACAGGCAATAAAAAAACCTTCTGCTGTCAGTCCATATAAAAACCCGGTGTCTGATTGACGAATTCGTCATGCACCAGGCCCTTCATTTCATATAAAAACTTGGGTTTGTTTCTCCAAGTTTCGTTTTCTCGCGTATCTATTCACAAAACCCTCAATGGTTTCATTTTCTGTTATCTAAGCAATGTTACCATGTTTCATTCTAATTTTCAATCAAATTACACTATTGTTTTCATGAACACGTTTTCTCTTTTTATTCGAGACACCCAAAATACGATAAGATTTTTTCTTTTTTTTGTTATAAATAAAAAAAGAAAGGCTATTAATAGCCCTTCTTTTAGTCTCTTCCACCAAAAATTCTTAAAATGCTCAAGAAAATATTGATAAAATCTAAATATAAACTTAATGCGCCACTAATAGCAATTGACCCAAGTGTTTCTTGATCTTGGTAGTGCATGTAAATTTGTTTTAATTTTTGTGTATCATATGCTGTAAATCCGATAAAGATTAAAACGGTGATAATTGATAGCACGAAATCTGCTGGTCCGCTTTTCAAAATAAAGCCATTGACAACTGTTGCAATGATTAAACCAATTAACGCACCTCGTAATTGTCCACCAAACGAGCTCATATCTTTTTTAGTTACGAATCCTACAAAGCTCATACCAGCAAATGTTCCAGCTGTAATCATAAATGCAGAAGCAATACTTCCCAAATTGTAAACAAGGAAGATTGAAGATAGCAAGACCCCATTAACAATTGAAAATGCAGTAAAACCAACTATGGAAGAGCCTACTGAGCGCAATTTTTTCCCATTAGAAGCTAGTTTAAAGACTAAAAATAATTCTAAAACAACTAAGGCAATCAAACCAAATGGACTGCCATAAACAAATTTCATAATGATTGGACTTTGTGATGCGTAAAAAGCAGTTATGCCAGAAAGTGCTAAACCTAGCGTCATATATCCATAAACAGTAGCAAAGAAACGTGACATTCCTTCTGTGGCTACTTCTCTTCTTTGATTTTGCATTGTATCTACCCCTTTAAATCTAATTTATTATACCTAATAGTATAACAGAAAGTTCGGCTTGTTGCACTCCGTCCGAAGTCTGATTCGTTAAACTGATTGAATCGCTGTAACAACTGCTAATAAATTTGTACCAAAGCTAGATTTAACTAAAATGTGATCCTGTGGTTGGATTATTTCCGTTAATTCAGCAATCAATTGCTCTTTATCCTTAGTGTAGTGGTGAACTCTCTCTTGAGGGAAAATAAGTAGTAACTTATCAAAGAGAACAGCCATTTCCTCGCCATACAAATAAACTTCATCTATTTTTTGAGGGTTTAGATGTTCTGCAACACTCTCATGCATTTCTTTGGATAGAGAGCCTAATTCCAACATGTCTCCTAGTACAGCAATTTTTTTTCCTTCATTTTTTAATTCACTAAAATTGTCTAATACAGCATTCATCGCTGTTGGATTTGCATTGTACGCATCATTTAAAATCATGCTGTTGTGAATTCCTTTTACCCATTCTGTTCTATTTTTTGTTAAGTTAAATTTTGCAAGAAATGGCGCAGCTTCTTGAATTGTAATTTCTAATTTCAAGCCAACTGTTAGTGCTGCTAATGCGTTGCTCACATTGTAGGTTCCCAGAACAGGGATAGAGCATTCAGTTAATGGCGCTACGTTTGTTTCAAAGGATGTTTCCATCATTCCTGTTTGGACATTTACTGGATACAGGTCATTTATTTCTGACATTCCAAACGTTGCAAGCTGTGCAGGTTTTAATTTAGCTGTTTTTTCTACTAGTAAAGGTTCTTCACCTGGGAAAATAAGAGCGCCTGTTTCTTTTAATCCCGCAGTAATTTCCATTTTAGCATCTGCAATTCCTGCTCTTGAACCTAAGTATTCAATATGTGATTCGCCAATCATTGTGATAACAGCAATGTCTGGCTGTGCTAAATTTGACAACAGTTCAATTTCTCCTGCATGATTCATACCCATCTCTAAAATGACTACTTCGGTATCTGACGGCATTTCTAAAATCGTAATTGGTAAACCAATATGATTATTAAAATTCCCTTGTGTTTTATGAACTCTATAACGCGCCTTTAAGACTGCCTCGGTCATATCTTTTGTAGTTGTTTTACCATTACTCCCAGTTATTCCAACTACTTTTGGATTAATTTTTTCAAGATAATATTTTGCAAGCTGTTGCAAGGCTATTAGTGTATCTTTAACTTGTAAAACAGGAAATCCGCTTGGGGCTTGATCTAATGGAGCACTCCAAAAGGAAGCCACCGCACCATTCTCTATTGCACTGTCAATAAAATCATGCCCATCATTCGTCCCTTTTAATGGGACAAATAGAGAACCTTCAGTTGATTTTCGTGTGTCAAATTGTACATTATTAATTGCAAGTTCTTCCCATTGGCGGATATTATTTACCGCTCCTACTGCTTTGGCAACCTCTTTAAGTGTTAAATTCATTCTTTATCCTCCAGTTTAAAATCGTATAGAGCGATTTTACCGTTTATTATAATCGAAAAGCTGAACACAAACGCGTTCAGCTTTTCTGACATTTCACAACAAATTAGCTTTCTTCTGAATATTGAAAAGCTTGTCTTTCTTCAAATCTTCTTAAAGCTAATTGGATCAATTCTTCCACTAAATCGCCGTAGCCTAAGCCTGTATTTTCCCATAATAATGGATACATGCTAAATTGAGTAAAACCAGGCATCGTGTTGACCTCATTGATAAAAATTTCATCATTGCTTGTTAAAAAGAAATCACAGCGGCTTAAGCCACTTCCGTCTAATGTTTGGAAAGCTCTCGCTGCGTATTCTCTTAATTGAATTGACACATCTTCCGTTACTTTTGCAGGAATCTGTAATGTCACTTCATTGTTGATGTATTTAGAATCGTAGTCATAAAAATCAACGGTTTTTACAATTTCACCGGGAACAGAAGTATGAATATCTGAATTTCCAAGTACCGCTACTTCGAGCTCTCTTGCTTCAATACCTTGTTCTACAACAATGCGACGATCATATTTTAAGGCTTCTTCAATAGCTTCAATTAATTCTTCTCGATTTTCAGCTTTGCTAATTCCTACGCTTGATCCCATATTTGCAGGCTTTACAAACATTGGATATAAAAGTGTCCCTTCGCATTGCATAAAGACTTTTTCAGCATCTGTTGACCAGTTATTTTTTAAGACTGGAACATATGGTACTTGGGGAAGACCTGCTTGTTGAAAAAGATATTTGCTGATAATTTTATCCATTCCACACGCACTTGCTAACACTCCGGCACCTACATAAGGCATACCAATAACTTCAAATAACCCTTGGATTGTACCGTCTTCTCCATTTGGTCCGTGTAAGACTGGGAAAATAACCGCGTCTTCTTGTTTGATACTTGTCGGGCTGATTTCAACACCTGTCGAAATCGCTCCTTCCTTGATGGCTAAAACCGCTTCATCGGCTTCTTCAAATTTCAATGCATCAGCATTGATAACAGGGGATTCTAAGGTCATTCCTTGTAACCATTTTCCTGATTTTGTAATGTAGATTGGTTCAACGTCGTAATATTTATAATAAATTTCTTTAGTGATTGAAAAGGCTGTTAAAATTGAGACATCGTGTTCTGCACTTTTACCGCCATAAATTAGAAAGATTTTCATCTTATTCGTTCCTCCAAGTGTTACTCAAAGTTTATTTTTTTTGTTATTTTTTACTTTAATTCAAAGGTATTGTATCATACTTTCGTTATCCTTGAAATAATAAAATGTCTCATTAAACTCTAAGTTTCACTTAAGATTCTCAAATTTCACTTTCTAATGTGACGTTAATTTTAAGCCGATTACTCCAATTATAATCATGCCTACAAATAAGAATTTTTTCCAGCTTCGATTTTCACCAAGAAAAAACATTCCCCACAAAACTGTTGAAGAGGCGCCAATTCCTGTCCAAATTGCGTAGGCCACACCGATTGGAATGGTTCGAGTCGCTAATGAGAGCAAATACAGTCCCAGTCCCATAATCACAACAGAAATGATCCCTTCTTTTTTCTTTTTAAAACCATCAGATTTTTTTAAAAAAATAATAAAACCAAGTTCACATGCTCCTGCAATCATTAAATATAAAATACTCATTTCTCTTCACCATCCTCAGTCATTTTCAGCCCTAAGATACCACCCAATAAAATTAATAATGAAATAATTTTCCAAAAACTCACATTTTCACCTAACCAAAGCATGCCCATTAAAGCTGTTCCTGCTGTTCCAATTCCTGTAAATACTGCATAGGCAACACCTATACCTAGTTTTCTCATCGCTTTTTCTAATGCTCCAAAGCTAATAATAATAAACACAATTGCAATTATGCTTGGAAGCAGAATTGTAAAACCGTTTGATTCATTTAAGAAATAAGCCCATACAATTTCCAATACTCCTGCAATTAATAAATAGATCCATTCCATTTTTCATTTCCCCATTTCTTTTCTATTCGTTTCATTTTTTCTTACTTGTGTAATTCAGCCATCTCCGGTTGGGATTTTTTTCAAATACATCTATAATCTATCCTTTCTAAAATAAAAAGAAAAAAAGCCCTAGAATGCATGGCACATTCTAAGGCCGAAATTCTCTAAAACATTTCTATATTTAATTAAATACTTGATAGTAATGGTAGTTTTTCTTCAACCGTCCAACTGCCTGTATCTTGATTGTAACAAATCATTCCAACTAGGTCTTTTCCAGAAAAACCATTTGTATTAATTGCTCGTAAACGATCTTCTAAAAGATAAATTGGGATACAGTAACAATTCTCTTCTATTGTAACATGTTTTAAAGAAAGAAGCACTCCTTCTTTTAGGTAGGGTACAATTTCTTTGATTGTTTCTAAGGGCAGTTTTTCAATGACTTTGCTTTTTTGGAAAAAATTTCGTTTTTCGTTAATTTTAGATTCTAATGCTTCCCTAATACTTTTTCCAAGCAAATTGTAAAATTGATCTAAATAACGATAATAAACTTTATTCATGCCATCTGACAACGTCAAATAAATGTAGTTGTTTTGTAACTTATAATAAAATGGAGAATGTAGGTGAGTATGTGCATGCGCAATATAAAGAAGCTCTGAAATTTCAACAGGCGTTAGTTGACGTAATAATTCTAAATTTTCAAAATCTACCCATTTGTACTTAATTTCTGAACGACCAGCTTCTTCTAAAAACCGACGTACATTTTCACGGTCACGAACGATACGAAATCCTGTATGAGTTTCGTATTCTCCAATTCCTTTTTCAGTATTTAGGAGGAGAATGTTGTTAGGTATTTTTTTTAGCGTTTGCTGAAAGTCAACCACCGTAATGCCCTTACTCAACACATGGTTCGTAACACTATCTAAATGTACGTATATATATTCTGAAGCCATGATATGATTTACCCCTCCTATTCGATTTTTGTCTTATAAATAACATTGTACTACTAAACAAGAAACTAATCTGTATCAAAACCATGATAAGACTATTACAATTTGAATTCGAAACACAAGGATTGCGTCAATCAGATTACAAAATGGATTTACATCGCTTCTAATCGTGCAATTCTTTTTTCAGTAGCTGGGTGCGTTGAAAATAAGGAATCTTTGGTTTCTTTTTTTAATGGATTTTCAATATATAAAGCTGCGCTACTTGGGTCTGCTGATTTCATAGGTTCACTTTGAGAAATTTTATTTAATGCAGAAATTAACCCTTGAGGATTTCTTGTTAATTCGACTGCAGACGCATCTGCTAGATATTCGCGATTACGAGAAAGAGCAAGCTGAACTAAGGTTGCAGCTAAAGGAGCTAGAATCATCAAAATAATTGAAATAACCAACATAATTGCAGAGCTTCCATTGTCATTTTTGCTATTGCTGCTACGTCGCCCTCCACCAAACCACATCATTCTTGTCCCAATATTAGCCAATAGTGCAATAGCTGCTGTTAACGCTAGTGCAATAGTCGATAAACGAATATCATAGTTTCGGATATGTGAAACTTCGTGTGCCATGACGCCCTCTAATTCTTCTCGGTTCAACTTCTCTAAAATACCAGTCGTCGCTGCCACTGATGCCGTTTCGGGAGAATTTCCTGCTGCAAAAGCATTTGGGCTTGGATCATCGATGATATAAATTTTCGGCATCGGAATTTTTGCAATTAAAGACAGCTCTTCTACTACATTCCACAACATCGGGCATTGCTCTTTACTAGTTATTTCCTTACCTTTATTCAATCCCATTACAACTTTAGTTGAATTTAAAACCATGATTCCCATGTAAATTGCGGCAATAATTGCCGCTATAATAATTCCAGTTGTAATACTATTGAAATTTGCATATCCCACGGCTGCACCAATTAGCAAAATTAAAAGAAAAAATGCAAACATGACAAGCACGGTCTTCCGTTTATTTTGCTCAATTTGTTGATGTAACACAAAAATCCCTCTTTTCTATACAACTATTTTTATGATAAGAAAAAACCCTTGCGAAAAAGAAAGGAGTTTCCCCTGACTTTAACCACTAAGGGTCACTATCCTTTTATTTGATAAAAGGTCTACCTTCGTCGAAAGATAGACCTTTTGTTCAATTAGAAGGATACTTTTGGAACAACTTTTTCTTCTGTTGGCGTTTCTAACATCGCTTCTTCTGTAAAGTGATGTGCTTTAGCAACAATGTTACTTGGGAATGATTGAAGTTTAATGTTGTATGTCGCTACACTTGAATTATACAATTGGCGCGCATAGGCAATTTTATTTTCAGTTGTTGTCAATTCTTCTTGTAATTGGATAAAGTTTTGATTTGCTTTTAAGTCAGGATAACTTTCGCTTAAGGCAAATATTGTTTTTAATGAATCGCTTAATTGATTTGAAACTTTCATTGTTTCTTCGTGGTTATCTGCTGGAACTTGTGTTAATTGATTACGCATTTCAACTACTTTAGCCAGGGTTTCTTTTTCATGGCTTGCATAACCTTTGACTGTTTCTACTAAATTCGGGATTAAATCGTTACGGCGTTTTAATTGAACGTCGATTTGGCTCCATGCTTCTTTAACCCACATTCTTGCTTTGACTAGACCATTATATAAACTAATATAGACTAGTACTAGTAATACGATAATAACAATTGCAATAATTAATCCCATACCAAATCGCTCCCTCGTGTTTTTATAGTTTAAATATAACAAAGAATTCTCTAAAAGGAAAGCAAAGTTTCCGTTAAGTTTTCTTAACCAAATCGTAAAAAAATTGTAGGTTTTTAGCAAAACCTACAATTCTCAAGATCCTTACTCTCCTTCTAACGGTGATTGATCTAAGAAGGCTTGTAACATCCAAATGTTTTTTTCAATTTCAGTTTTGTAGGCAATCAACATATCTTGTGTTGAATCATCTCCAGCTTCCCCAGTCAACTCTATACCTTCGCTGATTTCATCGCGAATAATACGGTAATCATGAACGACTGAAGCCACCATGTCGTTGGCACTGATTTTTTTAGTGTAAGGTTTTTCTTCGATTGATGCATGTTCTAGGTATTCGGATAATGTTGAGTAAGGTGCGCCTCCAATTGCAATTAAACGTTCTGCAATTTCATCGCTATTTGCTGCAATGCTGTTAAATAATTCTTCAAATTTTTCATGAAGTGTATAAAAACTAGCTCCTTGTACGTACCAATGATGTTGATGGAACTTTGTATATAAAACTCCGTGATTGGCTACCTGTTTGTTTAAAATAGCTTTGACATCAATATTCGTTTTTTGCATGTTTTTTCATCCTCCAATTGTTTTTTAAATAAATTCTTATTTTATAATCATTATAAAGTAAAACGACTCTTTTGTCCATTCATTCCGACAAGAAAGCTTCTGTTCCTTTAATTATAACTTTTCAATAGATGAAATACAATAAATAGCATTTAAAGAATCTTGTCTTTTAGGCAGCTTCAATGCTATGATAAACTGAGTATTTTAACGAAAGGATGAGCTTATGTATTTTATTGAAACGCCTTTTTTCCCAACTACTAACTATTCAGTCTCACCTACTCCATTTTTCAACCATTACACTATAAAAGACCTACCAAAAGCTTATCTGCATTTATTGGAAGAACAAAATGGAGGGTACTTAACTAAAAATGCTCTACCAACCAGCGAACCGACTCGTGACGGGCTTGATATGGTAGCAATTCATACTATTTTAGGTATCCAAAAAGAGGGGACACCTAGTATTCTTGAGCAAAAAGAACTTCATGAAGCTTTTCATTTACCTGATTATTTTATTGTTTTTAGTTATCAAAATGAACAATTTTTTGGTTTTGATTATTCCATTTTAAATGCAAATGGGGAACCTAAAATTCGTTATATTGATACAGATACGGATCAATGGCTATACTTAGCCGATTCATTTGAACAATTTTTGGTTTTGTTGCGTAAAGATTCTTTTACTTTAAATGATGCAAAAGAACTCTCTTTAATTGAGGCTAATCATATTTTTTTAATTGGAGAAAATTTTGAAATTGAAGAATTGTTAACTCGCTTTGAAACAACCACTCATAAAGAATGGTATTTTAACTGGCTTGCTTATCTTGCCAAATCCGACCAACCACCGCTTGTTGCCGCTTCTCTTCAAGCATTTGAAACTCAAGTTTTCTATTTTCATTCAAAATTACCCGAATCTGTAAATGACTTAGTCTCTATTTTTTTAAGTCTTGAGACTCAAAAAAACTCGTCTACTTTAGTTGCTATTTTAAAAGAATTGAACGAGAACTAAAAAAATAAGCAAAACGCCTTTGTTGGGCGCCTTGCTTGTTTTTTTATTTAGTCACATTTTTTTCAATATCAAATGCTTTTTTCATTTCTTTTGTTGCTTTTTTTATAGGTACTTTTTTGACAAATTCACCTTGCACAACTAAACGTTTTGAGCCATCTGGATTACATGTAACTAACGTCAATAACGTTTTGCCTTCAACATCATCAATTAAATCAACACGGTCTGGATTGACTGTTTCAATAAATGACGTTTTATACACATAGACATCTGTTAAATCTGTTAAATAAATCTCATCATCCATTTTTAATTTATATAATGGACTAAATAGTAAATCTTTATCGATCATATTATGTCCAGCTAAGGCATAATTTCCCTCACCCATTACTTGATTTTCTTTCATTGTACCCGCGCCAACTGCTAAATTATAGTTCGAAACGCCCTTAATAATCGGTAAGTTAATTTTTACACCTGGAATCGCAATTCCACCTACAACAGCCATTTTATCTTGATATAGTCTTGCTTTAGCGATTGTTTCTAAATCTAAATCTACTACTTTATCAAAATCAAATTCACCTTTGGTTTGATTGTTTTTTTCAATGCTTGCTGCTGATACATTAGAGACCGCATTTTTATTAGACATTTGACCGATGATCCAGTATTTTATTGGGTTACTAAATATTAAAAGTAAACCAATAATCAGTAGCAAACCTGCTAAAATATTGATTACCTTGTTTTTGGTACTTTTTTGCTGTTTATTTTTAACCATTTTTTAGTTTCCTCACTTTTTACATAATAGTAGTAATAGTATAACTCAAATTCTTTCTTTTGGATAGTTGCTTTATTTTTTTTTAACGATTGAAAAAATCCCGAAATTTCTGATGCTAAGGGGTTACTCACTAATCACTAAGATTCATTATTTAGTGTAAATTGCATTTCTTTTTATAGCTACTATCCTCTTCCTTAAATTTGGTGATTTTTAAATTGTGGATTAAAAATACTTTCTGCTTTTTGCTAGTTTATTTTCTCCATTTTTGTTGGCCGAGACACACCTGTTTCTTTTTCAACTAGTGTACTAAAAAAAAACGTTACACGGTTGCTACTGTCAACAATAAAAGAATAGGCTACTTTATGACTTTCAGATGTAAAGGAAAACTTCTCATTCTCAACTGCTAATACAGCATCATCGGTCGTTAAACTAGCTAGATCATCATCACCATCCGCGTCATTGTTCTTAAATTCTAATTTGTAAACATTTGCTTCCTGTGTTTCAGAAACTTCTATTTCATAATTATCTTCTACAGAAAGCCAAGTCCCTGTTAGTTGACTAACTTTTAATTTTTGATCAGATTTATCAGGCTGATTCCTTAAACCCGTATTCTGATCCTCTATTTTTTTGTTTCTATAGTTGATTGGCTACATCCTGCCAAAATCACAATCAAATAAACAATCAAAAGCTTTTTCATGTCAACACTCCCTTTTAGAAAACGTATGTAATTAAATTGTACTTCATTCTCAAAAAAAATAAAAGATGAATCGTTATAAAATCATTAAAAAATAGGTTAGTTCCACTCAAAGAAACAAAAAAAGATCCACTCAAACCACTGCTATAACAGTAATTCAAGTGAACCTTTAAGCTATCTTTCTTATTCTGCTGCGTTTGCGTCTGCAAGACCGTATTTTTTGTTGAAACGATCCACACGTCCGTCTGCTTGGGTGAATTTTTGACGCCCAGTGTAGAATGGATGTGAGTCAGATGTAATTTCGACACGGATTAATGGGTAAGTTTCGCCATTTTCCCATTCAACAGTTTCTTGTGAGTGTTTTGTAGAACCTGACAAGAATTTAAAACCTGTTGTTGAGTCCATGAAAACTACTGGATGGTATTCTGGATGAATTCCTTGTTTCATATCTTATTCGCTCCTTTGCCCTGATTCATTTGCTGTACCAGAGTTATTTTTTGTCTAATGACAATATTAAAATAATACCATGAACTTTGTTAGATTGCAATCTATTTTCTTTTAGTTTGTTGTTCTATTTTTTTACTTTTTTATTGGACGACGCAATTTATTTTGGTTAAAGGTTTCATCCGTAAACTGTTCAAAGAACTCATTATTCGTCTTGGTTTTTTTAAGAATTGTAATCAATTTATTGGTGTATTCTAATGAATCACCCGTCATTGCTCGTCTTAGTTTCCAGATTTCTTCTAATCGCTCTGAATCCATTAGCAGATCTTCTTTTCTGGTACTTGATTTTTTAATATCAATTGCTGGAAAGATTCGACGTTCGGCTAATTCTCGTGAAAGATGCAATTCTGAATTTCCAGTTCCTTTAAATTCTTCATAGATAATATCATCCATCCGACTTCCAGTATCAACTAAGGCTGTCGCTAGTATCGTTAAACTTCCACCTTCTTCAATATTTCGAGCCGCTCCAAAGAAGCGTTTCGGACGATAAAATGCAGCTGGATCGATTCCGCCGCTTAATGTTCGACCACTTGGTGGGACTACTAGGTTATAAGCTCTTGCAAGTCTTGTGATGCTATCCATTAAAATAATCACGTCACGCTTATCTTCGACTAAGCGCATCGCACGTTCCAATACTAATTCTGTTACTCTAACATGGTTTTCAGGTTTTTGGTCAAAGGTGGAGGACACAACATCTCCTTTAACACTACGTTCAATATCCGTTACTTCTTCTGGTCGTTCGTCAATCAGTAAAATAATGAGTTCGGCATCGGGATAGTTTTTTGAAATTCCATTGGCAATTTCTTTTAGTAAAATAGTTTTCCCCGCTTTAGGTGGGGCTACAATAAGTCCTCTTTGACCAAACCCTACTGGGGCTAAAATATCGACCATTCGTGTTGGGATTCTTGTTTGCTCTGTTTCTAAGTGAATTTGTTTATCTGGATATAAGGCTGTCAATGCTGGGAAATGTGGGCGTTCTTTTGCTTCTTCTGGATTCTTCCCATTCACTGAGTTTACATGCATTAAACCGTAGTAACGTTCTGACGGTTTAGGTGGTCTCGCTTTTCCTGTAATCTTATCTCCATTTCGCAATCCAAAACGTCTGATTTGTGACACTGAAATATAAATATCTTCTTGGCTTGGTGTGTAATTAATTGGGCGTAAAAAACCGAAGCCTTCTTGCGATACAATATCCAAGACCCCTTCTGCGATAAAAAAACCTTGCTTTTCTTCTTGCATTCTCAATACAGCTAATGAGAGTTCTTTTTTGTTCATTTGACTATAGTATGGAATTTTAAATGCCTTTGCAAATCCGTAAATCTCTTTTAATGTTTTATTCTCTAGTTCTGCTAATGTTAATAAATCGCCCATATACGTAACTCCTATTAGTTTTCGATTTCACTCATTTTAATATCTGCACCTAAATTGGTTAATTTTTCAACAATGTTGTCATAGCCTCGTAAGATGTTTTCTACTCCGGTAATCGTTGTTGTGCCTTCTGCCATTAATCCCGCTGTTACTAGGCATGCTCCTGCTCTTAAATCACTTGCTTCTACTTCTACGCCTTTCAAAATGGCTGGTCCTTCTAGTAAAATCATATCGCTTTCTACTCGTGCATTTGCTCCCATTCTTACTAACTCAGGGATGTGCTTAACGCGTTTGGGATAGATGGTGTCCACAATCGTACCTTCTCCTTGCGCTTTTAGTAGTAGCGGCGTTAGGGGTTGTTGTAAATCTGTTGCAAATCCTGGATATGGCAAGGTTTTAACGCTAACCATTTTTAAGTTTTTAGCTTCTAAGACACGAATGCTATCTTCGCCGATTTCCATTGGAACGCCCATTTCTTGCATTTTAGCGATTAATCCTTCTAAATGTTCAAAAATAACATTTTTAATAACAACATCCGTTCCAACTGCTCCTGCTATGGATAAGTACGTTCCGGCTTCAATTCGATCAGGAATTACGGTGTGACGACAGCCGTGCAGTTCTTCTACGCCTTCAATTCGAATTACATCGGTTCCGGCACCTCTAACTTTTCCACCCATATTGTTTAGCAAGGTTGCCACATCAATAATTTCAGGCTCGCGGGCAGCATTTTCAATAATCGTTTTACCTTTTGCTTTAACGGCTGCCAACATTAAATTGATGGTTGCTCCAATTGATACGACATCTAAATAAACTCGTGCTCCGACTAACCCTTCTTCACTTGTTCTTAAGTACATTGCACCCATTTCATTATCAACTGTTGCGCCTAATGCTTCAAAACCTTTAATGTGTTGATCGATTGGTCTTGGTCCTAAAAAACAGCCTCCTGGAAGCCCTACAACACCTTGTCCGTATTTAGTTAACAAAGCTCCCATAAAGTAGTAAGAAGCTCTTAGACTCTTGATTTTTCCACTTGGCATTGGAATTGAAACCATGTTTGTTGGATCAATTGTCAAAGTTGAACCTTTAAAATCAACTTCAACTCCCATAATCGTTAATATTTCAATTAATGAATGAACATCTTGGATGTCTGGAACCCCTTCTAATGTTACCGGTGAATCGGCTAATATTGCTGCTGGAATAAGTGCTACGGTACTATTTTTAGCGCCACTAATCGTTAGTTCACCTGATAATGGCTTTCCACCATTAATCACTAATTTTTTCATAAAATTATATCCTCACTTTTCTATAGTAACAATCATTTAAGTTCGTTTTAATCTCAATTTTATTTTGTCCCTAATAACCATAATAGAAAAGAAAATGCAAAAATACAATAGTTCATTTATTAAGTTTCTAATTACTTTGTGAACTTTGAATAGCTTATTGAAAAAAAATAACAAAAAACGTCAGCCTCTTTTTAGTTTAAAGAGACTGACATTTGCTAGGATACAATCGTTTTGATACCGACTGCTTTTCTGATCCTTACTGCTAAAAATGAAGCAACTATTGCTTTTATAATATCTAAAGGTAAGAATACTGAGATACTTGTAGTAATTAAGACACTTAAACTAATGGGTGTTTCCAAAACAATGTTCATCAAAAAGTAAGCATAACTAATACCGATAATATAAAGAACAGGAATACTGATGACAGAAATCGTAACTAGTGATTTAAAGGAAGCATTTTTATTAGCTACGCTACCAATCATTGCTGCGATGACAAATCCTCCTATTAAATAACCAAATGAAGGTTTTAGTAAACTTTGCAATCCGCCCATTCCTCCTGCGAATACTGGAAATCCTACTAAACCTAGTACTAGGTATAAACCAATCGTCAACATGCCTTTTTTGGCGCCTAGTAAGGCTGGTATTAAAATCATAAAAAGAACTTGCAACGTAATCGGGATTGGCCCAATTGGAATCATAATTAAAGAAGAAATAGAAAGTAATGCTGTACATAGTGCTATTTGAATCCTATCTTTTGTCGTTAGTTTCATCTAAACGCCCCTTTTAGTTTAAGAATAAATGCTTTTTTTACAGTCTACTTCAAATTACGTTAACTTTCAAGTTTTTTTAGGTTAACGTAATTCAAGAAATAAAAAAGTCTTAAAATGACGAATTGCCATTTTAAGACTTTAAAAGGGTTATTTTGTTTGAAGTGCTGCTCCAATAAATCCAGTAAATAATTTTTGTGGACGTGTTGGACGTGAAATCAATTCTGGATGGAATTGACATGCAACATAGAATGGATGATCTGATAATTCAACGATTTCAACTAAACGGTTGTCTGGTGAAACGCCTGAAAAGACCAATCCTGCTTCTTCTAAGGTTTGACGGTACTCATTGTTAAACTCGTAACGGTGACGGTGACGTTCTTCAACAACTTCTGCATTGTCGTAAGACTTAGCTGCTACTGTCCCTGGCACTAAATGACATGGGTATAAACCTAAACGTAAGGTTCCACCTAAATTTTCGATATTTTCTTGATCACTCATCAAATCAATAATGTTGTTTTCACAATTTGGATTTGTTTCTGCTGAATCGGCATCTGCTAAGCCTGCAACGTTACGGGCAAATTCAACACAGGCTAATTGCATTCCTAAACAGATTCCTAAGAATGGAACTTTATTTTCACGAGCGTAACGAATTGCTGAGATTTTCCCTTCTAATCCACGATCGCCAAAACCGCCTGGTACTAAGATACCATCGGCTTCTTTTAACATTGACGCAACGTTTTCGTCTGTTACGTGTTCTGCGTTGACCCAATCAATTTGAATATCTGAATCGTATTCAAAACCGGCATGTTTTAATGCTTCAACAACTGATAAATAAGCATCTGGTAATTCAACGTATTTTCCAACTAATGCAATTCTTGTCATTTTTTTCAAGCCTAATACTTTTTCTTCTAGTTTGATCCATTCAGTCATATCCGCAACAGGAGCGTCTAATTTTAAATGATCGCAAACAATTTGATCCATGTTTTGTGCTTGTAATGCTAATGGAATTGAGTAAAGAGTTTCAACGTCACGTGATTCAATAACTGCTTCTGGGTCAACGTCACAAAATGATGCTAACTTGTCTTTCAAACTTTGTGGAACTGGTTTTTCAGTACGAACCACTAAAATGTTTGGTTGAATTCCTAAGCTGCGTAATTCCTTCACGCTGTGTTGTGTTGGTTTTGTTTTCATTTCGCCAGCTGCATTTAAATAAGGAATCAAAGTTGTATGGATGTACATCACGTTATCCGCACCAACATCAGCTTTCATTTGACGTAATGCTTCTAGGAAAGGCAATGACTCGATATCTCCAACCGTTCCACCAACTTCTGTAATGACGATATCAGAATCCGTTGTTTGGCCTGCACGCATAATTTTTTCTTTGATTTCATTGGTAATGTGTGGAATAACTTGCACGGTTGCGCCTAAATATTCCCCTTTACGCTCTTTACGTAATACTTCTGAATAAACTTTCCCAGTTGTTACGTTTGAGTATTTGTTTAAGTTAATATCGATAAAACGTTCATAATGACCTAAATCTAAATCTGTTTCCGCACCATCATCTGTTACAAAAACTTCACCATGTTGGTATGGGCTCATCGTTCCTGGGTCTACGTTGATGTATGGATCAAATTTTTGAATTGTTACTTTTAGTCCACGATTTTTCAATAATCTTCCTAGAGATGCTGCTACAATCCCTTTTCCTATTGAAGATACAACGCCACCTGTTACAAAAATATACTTGGTCATTAAATCGAACTCCTTTGTGTGTTTTTTTGAAATAATCGATAGTTTTTTTCACTTGTTTCCTCTCTCTTTAGCTAAGAATGAACAAAGAATAAAACAATCTTATTTCTGAAATCTCGTTTCTTACAAACTAAACCTTGCCTAAAAAATAAAAACAGACGCTACTTAGCTTCAATAGCAATCTTGTTTGCATTTTTTATTTAGGGTACTGAAAACAAAAAACAAAGCTCCCCATCCATAAATGAACGGGGAGCGTGATTATCGTTTATCTCATCGGTCCTTCAAGATTACTCTTTAGGGAGCCCAATAAAGATAATACAATCAAAACAGACAATCGTCAAGGGATTTATTTTTTTGATTGTTGCGAAACAAGCCTACATCAACTTTACTCGTCAAAAAGAATGTCAATTGACTTGCTGAAATCAAAAAAAAGAAAAACTCTCCCAAAAAGGAAAGTTTTGTCAATTCATTAAATTGGGTTGCTTTCATCTTCTGAATCGAAGTCATCTTCTTCTTCGTCTTCATCAATTAAAGTTAAAGAACCTTCAATTCCATCTGGAAGTTCGTCTTCTTCATCTTCGTCTGTCCCTAATTCAGTTAAGTCAGATTTGTATTCGCCAAGATCTTCTGTACTTTCATCATCAACAACAACACCTTCGTCATCCACTAAGACAACATCTTCATCTTCTGGATCGTCATCGTTGTAATCAATTACGTCATCGTCTACATTCGGAACAAATGCACTCACTTTTTTACGTTTTTTACGACGTGGAGCCTCTTCTTCAGTTGAATGAGTTACTTCTTCATCGATAGAATCGATCGGATACCATGAACGTAACCCCCAACGATTGTCTCCTAAAGAAATAAAACTACCATCAATATTTAAATCTGTATAAAATTGCGGAGTATTTTTTTTAACTTTTGCAGCAGAAGTGCCTAAAAATTTCTGAATTTGTTCAACGAGTTCAGAAAAATCCATCACGTCTCCTTTTTGTTCTAAAATGGCATGAGCTACTTCAATCATTGACAATTCATCTTTTTTCATACCGTCAAATCGTTTTAATTCCACATTCGCCACGTCCTTTCAACAGTCTACTCTTTATCATACAATATTTAGGCAGTAAAAAGCAATTGTAATTTGTATTCTCCTAATTTTTCTTTTCCCATATAGAGATCATAATGGATTTCTAGGTTGCCACGAAAGGGTTGGTCCATCAAACTAATTTGTAAATGATTGGTCATTGTTTCTAAGGAAACCACACCTTGTGGGGTCGTATAATGTGTCACATACCGTTCACCTTTGCCAAAACGCAATTTTGTTCTTGTTTCTCCTGCTCGAATCAATCCCACTGTTCCGTCTGGTTCTATCTTAATTGTTACGGGGATTTCGCCGTCTGTTTCTTCTTTGTAGCGTAAGTAAAGTGTATCTCCCATTTGAGTTGCTTGTCCCATTACATCGAAAGTATGGTTTTCTACTGCTTCATATTGTGTAATCGTTGTTGATAATTGAATGTTTACTGGGGTTATTTTTTTTAAGCTCATTTTTTTACTCCTTTTGCTTCTTAGTTTAGTTGTTCAGCAATGGATTGATCGATAATCAAGGTATTTATTACATGATTGTTTAATAGGGCTTGAATGCTTGTTCCTTTAGTTGAACCTGACGCAATTGCCACTACATTGGGAATTTGAATTAAATCTTCAATTGTCATTCCCATCATGCGTTTCGTTAAATCGGTCATAACGGTTTGACCTGTTTCATCAAATAAAGAAGCCACTGCATCTCCAACAATCCCTTGATTGTTAGCTTGTATTAATTCTTTTTTTTCGATATATCCTAGTTCTTTCCATGTTGTATTTCCAAGAGGATTTCCCACACCAATTATGGCTAACTCAACTTTACGGGCATCGGACATTGCGGTTTCAACTACTGTTGATTCTGCTAGTAATTCTTTTAATTCAATGGTGTCAGCCAGTGCTGGTGCGTAAAAATAGCTACACTGAGCAGATAATTTTTCAGCTAATAAAAAGGTCAAATGGTTGGCATCTAAATAAACATGTTGGCTTTGGATACCACCAACTAAAGGATGAATCGTTATTCCTGGCTTTGATAAATAGGGCATTTCGTCAATAACTTCTGCAATCGTCGTCCCCCAAGAAAGTCCAATTTTAGTGTCCTTTTTTAGGTGTGTAGTTAAATAGGAAACTGCCGCTTTAGCCACATTATGCTTAATCGTACTTTTGGAAAATTCGATGCTTTTAGGAACTACAATAACATCATTTAGTTGATATTTTTTTTCAATTTCTAATGCCAATGCAATCGAATGTGCATTTTCATCTTTGACGTAAATTTCAACAATGCCTTCCTGTCTCGCAAGTTGTAGCATTTTTGAAATAACTGGCCTTGAAATGTTCATTTTTTTGGCAATTTCTGCTTGGGTTTTTCCTTCGCTGTAATACATGGTAGCAGCTTTTAATAGGTTGCGTCGATCTTCGGTAATTCTCAACGTATCCCCCCTAACGTTCTCGTTCTTTTTTAGTTTTTATGCTCATGCATAAGCGTTTTGACTGCTGCTTCGATATCTTCACATTGCGGAATTGCGGCTTTTTCTAATTCTTTTTGGTAAGGCATCGGAATAAACGCTCCTCCTAAGCGTTTGATGGGGGCTTTTAAGGAATAGAATGCCTCGCTTTCAACAACTATACTTGCAATTTCGCCTCCAAAGCCACTTTCTTTTACAGCCTCATGGACAATCATTAGTCGACCTGTTTTGATAACGGATTTTAAAATCGTTTCTTTATCTAAGGGGACTAAGGTTCTTGGATCGATTACTTCTAAAGAAATACCTGTTGGGGCTAGTTTTTCTGCAACAGCTAGCGCTTTATGGACCATCACCCCTGTAGCTACAACAGTGATGTCCGTTCCTGGTTGTTTAATAGCTGCAACTCCAATCGGAATCGTATACTTTTCGTTTGGAACGTCACAGCTCAATTTATAGCATAATTTGTGTTCGTAAAACATCACGGGATTATTATCTTCTATCGCTGCGTGCAGCAATCCTTTGGCGTCATAGGCATTGGAGGGCTGGATGACTTTCAATCCTGGAATATGCGCCAACCAATTTTCTAAACTTTGGGAATGTTGCGCAGCAGCACCGGTGCCTGATCCTCCAGCGGTTCTCATTACTAAGGGTACGTTAACTTTCCCGCCATACATATAGTGCATTTTTGCTGCTTGATTCACTAGCTGATCCATAGCAATCGTAATAAAATCAGAAAATTGGAGTTCTATCACAGGACGCATACCAGTAATCGCTGCTCCAACTGCTGTTCCTGCAATCGCACTTTCAGAAATAGGGGTGGAGCGGATACGCTTTTGACCGTATTTTTCAACAAGTCCTTTGGTTGCACCAAAGCCACCACCATAAACACCAATGTCTTCTCCCATTAGGAAAACTTCTTCATTTGTTGCCAATGCTTCATCTAATGCTTCATTGACTGCTTGGATATAAGTTATTTCTCTCATCACGCACCTCCTATTCTGCATAAACTTGTGTCGTTAAATCACTTAACTCAATATCTTCACTTTTTTCTGCTTCTTGAACTGCTTTTTGAACATTCTCAAAGGCTTGTTTTTTTAATTTCATTAGTTCTTCGTTTGAAGCAACTTGAGAGTTCGTCAATAATTTTTCAGTTAATTTGATAGGGTCTCGTTCTTCTTCCCAACGCAACTCTTCTTCTTTGGTGCGATAAATACGTTGGTCTGACTTTGAATGCCCTTTGAAACGGTAAGTTAGGGCTTCTATCATCATCGGACCATTGCCTTTTCTGGCTTCTTCTATACCTTGATAAGTTGTATCTAGTACAGCGATTAAGTCATTTCCGTCAATCGTTACGCCTTTTAATCCATAGCTTTCAGCTCGTTTGGAGAGTTGAGGGATATTTACCATCTGATCAATTTTACTGCTCATACCGTATTGATTATTTTCAATAAAAAAGAGTGCTGGGACTTGCCAAATCGAGGCTAAATTTAAAGCTTCATGAAAACTTCCTTCATTCGTTGCGCCATCCCCAGCATAGCAAATAACTACTCGGTCTTCGCCTTTTAATTGAGCAGATAAGGCGGCTCCAACGGCAATGGGAAATCCTGCACCAACAATGCCATTTGAACCTAAATTTCCCTCTGCTAATTCAGCAATATGCATACTGCCACCTTTACCAGCGTTTGTACCACTTCGTTTGCCGAATAATTCAGCCATCATTGCCGTCATTGAGGTTCCTTTTGCAATGCTGTGACCGTGACCTCGATGCGTTGAAGTAATCCAATCGGTTTTTCTTAATAAATAACCGGTTCCTGCAGCTGTTGCTTCTTGTCCTATTGAAAGGTGCGTTGTACCATGGATTTTTCCTTTTGCAAAAAGCTCTTCCACTTTTTCATCAAAAAAACGGATTTCCCACATCATTTGATAGATGTTTTTAAAGTCTTCGTCTGACAATCCAGCTAAATTTTTTATTCGATTGGTCAAAAAAACGCCTCCTTTACAAATGTTCCTTCTCGAATCAATTGTAAATAGTATAACGTGTTTTTGAAATTCAGGTCAACTATTCTACTTAACTCTTAGCATTTTTTTAGCTTAATTCCTTTATTTATGCTTCTTGTTACGTTATTTTTTGGTATAATGAAGTTATTAAATATAAACGGTATCGTAATTTTACTATAAAGGAAGACAAACTATGTCAGAAAAAAAAGATTATTTAAGTCAACAAGCTTATGAACTATATGATTCCACCTCGATGCCTTTTACAAATCAATTTATTTCTCATTTTGCTTTGGGAGATAGCTTGATAAAAAAAATTGGGACTCATCAATCCTTTGGAGCACTGCATTTTTGGACTGCTTCTGAATTAGTGATTTTAGGGATGATGGATACAAAATTGCCTTTTTTCAAGGATGCACTAAACGTTTTCATTCACCATCAACAACACTTTTTAGTTCGTAATTCGGGTGGTCTGGCAGTGGCTTCAAATGAAGGTGTGTTGAATTTTTCGTTAATTCTTCCTGAAGATCCTCTTGTTAAGATGAGTATTACGGAAGGATACGAGTTCATGTTACGCTTGATTCGCCAAACATTTAAAGCGTATGGTAAAAAAATTGATGCTTATGAAATTGAAGAATCTTATTGTCCAGGAGATTTTGATTTAAGTATTGATGGGAAAAAATTTGCTGGCATCGCGCAGCGCCGTTTAAAAAAAGGTGTGGCGATTATGATTTATCTTAGCGTGACGGGTTCTCAGGATAAAAGAACCGAAATGATTCGTGATTTTTATCAAGTCGGATTGGCAAATGAAACAGTTAAATGGCATTTTCCTAAGGTGAATCCAGCTGTAATGGCAAATTTAGATGAGTTACTTGAAACCCCTTTAACCGTGGATGGTGTCAAGCAAAGGATTCTTGAAACGTTAACAACAAATGGTTGTTTGTTAAGCGATGGGCACTATGACTTAGAATTGAAAGAAGATTATAAAATAGCTTATCAAAAAATGATTGAACGCAATGAACAAATGTTAGCAGAAACATTCGATGAGGAGCTGAGTAGATGAATTCGATAGCCTATCAAGATCAAATTTTGCCGATTGAACAGGTTTTTCGTGATCCTGTTCATGATTATATTCATGTTCAACATCAAGTGATTTTAGATTTGATTAACTCTCGTGAATTTCAGCGATTGCGCCGCATTAAACAGCTTGGAACTTCTTCTTTTACTTTTCACGGTGCAGAGCATTCTCGTTTCACTCATTCTTTAGGCGTTTATGAAATTGCTAGAAGAATTTGTGATAAATTCGCAAGAAGCTTTGCTACTAAAGTTGAAGATGACGGTGGTTGGGACGATAGTGAGCGATTAGTTGTCCTTTGTGCAGCTCTGCTTCATGACATTGGTCACGGCCCTTATTCTCATACTTTTGAGCGTATTTTTGAAACGGATCATGAGGCTATTACGGTTGAAATTATTACTTCGCCAGAAACTGAAGTCAATAAAATTTTAAAAAAAATCCATTTTGATTTTCCTGAAAAAGTAGCAAGTGTCATTCAAAAAAACTATCCCAATCCACAAGTTGTTCAATTGATTTCTAGTCAGATTGATGCAGATCGAATGGATTACTTACTAAGAGATGCTTATTTTACCGGTGTTAATTATGGCACTTTTGATTTAACTAGAATTTTGCGTGTCATGCGTCCTTATAAGGATGGCATTTCTTTCCAAGTATCCGGTATGCATGCGGTTGAAGATTACGTGGTGAGTCGATATCAAATGTATATGCAAGTTTATTTTCATCCTGTTTCTAGAAGTATGGAAGTCATTTTGGATCATTTGCTAAAACGCGCTAAAAAGCTTTACGAAGATCCTGATTTTGAAATGCTAGGCTCCGTTTCTCTATTGGCTCCATTTTTCAGAAATGATTTTACACTGAAGGACTATTTGAAATTAGATGATGGGGTTTTAAATACCTATTTTACTCAATGGCGTGAAGAGAACGATGCTATTTTAAGTGATTTAGCTACTCGCTTTTTAGATCGACACCCATTTAAATCTGTTGCCTTCAACAGTGAAACAGATTTGCCTGTCATTGGCCATTTAGAAAATCTAATCTTAGAAGCTGGCTATGATCCAGTTTACTATACCGCTATTAATAACAGCTACGACTTGCCTTATGATTTTTATCGCCCAGAGCAAATCAATAATCGAACCCAAATTGAATTAGTTGAAGCTGATGGTTCTTTAATTGAGTTATCAAAAGCAAGTCCGATTGTTGCTGCACTGACTGGTAAAGTTCGAGGAGATGAACGTTTTTATTTTCCAAAAGAGATTATTAAACCAGCTAGCATCAGTGAAGTGAATCTCTTTGAACCTTTGTTTAATGAATTTACAAAATATATTGCCAATGGAGCAATCAAAAACCCAACCACACTTCAAGAGGAGTTAGATTAAATGAGTATTGAATTAATTGCCATCGACTTAGATGGAACACTGTTAAATCCAGATAAAAAAATCAGTCAAGCCGTGAAAGAAACGATTATGGAAGCAAAAACAAAAGGAATCAAAATTGTTTTATGTACAGGCCGACCTTTGATTGGGGTTAAAAACTTCTTAGCGGAATTGAATTTAGAAGAAGAAGGCGATTTTGCCATCACTTATAATGGGGCTTTAGTTCAAAGCACACATGATGGAAAGGCAATTGTTCATCATACATTAGCTTATCAAGACTTTTTAGCATTAGAAAAATTAAGCAATGATATTGGGGTTCATTTTCAAACATTTGATATGGATCATCTTTATACAACCAATAAAGACATTAGCGAATATACAGTTCGAGAAGCTTTCTTAGTAAATATCCCTTTAAAGTATCGAACTGTTGAAGAAATTGACCCTGCAATCGAAATCAGTAAAATGATGATGATTGATCATCCAGCTATTTTAGATCAAGGAATTGCACAAATTCCTGCTGAATTTAATGAACGCTATACGATGATTAAAAGTGAAGATTTTTATTATGAAATTTTAAATAAAAAGGCAAATAAAGGCAACGCGGTGAAAGATTTAGCTGCTCACCTTAATATTCCTCAAGAAAATGTGATGGCGATTGGCGATAATATGAACGATATGGACATGCTGCACTTTGCAAAATATAAAATTGCTATGGGCAATGCTGTTCCTGCGGTGAAAGAAATCGCTACTTTTATTACGAAAACCAATGCCGAAGACGGCGTTGCGCATGTGATTAAAGAGCTTGCCTTTCATTAAAAAAGAAGGCAACATTAATTTCTAATGTTGCCTTCTTTTTATTCTTTTTTACCTTTTTCAAAATAACTGGTATCGCCAATAGATTCCACTTTAAATTTGCCATTATTATAAATAATTTTCGTTACACTTGCATTTTTTAAGCCTTCCCCCGTATACTTATCCGTCATATCCGACACCATAATGTTAATAGACATCCCGTGCCCAACTACCAATACATTGCCTCCACCATTTTTTGCTTCTTTTTTAGCCATTTGCTTTAAGGTCGTTTGCATTCTTTCTTTAATTGTTTTAGCGTCTTCCCCCATATGGTATTCTGTATCTAATGCACTTACTGCGTCGGCTCCTTTTTCAAACATTTCTTTGCCTAGTGGGTTATTATCTAACGTTTCGTAGCCGTAATATTCAGCCATCGCTTTTTTCATGTTTTCGTTGAAATCACCTTCAAATTTTCCGTAACATGCTTCTCTTAATGTCTTTTTTGGTGTAATCGCCAATTTTTTTTGACCGTTAGTTGCTAATACAAGTTGAGCCGTTTCTCTTGCACGTCCCAAATCACTACTGTAAGCTGATTTAAACTTAATATCTTTTAAACCACGACCTAAGTCCTTCGCTACTTCTCGACCTTGTTCTGTTAATGGTGTATCTGACCAGCCTTGAACGCGATCCATCGTATTAAATAGCGTTTTACCATGTCTCGCTATGTAAAAGGTTACCTTCCCATCGTTTGAAGCCTCTTTTTTAGTTTCTTTTTTTCCGCTTGCCTCATGCCCACTTCCAACAATCATTAAACTAATTCCCACACCTATCACCATTGCTTTAATTAACTTGTTCATTTGTTTTTTCCTCCTTTTCAAAAATAAGAAACGACCGTTCTTTAATCATCATATCATTTTATGTAAACGCTAACAATAGTTTATAAATAAAAAAACAAGCACTAAAAGTGCCTATTTAAATTTTATCCTTTGAAGATTCCATTTTGAGCATAATCACTAGCTTTCATTTCTTGTAAAATAACATGAACATTTTCACCAGCAGCTCCCGTATTGCGAACAACTGCTTCTGTTACCTCTTTGACTAAGTTTTCTTTTTGCTCTTTTGAGCGTCCTTCAATCAGTTCAATATGAACAAATGGCATATAACTCTCTCCTTTGATAAATTATTTTGTTTAAATTATAGCATAAATCTCAATTAAGATTTCCCTATTTGATAAAAAAGCCTATAATAAAAAGAGAATACAACAGAATCGGAGGAAACCTATTGGAAACTGTATTATGCCATCTGCAAGAATTAACAGATCAACAAATTCAAGCAATCCAAACACTTGAATCAGCACAACAAAAACAAAACCTTTATTATAAATTAGATCCTAAAGCTTTTGAAAAAAAATCCCCTCATTATCAACATTTTCTTTATTTTGAAGATACTGAACTTAAAGGCTACTTATCCGCAAGTACTTTTGATGGAGTTGAAATTGAAGCGAGTATTTTAACTAATAACAATCAAGAAATTGCTATAATTCTTATTGATTCCTTAGTAAGCTATGCTAAAGAACAAAAAATGAAAAGAATTCTATTTATTTCGGATCGAAAAGATCCTATCATTCCTGATTTAATTAAAAAATATGCTGGGGCTTTCTCGTTTACAGAATATCGTTTAAATTTTGATCCAGCTAATTTTAATCAAGCGGATTACTCCCCTTTGGTTCTTCAATCGGCTAGTCAAGAAGATCGAAAACTACTCTATCGTCTTGATCATGAAGGTTTTTCACCTCAGGATAAACTAATTTATGACCAAAAAAAAATAGAGACTCTTGAAATTGAAGGAAATTATATCGCCTATTTAGATAATGAAATTGTAGGAAAAATTAAATTAGACCATTTTCAAGGAATCATTGGGATTTACGGAGTGGTCATTGCAAGCGAATGGCAAGGACAAGGATTGGGACGTGCTCTACTAAATCAAGGGATTCAACTTGCGCTTAACCAAACGTTTCAAAAACTTTACCTTGAAGTGGATAGCCAAAATGCCCGTGCTTTAAAATTGTACTTATCGGCAGGTTTTTACCAAGAAGCAATCTTTGATTACTATGAATTAGATTTATAAAATTATTTTTTTGAGCAAATCATTAGGTCTTTTTACATTTTTTCGGTACCATAATAATGTAAAACTAAAGGATTTGAAAGGAGATTATTTTATGTCAGAATCAAAAAAACTTTATCAAGCAAAAGCTATCAACACTGGTGGCCGTAATGGTGAGAGTCATTTACCTGATGGTTCTTTTTCAGTTCGTGTTTCTACTCCAAAAGAAATGGGAGGAAAAGGACAAGGAAGTAACCCTGAACAATTATTTGCTTTAGGTTATAGCGCTTGTTTCAATTCTGCCTTGGAACATATTATGGGCCAACAAAAAATTTCTGGAAAATCAAAAGTCTACGTTACAGTTGATTTAGTAAGTGATCCAGTCGACAATGGTTTTAAATTAGCTAGTGAAATTCAAGTAGCAATTGAAGGCCATGACTTAGAAACTGTTCAAGATTTAGCGGATAAAGCACATGCTTTTTGTCCTTATTCAAAGGCAACTAAGGGAAATATCGATAGCTCAGTTACTGCTGTTGCTTACGAAGAATAGATGCATCAAAAAAGAACCTTCTATTTAAGAAGGTTCTTTTTTTGATTTAATGGATGCTTAAACCATGTTGTGCAAGATACGTTTCAATTGCCCATTTATGACTGCCTCTTTTTAAAAGGCGGTGAGCTTCTTTGATTGGCAACCAATAAAGTTTGTTAAAATCTTCCAAAGGCTCACTCACTTTTTGATAAGATTCCACTACATAAAAATAGCCTGGATTATGATAATGTTTTTTGCGAAACGTCGAGTAGTAGAAATCCTCTGCTTCACCGAGATATGTACCTATGGATACTGTAAAACCGAGCTCTTCCATTACTTCTCTATGCAACGTCTCTTCCTTTGTCTCGCCCGTTTCAATTTCTCCACCTGGTAATAAATACGCACCATTAGGTGGTGAAACAATCATTAAATTTTCACGTGTTTCGTCAAAAATTAATGCATAGACTCCCACTCGAACTGTGTAAGATACTTCTTCAATTCTAGTTCCAAATCGTTTGACTAACATACCCATTCCCCCCTATTCTTTTCATTTTATCAGAATAGACTGACTATTTGCTAGTTTAATCCTTTTTATTTATAAATTATTTCCTTTTTTGTCTTTCTTGAACTGATTTTTTTGTTATAATAATTTGAATCCAAAAATTAACGGAGGTGTCAACTTGTTTTTTTTGTATCTTAATGTAGTTGTATTTTTAGTTTTTGCTCTTTCTTATTGGCAAGATCGGCGTAAGATTATCAACGGATTTTTATTTAATTGTTTCTTATTTTCAGTTTTTATTACCTTACTCTACTTTAGTTTTACAACCTATAATCGAGTTTTAGTGATGATTTCATTAGTCTTTTTAGTCATCTTGGGATTGATTGCTGTCTTTGGGGCCTTCGCGTTAATGGTCGCCTCTTTTGTAAATGCTCGTATTTTGATAAAAAAAGAAGGAGCTCGTTTTTCAAATTTTTTAACGTTATTTTTAGGTCTTGCGATTTTAGGTTTGTTAGTTCTCTCATCAACTATCTTGGCAAACTATTTACCTGAATTTATGAAGGATATTACTGGATTTTTAATTTTATTGTTCTTATATTTTTTATTCAATTTTATGAATTTTTTCATCGCCTCATTTATTTATCAAGTTTATCGTCCAAGATTAAATAAAGATTTTATTATTGTTTTAGGTAGTGGATTAATTGACGGGTATATCGTCCCACCTCTGCTACAAAATCGAATTAATGTCGCAATGAATTTTTATTTTAAGCAAGCGAAGGCCCACACGCCACCTAAACTTTTGTTTTCAGGCGGACAAGGTGGGGATGAAAAAATACCTGAAGCTGTAGCGATGCAACAGTATGCATTAAAAAACGGGATTCCTCTTGAAGATACTTTACTAGAGGATCAATCTGTTAATACTTTAGAAAATATGGTTTTTTCAAAAAAAATCATGGATAGTTTAAAGGGTGACAATCAGTACAAAAGCTTATTTGCCACTAATAATTTCCATCTTTTTAGAGCTGGAATATACGCTAAACGTGCTGGCTTAACTAGTCAAGGGATTGGTTCTAAAACAGCTTTTTATTATTGGCCTAATGCAATGATTCGTGAATTTATTGCTATTCTTGCGTTATATAAAAAATGGCATCTCGCTGTCATTATCGTCATGGCGCTGATAACTATCGCATTAAGCATTATTGGTTATTTTTTTACATGAGTACACAACTTTCCAATCCTTCGGGGTTGGATTTTTTTGTAAAAAAAACACCTCCAATGAATGAAGGTGATTTGGATGTTGTAACTTGTTTTTATTTAGTTGAATCAATGCCTATTGTTTTAGTTAAAATGTTGCTGCGAACAACAAAATACAATAAAGCAATCTGAATAGGTGTCATAATAAAATTTTGAAGAATTCTAGCTGGAAAAATTACAATCATTGCCTTGTCGTAAATCATCGACAACCAAAGTGTATTGAGCCCTAAATTAATCACGATTGTCACCGTAATAACTGCTAACGCCACACGTAATAAAGTTTTAGGCTTTTTGTATAAAAAGAGTCCATAAACTGCTGCCGTTAAAAAGGCCGATAATGTAAATCCAGGGAAAAATGGTGCTGTTCTAGCAAATAGTGAAATCCCAATAATATCGGTCATTGCAACCGCAACGCCAGATAACCAAGGACCAAAAAGCATCCCCATAATAGCAATGGGTAAAAAATCAAATCCAATTCGAACAATTGGGGTCTCAATCGAAACAAATCGGGTTAAAACTAGCTGTAAAGCCATTAATAAACCCATTGTTGCAATTGTTTTTGCGTCTAACTTTTTTTTGAACATTTGAAGATCTCCTTTAAGAGCTCCCACACATAAAAACTTTATGCAGCGAATGCAAAAATAAAACCGCAAATGATTTTTCAATCATTTTTCGTCTGAGGGCAACATCCCATCCCATCAGCACTTAACGCTTTATTTCCTACTCTGTTTATTTTTAGATTTTCTCGTATGAGAAAATCCTCTCTTACTATAGCATATGGTTTTCATAAGTTCTACTTTATTTCACTAAGTCATTTATTTTTTATTTAGTTGTTGACAAATTGACAACTGACCTGTATATTAAGAATCAAGTTAACAAACAATGAGAATAACATTAAATCACAATGAAAAGGAAAGTACGTTTTACAAACACTTATAGAGAGCCCTGAAAGATTGCTGAAAAAGGGTAGTGGGAAGAAAGCTGAAAATGGCCTTGGAGTGAAGCAGTTGAATTGTAGAACTTCTACTTTAGATTGCTACGGGAGCACCCGCTATCGTGCCACAGTATGCAAAATACAATTATTTTAAGTACTGGTTAAGGTAAAACGAGCAATCGTTTTATAAAAAAAGGTGGTAACACGAATACATAATTGTACTCGTCCTTTAAATGGTTGGCTTCAATCATTTAAAGGACGAGTTTTTTTATTTTATACCGATAAACGCAGTGACGAGAAAAGTACACTTGAAATTTCATTCTAACAGAGAGCCTGTATGATGCTGAAAAGGGCGAATGAAAAGCAAGTCGAAAATGGCCTCTGAGGCGGGATACCGAGTGGATTTTCCATTAGGCTATCATGGGTGCACCCATTAACGTGCTAGAGTATCGGAAGCATGTCTTCTCGTACTTGATAAGGGATTTCTTGTAAAGGAAATCTAAAAAAAGGTGGTAACACGAACGTTAAATTCGTCCTTTTAAAATCAACTTACATTGATTTTAAAAGGACGTTTTTTTATTTTAAATTATCTTGAAGGTGGGAATAGTATGATTCAATTGGAACAAGTAAGTGTCACATTCAAAACAAAAGATCAACAAATCACTGCTGTTGAGCAAGTTGACTTAACTATTGAAAAAGGCGATGTCTTTGGAATTGTCGGTTATAGTGGGGCTGGAAAAAGTACGCTCGTCAGAACCATCAACCTGCTCCAACGTCCAACTAGCGGAAAAGTAATCGTTGCTGACCGCGATCTTTTAAGCCTCACTCCTAAAGAACTTCGAACGGCACGTAAAAAAATAGGCATGATTTTTCAACATTTTAATTTAATGGCTTCTCGAACAATTGCTGATAATGTGGCTTATCCTTTAAAACATTCATCATTATCAAAAAAAGAGCTGAATGAAAAAGTCTCTGGTCTACTTGAATTGGTTGGTTTATCAGATAAACATAACGCGTATCCTTCCCAACTTTCAGGAGGACAAAAACAACGTGTTGCCATTGCTAGGGCTTTAGCAAATGATCCTGAGGTTCTCCTTTGTGATGAGGCTACTAGCGCGTTGGATCCCAAAACAACGTCATCAATCTTAACGCTTTTAAAGGAGCTCAATCGAAAATTAAATTTGACGATTGTGATTATCACTCATGAAATGCAAGTTGTAAAAGAAATTTGCACTAAAGTTGCGGTAATGGAAAAAGGCCGCGTCGTTGAAGAAGGAAATTTAGTCCAAATTTTTACCCAGCCTAGAAAACCCATCACTAAAGATTTTATTAATACTGCGACTCATGTAGATCAAGGATTAGAAACTATTTTATCCCATCCTAGTTTGTTAGATTTACAGCCGAACGACATTCTTGCGAAAGTTTCTTATGTAGGTGCTACAACAAGTGAGCCTTTGATTGCTCATCTCTATTCTCAATTTACAATTTCGACCAATATTTTATTTGGCAATATTGAAATTTTACAAGACACTCCGATTGGAAACTTAATTGTTATCTTTTCAGGAGAGAAAAACAAACGTGATCAAGCACTCGCTTATCTGGTTTCTAAAGATATTAAAGTCGAAATAATTGAACATCAACAAAACGTTATTTCGTTGCCACGCAAACAAAAAATTAGTTGATTTACAAAAGGAGTGAAAACAATGTTGGATTCATTAGCTAGCTATTTTAAAAATATTCCCCCTTTAAAAGAGGAATTTATTGAAAGTACGATTCAAACGTTATACATGGTCAGCGTTACAGCCATTATTGCAGGAATTTTAGGAATTATCTTAGGGGTAATCTTAGTTGTAACAGATGCTAATGGAATTCTAGAAAATAGAGGAATTTACACCACTCTAGATAAAATCATTAATGTCTTTCGGTCAATTCCATTTATTATTATGTTAGCCGTTATCGTCCCATTTACACGCTTACTAGTAGGAACTTCCATTGGCACCACAGCAGCAATTGTTCCTCTTGTTATTGGAACGGTTCCCTTTTTTGCTAGACAAATTCAAAACGCCTTAGTGGAAGTTGACTCTGGCGTGGTTGAAGCAGCTCAAGCGATGGGGTCTAGTCCTTTAGAAATTATTTTCCGCGTTTATCTAAAAGAAGGGTTAAATGGTATTATTCGCGCTTCTTCAGTAACCATTATTAATTTAATCGGACTAACTGCCATGGCTGGAGCAATTGGAGGCGGTGGATTGGGAAATTTAGCTATTTCAAAAGGATACAATCGATTCCAAAATGATGTCACACTCGTGGCAACTTTAATCATTTTAATTTTAGTCTTTATTAGTCAATTTATCGGAAATTTCTTAATTAAACGAACAAGCCATTCTTAAAAAAACAATTAAAAAGGAGTTTTACAACATGAAAACAATAAAAAAAATTACGATTTCTGCTTTACTAATTTTAGGTGCTTTCTTCATTACAGCATGTGGCGGTACGCAAGCAAAAGAAAAAACGACTACTGTCAAACTAGGTGTTGTTGGAGATGATTCTGATGTTTGGGATGACGTTAAAGAGCGTTTAAAGAAAGACAATATTCAATTAGAAATTGTAAAATTCACAGATTACACACAACCGAATGCCGCTTTAAATGAAGGTGAAATTGATCTAAATTCTTTCCAACATCAAATTTTCCTGGATTCTTACAACAAAGACCACGGAACAGACTTAGTCCCTATTGGGGAAACTGTTATTGCACCATTAGGCATTTATTCTGAAAAGATTAAAGATGTAAAAGAACTAAAAAAAGGAGATATTGTGGCCATTCCAAATGATGTTACTAATGGTGGACGCGCGCTTTTATTGCTACAAACAGCCGGCTTAATCAAAGTAGACCCTGCTGCTAAACAAACACCCACAGTTAAAGACATTACCGAAAATAAACTCGATCTTGAAATTAAAGAACTTGATGCTGCTCAAACTGCTCGTGCATTAAGTGACACAACGGTTTCACTCATTAACAGCGGAATGGCTGTCGATGCAGGATTTGTTCCTAATAAAGATGCGATTTTCCTAGAACCAGTAAATGAAACATCAAAACCTTATATCAATATCATTGTTGCCAAGAAAAAGGATAAAGATAATAGCATTTATCAAAAAATCGTTAAAGCTTATCAGTCCCCTGAGACCGTTAAATTACTTGAAAAAACAACTAAAGGTTCCTCTACACCTGTTTGGGAAGATGCTAAAAAATAACCACAAAAAGGATGAAAAATATGACAATCAATTTAATTGAAACAGACTTAACAACTGAATTAAAAAATGGTGCTGCTGAAGTTATCGCATTACGTCGATATTTCCATCAACACCCCGAAGCAAGTTTAAAAGAATTTGAAACCATTAAACGCATTAAAGCTGAACTTACGAAAATTGGGATTCCATATGAATCAGTTGGTGAGACCGGTGTCCTTGGAACCATTCAAGGTGGACTTGGTGAAGGAAAAACTATTTTGTTACGAGCAGATATTGATGCCCTTGAGTTGGCAGATGCAAAAGATGTTCCTTATAAATCAGTGCATCCAGGTTTAAATCATGCTTGTGGTCACGACGGACATACCGCCGCTTTACTTGGCGCTGCGAAATTATTAAAGAGTCACCAATCTGAATTTTCAGGAACCATTAAACTCGCTTTTCAACAAGCCGAAGAAATCGGTGCTGGGGCTAGACAGTTTGTTGAGGGGAATTTTGTTCAAAATGTAGATCAAGTTTTTGGACTCCATTTGGATTCAAGTGTTGACGTTGGCAAACTTGTTACGACTAAAGGAGCTACAAATGCTTCTTGTGATATTTTTAAACTTACGATTAAAGGAGAATCTGGACATGCTGCTAGGCCAGATTTAGGAAGAGACGCGCTCTTAACAGCTGCAGCTATTACGGTTGAACTCCAAAGTATTGTGGCTAGAGAAGTCAGCCCCTTAGACAACGCGGTGGTGGCTGTTGGTGTTTTAAATGCTGGCACTCGCTACAATATTATCGCAAATGAAGCTTCGTTAGAAGGAACGGTCCGTACTTTCAGCCACGAAACTCGCCATTTCGTATTAGACGCTGTTAAACGCATTGCAACTGACGTAGCGAAGGCTCACCGCACCTCTTTAAGCTTTGAAAATTATAATGCAGCAGCTCCCTTGATTAATCACCCTGTTGCAACCCATTTTGCTGAACAGATTGCGAATGATATGGTTGGTTCTGAAAATGTGATTACTGATAACCCTAAAAGTTTAGGAGCAGACGATTTTGCCGATTTTCTAGCCGTTAGTGAAGGAGTCTACGCACGTGTTGGAACTAGAAATCCTGAAAATCCTGACACTTGGTATGGTCATCACCATGAAAATTTTGATATTGATGAACGAAGTTTAGTTTTAGCAACAGAATTTCACGTTCGATACGCTCTTAATTATTTACAAAAATAATCTTATCTGATGGAAAAGGCTCAGTTACTAATTCATAGTAGCTGAGCCTTTTAATTGTTAAATGTCTAAAATTTTAGTTTCAACCTCATTGGTTATCGTTCGCCAATCTGCAAATCCTGCTCCCAAACCTCTTAATAATATTTCTCCAGTGCCGATATTGGTTGCTAACGGAATCTCGTAAACGTCACTTAATCGAATTAATGCAGTCACATCAGGTTCATGAGGCTGGGCTGCTAATGGATCTCTTAAAAAAATCACCATATCGATCTTATCTTCTGAAATCAGAGCACCGATTTGTTGGTCGCCTCCTAATGGGCCTGATTTAAATCGATGAACGGCTAATCCAGTTTCTTCAATAATTCTCAAACCAGTTGTACCAGTTGCATAAAGAGTATGCTCTTTTAATATTTCTCGATAAGCCGTTGTTAATTCAATCATCAGCTTTTTTTTACGGTCATGCGCAATTAATGCAATATTCATTTGAATACCCCCTATTTATTGTAAGCCCTTTTAAAAACTATATCATATAAATAAAATTTAATAAACACCTCAACAAACACTTTAAAATAAACAATACCATCCATAACACTAATAATTAAATAACATAAAAATGAGAATAAGATTAATCTGCAAGCGCTTTTAAATAAATGCATTGCCACTGATTTAATAAAAAAAGATTATGTGTTTATCATTTTAATTTCAGCTATTCTAGGTATACTACCTAAGTAGTCCAAACTAAATCTTTTTTATTTTTATTACTCTTTTCTCCCCCTATTGAAAAGAGTCACTCCCCCTAGCTACCTCTTTGAGAGGTAGCTTTTTTTGTAGCTTTGTTTCTTTTTCAGTTATCGATAAAAGTAGCTTTAGTTTTTCTTAAGAAAAATAGCAAACTTTGGTCATAGTTTCTTCATATTTATTGGGTATTATTATCTTACAACCAACAAACAACCAACTTTTTTATTTTTCATTTACCTTATACTCCTCCAAAGTTAAGGTAACCAACTCCTTTTTGGCCACTCCTAGTGAGTGGCCTTTTTTATTTAAATAAAAAAAATCCATTTAATAAAATGGATTTTATAACTTTATTTTAAATTAGATTTACAGCATTTAAACACAATAAATTTAATGGCAATCGCCACTAACACACCACAGGCAAAAATATCTAAATAATAAAACAAACGATTGGCTTGGTATACAGTTGTATCACGTAAAACCACGCTAATTAAAATAATCGAAACAATCGCCATAAAATTTGTCGTTTCATAGTAAGGTTGCTTTTTAGAGAATGGATTCGACTTAATAAAGTGAACAATAGAATGCAAAACAATTCATCTTCTTTCCATAAAATATAAATGCGTCATTTCAAACAAACACCATATTAACACAGAACAATTAGAGAAGATAGTCCTTTTACTTAAAAAAATAAATTGTCAAAAAAAGAAGTTAATTTGCATGTAAAAAGGTTCTCTTTTTATACCACCAAAACTAATTTTTAGTTTCATTTTTAAACTTTTTAATCCTTACTAATTATCCAATTTTTATATTTTTTAACATCAAATAATGTTTCATCCGACTCACCTTTTAACTCTTCTAGTACTCTTGCTACTAGAGGAGATGTATTCTCTGCTGTTAAATCGCTAATTTCTACCCAAATCGGACCTGCTGAATCATTAGTTTCATGGGTAAGTTCAGGGAGCTTGTCATATTTTTTTATTACTTTGATCGTGTAAAGCACGAATATATGATGGATGATGTCATCCGTACTATTATCCTCTACAAAGACATCATAGCATCTAGAATGTCCATAATTACTCACACCGTATCCTGTCTCTTCCATTATTTCTCTAACTAACGTTTCTGTTAGACCTTCACTTTCCTTTTGACTCCCTCCTGGCAGATCAAATCGATTCTTATATGGACCTATTTTTTTCTTGATACATAATAAGTGTCCATTCGCATAAGCCACACCATACACACCAAAATGCTTTTTATGAACCATGTTTCTACGCCCCCTTTTCTAACTAAACAAAAGCAACTTGAGTGGTTCTCGTCAAGTTGCTTAATCCAATATAAACTTTCATTGTCAGTAAATCCCATACGCCTTATACTCAGTACTCAATTGTTTCATTTCCAACTAGCACATCAGCTTCTTCTATTCGATGCAATCTTTGGTACCTAACATAAACAAGTATCGCTAATAAAAAGCCCACTAACGTGACACCTGCATTGAAAATCATGACAAGTTTTATATTTACTTCACTCAAATTCCCAGTAATCAAAGGAATCAGCATCACTGAAAATGAAGTCATTAAAGTATAATAACTTGTCATCCGCCCTTTGTTCCTTGGAAATAACTGTAGCAACAACGTCAATGCCAGTTGCCAAATACCACCTGAAGAGAATAGCCCAATGCCAAATGCTGCAATACTCGCACCTATTTCTGTTGGGAAAATGAGAACAAATACTAACACTAAAAAAGAGGCCAATGTGCAGCTTAAAATAACAAGAATCGGTTGCACCCATTTTTTTACAATAAAAGCTGTCAGAAAAACAGATACTAATGATCCAACGCTGTATAGGCTGATCAGCATTAAAGAATTGCTTTTCACCATTCCGGCAATTTCCTCTGCATACTGTGGCAACCATAGGACAATAATATTAAATGTCGATACTGAAGTAAAACCAAACAAGATAAGCGCAGTGCCTTCTAACCAAAATTTTGGTTTTCCGTTTAGATGAATAACAGGAGTCTGTTGCTTCTCTTTCGCCACAGTTCCAAGAGCTGGAAATTTCTGTTGCGACATAAATACTAGATTAGCACAAATCACTCCTAAACATAAAATAAAACTGATGCCATAATAAAATTGATTTGTTAATAATCCCCCTACTAGAATTGGCAAAATAAATTGACCTGCTGAAATAAAAGCCTTATTTAAAACACTCATAAAACCACTAGAATCAGGGTATGCTTCCATCAAAGCTGGATAAGTTCCAGTGTCCAATAAAGCATTAGCAAAGCCTGCAAACAAGGTAAAAAAACTTGCAATCCAAATAGAATTGCTGATTAATATACCTCCAAAAAAAACAACATAACTCGCCATTCCCATTAAAACAATCCGTTTGCGACCAAATTTATCTGACATTCGTCCAGCAAAGTATAAAATCAAAATGCGACCTAAACCGATTGAAGAGATTACCAAAGACATACCCGCAGCCGTCGTACCAAATTGCTTCATTAATGGTACCATATTTTGTGCTAAAATAATGGCCGCCATTCCTTGTAAGATATAATTAATATACAAAGACATGACCGTTGGAAAATAAGGATTTTTACGCATCTTGGTTTCTCTCTCCTATCAGTTGATATTGGTTTTATTAAATACTATCGTGTAGAACATTTAACATTGAACGTAACTCCGCTACTGGAACTTGACCAGGTGCAGATGCTTGTTTTGCTGCTCCAAAGGTCATAGCAGAACCAAAAGTTTCACCCGCAATGCGGCTGACAACTCCCATGCCTCCCATTGACATGGTGACGATTGGACGATCTGCATACTTCTCTTTCATTGTATTGGTTGCAGATAACAACGTTAGTACATCTTCTGTTGACGTTGGCATAACAGCAATCTTACAAATATCCGCTCCCAGTTCTTGCATTTTACGTAGTCGGTTGATGATTTCTTCTTTTGGAGGCGTCTTGTCAAAATCATGGTTGCACATCACAACTTTCACTTGATGATTTTGTGCTTTAGCAACAGTGGCTTTCACTTCAGCATCTCCCATAAATAATTCGATATCAACTAAATCCACTAAACCACTTTCCATCATCATTTCATTTAATTGGAAATAATAAGTTGATGGAACCTCTCGTTCGCCGCCTTCTTTTTTTGTTCTAAATGTAAATAAAATCGGTGTTTCTTTTAAAATCTCTCTAATTTTAACGCCTATTTTTTTTACTTCTGCTAGTTTTTCAACTTCTTCAAAAAAATCAACACGCCATTCAACAATATCTAAATCCAGTTCTAGTAAGTTGTTAGCTTCTTCAAGTAATTCAGCTACCGTTTTCCCCACCATTGGAACACAAATCTTAGGTGCCCCACTACCTAATGTGACATTTTTTATCGTAACAGTTTTCATTCCAATTCATCCTTTACGTTGCATTTTTTAGAATAACAACTCATTTTATTTTGAAAATACTTTATTATACCTTACGTAAATAATAATCGCTAGCAAAAATCCAACTAAGGCAATGCCAACATCAAACAACATAATATTAGCGACACTTGTTTTAGACATTTGTCCGGTAATTAAAGGAATTGTAAAGGACGCAATACTTCCTGCTGTGTAGAAAATACCGGTAACCGTCCCTTTACCTGCTGGGAACATCTCTGACATCACTGTTAAACCTAATTGCATGACACCACCAGCAGCGCTGAATCCAATCACAAATGCACCAATCATGCAGACAAGAGGCGTTGGGAATAACCATAGGATTAATAAGGATACAAAGGAAATAAACGTATAGATCACTAAAAATTGAATAGGTTTGAACATTTTTTTAACTAATGCTGATGTTATAAAAACACAAAGCAGTGAGCCAATACTGTAATAACTAATTAACGCTCTAGAGGCAGTGTCTCCCATTCCTGCAACTTCTGATCCATATTTCGTCAGCCATTGACTGACAAGGTAGAAGGTAGCTTGTGAGATATAACCATATAAAATAAAACACAGACCTTCAACGGCAAATTTCACTTTTTTAACTGGCTTTGCTGCTACTGTTTGAACTTCTTCCAATTCCGCTTCTTCATTAACGGCTTTGCCTTTTTGATCTGGAAAGGGTTTATTAAAAAGATAGATTGCATTTGCTACAAAAATAGCAATGGCAATAACAAAAGACCAACCATACCAAGCTCCTGTTGAGATAAGCAATCCTACAATCAATGGCAAGGCGAATTGACCTGCTGAAATAAAGGCTTTAATAATAACATTCGCTGTTCCAGGTGATTCTGGAAAAGATTCCATTAACGCTGGATACGTGCCTGAATCCATAAAGGAATTGGCAATCCCAGCTAATATTCCAAAGAAATACGCGACTGCAATACTTGGACTAAATAAAATTCCGACAAAAAAGGCGATATAGGTCAACATACCAAGATACACAAACGGCTTTCTTCCAAATTTATCCGATAATGCTCCTGAAACAAATAGCACTAATAAACGTCCAATTCCAAGTGAAGAAATCACAATTGCTACTCCAGCATCATCTGTTCCCCATTGACTTCCTAATGCTCCCATATTTTGGGCTAAAATTAAAACACCCATACCATGAACGAAGTAGTTAATATACAAACTAATCGCCGTGGGCATATATTTATTTTTCATTATTAATCTCCTTAATTTATATTTGTTTATTATTTCACAATGATTATTACTTCTAGTTGATAATACCTACTTTTATAAAAGAAGCCCAAACCTACTGATTCAGGCCTTTTTATTCAATAAAAATTTAATTAAATAACAACTCACGAATATAGTCAACAGGCATTTCTTCGCCTGTCCATAATTCAAATGCTGCTGCACCTTGCCACAGCATCATCCCTAATCCGTTTACCGTTTTACAGCCTTGCTTTTGGGCTAATTTCAATAATTTAGTTTCACTTGGAACGTAGACAACGTCAGCAACAACCAGCTCTTTGCGTAACATTGTTGGATCCGTAATTAAACTTTCCTCTTGTAAGGGTTTCATGCCAACACCTGTTGCATTTGTAAAAATAGCACTTGTCGCAATTTCTTTGCGTAGTTGTTCTTCATCACTAATATCGTATAAAGTTGCTTTACAATCCGTTTTTTCATTAATCATTGAAACGGTTCGTTCTGCATTTTTGTAGAAATCATCTTTACGATTAAAAATAGCCAACTCCTTAACGCCATCCAGTGCCGCTTGGATACAAATAGCCGTTGCCGCTCCTCCTGCTCCACAAATCGTCATTTTCTCTCCGATAATCGAGACATCTGCTTGTTGTAAACCACGCATAAATCCTGTTCCATCTGTAATATGTCCTGTTAAAACCCCATCATCATTGACGATTGTGTTAACGGCTCCCACCATTTCTGCAGCTGGAGACAATTTATCCAAATGGCTTAAAACAGCTTGTTTATTCGGCATTGAGATGTTTGAACCGCGCATGCCTAGCGCACGAATGGCTTGAATGCCATCTGCTAATTGATTGTTTCCAACTTCAAAAGCAAGATAAGCATAATCTAAACCTAATTTTGCAAATGCTTCGTTGTGCATAGTTGGTGATAAGCTGTGTCTGATTGGTGTTGCCATTAATCCAATTAAAATGGTGTGTCCGTTTAATCTTTCTGTCATGTTGAGTTGCTCCTTTTTTATTAACGTTTATTGGTAACTATATTGTTTCAATGATTGACGACCCTTTTCTCGGTCTACTTGATGAACGGTTGTTAAAATATCGCGAGCCTCTTTTGTCCCTTCATATATACGGCGGGCTACTTTGCTATCGCCAAGATTAACAACTGTTGCTCCACTCTCTTTTTGGTAAGACATTAAAGGTTCCATTAATGGACGCTCTGCCTTCATACCCAAGCAGACAAAGCCTAAGTCAAAAGGAATATCGACTTCTTCTCCCTGTTGCATTACTGTAAAGGAAGCTTCATTTACTTGTGTCAATGCTGTTTCAGTATACGTAGCCACTCCATGACGTTGAATAATGTCCATCATTGAGATACGTGTAATCATATCTAAATCTTTACCTAATGTTGGTTGCATTTCAACAATCGAAACAGATTCCGCATGTCGTTCTGCATAATACTCTACAACATCTAAGCCGACTGCGCCACCACCGATAACAGCAATTCGTTTTCCAGTAAATTCTTGGAAATTTTCCATATTGTTTAGTAAATCAAAAATTGAAAATACCTTACGATTTGGGTTTTCAAGCTGTTCTTGCAAGCCTTTGATTGGAGGCAACAAAGGTTTTGCACCTGTTGCATTCACAACAATGTCCGGTTTAATTTTTTCAATCATTTCTACTGTTGCTTTGGTCTGTAAGTGAATCGTTAAGTTGGGCAATTGTTTGGCTCTCTCTTTTAAATAAATAACATAATCATCAATTCTTCGCTTATCAGGTAAGCGAGCGATTTCATGTGCTAAGCCTCCTAGATAAGCTTTCGCTTCAAATAATATTACTTCAACGCCAACCTCTGCTGCAGTTGTAGCTGCTTCAAGAGCTGCAGTACCACCGCCAATAACGACCATCTTCAGATGATTTTTTACTTGATGCTCTTTGTAGGCATCCTCGTAAATCACATCTGGATTAACCGTACAACGTAAGGGACGAGATTTGGCAATGCGATGATCCGCACATCCAATGTTGCAAGAAATACACTTACGCAATAACTGTTCTTCGCCATTTTTTACCTTATTGACCCAGTTAGGTTCAGCAATTAACCCCCGACCCATTGCTAATAAATCTGCGTCGCCTTTAAGTAAAATATCATTGGCAATTTTAGGACTGCGGATATTTCCTGAGGTAATCGTCACTTTGCCAAATTTCTCCTTCACAGCTTTTGCCATATAAGAGCGCCAACCATCAGCCAAGTTCATCTGGTCGATTTGATATTGAATGCTGTCATTTAACGCTGCCGAAACATTTAGAATGTCAATCTCTTTTACAAAATAGGTTAATAAATCTAGGGTGTCTTCTAATGTATTTCCACCTTCTAATAATTCATCCGCACTAAAACGGAGACAAATCGGGTAATGTGGGCCAACCGCTCTTCGAACTTCCTCAACAATTAATTTGGCAAAGCGTGAACGATTTTCTGGGCTTCCGCCAAATTCATCTGTTCGTTGATTGTACAGTGGCGATAAGAATTGGCTCACTAAGTAAGAATGGCCTGCATGAATTTCAACACAGTCAAAGCCGGCACGTTGCGCGCGATTGGCTGCTTCACCATATTTTTTTACGATTTCTAAAATCTCTTCTTTTAAAAGAGGACGAGGAACGGCATTTCCTTTTTTAGAAGGAATATTGGAAGCTGAAACAGCTTGTTTTCCTTCTAAGCGTAGACCATATGCTGAGGCTCCCGCATGATTGATTTGAACTGAGGTACAAGCACCATACGAATGCATGACTTCATTAAATTTCCATAAGCCAGGTAGATACTGATCATTATCAATTCGGAGCTGCGTCGTTCCATTAGTTCCCATTGGATAGTCGATACAAGCGTTCTCTAATGTAATCAAGCCTGTTCCACCTTTTGCACGTTGTTCATAATAGGTAATATGTTCATTGTTGAACGAACCGTCCATATTGGCGAAATTGGTTCCCATCGGAGGCATAATCACACGATTTTTAAGTGTCATACGTTTAACTGTCAATGGTTCAAAAATTGCTTCATAATTTTCCATTTATTAAATCCTCCTGTTAAATTCATTAATATAACGATGTATTGCTCTCTATTTCACAATTAAATTGTAACGTGAAATTTTCTATTAATCTAATGCATATTTTTATATTTATTGATAGAATAAAACTATCAATAAAAACAGAGAGGTGATAAAATCATGAATTTGAAACAACTTTATTATTTTAAAACATTAGCAAGAACACAACATATGACGCAAGCTGCCGAATTATTAGCGATTACTCAGCCTAGTTTAAGCCATTCTATGGCTGAACTTGAAAAAGAGCTTGGAACTTTTTTATTTGAAAAGCAAGGACGTAACATTCGTTTAACTAAATACGGTGACTTCTTTTTGTCCTATGTAGAACGTTCACTAGATGAATTGGAACGCGGTGAAAAAGCCTTAAAAGAATTAACTAGTCCAGACAAGGGCCACATTGATTTAGCTTTTATCTATACTTTAGGTGCTCATTTTGCTCCTCTTTTATTAAAAGAATTTTCGACTCACCCAGACTATCAACAAATCTCATTTTCATTAAGTCAAGGCAACACAAAAGACCTATTAACTCATTTAAAAAATGAAACCATTGATATCGCTTTATGCTCTATGGTGGTTCCTGATGAACAAATCCATTTTGAACGAATTGCAGAAGAAGAGGTCGTACTAATTGTTCCAATTCATCATCCTTTAGCCGAACTTGAAGAGATTGATTTAGCTGACACGGCTCCTTATCCATTTGTCTTTTTTAATAAAAAAAGTGGGTTACGTCCTATTGTTGACAGTATGTTGGCTGAAGTAAATATCTCACCTAAAATCGTTTGCGAGGTAGAAGAAGACCATACTTTAGCTGGTTTTGTGGCTTTTGGACATGGGATTGGTATTTTACCTCGGATAGCAGCATTGGATCATTACGCGGTTAAAATTATTTCGATTAAAAATCCAAGCTACCATCGCTTTATTTATGCAGCTACCTTGAAAAACCACTATTTAGCACCTGCTACACGCTTATTTCGCGATTTCGTCGTAAATTATGGCCAAACATTTTTTCTTCATAAACCTTAATTTTTCCCATAAAAAAAAAGCTCTCCATAAAAAGAGAGCTTTTTTTAATAACGGTAAACAACTTGTGCGCCAAATGGCATTAATGCTAACTTGGCTAGTTTAAAACTTTGCATCCCAAAAGGAATACCTACAATCGTGATACACAAAATCACACCGCTAACTACATGAGCAAATGCTAATGGTAAACCACTTATAATCAACCAAATAATATTCACCACTAGTGAAAAAGAATTTCCTCCGTAGACAACTTCTTTTCCAAAAGGAAAGAAGGTTAGTCCTGCTAGTTTAAAACACTGTTTGCCAATTGGAATGCCAATAATGGTAATTGACCATAAACATCCCGCTAAAATCCAGCCTAAACCGGAAACTAATCCACCAAAAATAAACCAAATAGCATTTCCTAGGCAACTCATTAAAACACGTCCTTCATTATTTATCTATATTAATTACTATAACATCTGCCTTATTTTTCTACAACAAGTTCGCTGAGAGCAATGCAATCAACCATAAATGAATAGGGTAGAAAAAATAAAAAAAGTATTTTGAAAATAAATTGTTCATTCCACGTTTGCCATTGTATAAATAAATAAACGGCAACACTGTAATGAACATAAAGTCTGAATTATAAGCTAGCATATCTAGTGTCTCATATAACGTTGGATAACTAACAAAACTCATACTAAACAATACTACTGACATCACTAAATAAAGAACATTTCGTACTTTAGGTTTATTGCGACATAAGTAGGTAATTAGCATAAAGGGTAATTCTACCATACCGCCTTCGGTAAAAATAATCCCCAGAGCCAATACCAAAATACTTGCTAAAATCAAGAAGCTTTTTTTTAACCCCGACGATTGTTTCGATACTAAACTAATTAAATAAAGCATAGCAATTCCTGTTGCTAACGTAAGAAAAATATTGTTATGAACTACAATCGCTGGATTCTGAATGAGCCAATTGATTACTCGATTGCCGATTTCCATAAAAATGGCCATTCCTGTTAAACGTAATAAATAACTTTTACGATTCCTTGTATAATGAAATCCCTCTACTGCCATATAACAAAAGAAAACACCTACACATCGTGTTAAGACATGAAATATCCCTCCAACTTCTGGGGGAACAAAATACCCAATATGATCTAAAACCATTAAAATGGCCATCATAAACTTTAATGTAGTTCCTGACATTCTTATAACTCCTCCACTTTTCAAAAAACTGTTATTTTATTAGATATTAAGAATACCATATATCTTAGGTCTTCTTCCTTTTATTGTGGTGACATTTCTTCTATTTGACCTTACATTTTTGATAGTTTATTTCTACCTTCATATCGTTATCTTTCTTTCGATAGAAGTTGTATACTTAGCGTAGCTTATCTTTACCTAAGTTTTGCAATGCAATTTAATTAGGAGGGATTTTATGTCGACGAAGGATGCAGGTGGATACCATAATCGTGAAAATTTTCAAGAGCTAAAAAGTAAAAATGTTTTTGATGCAACCGTCAACAAAGCGAAACAACATAAAATTAAAGAAAAAGAACAAGAAGAGGCTAAGAAATTTAGTGATAAAAAAGAATAGAAAAGCGACTTGATTTAAGAATGTTCATTTCTTAGATCAAGTCGCTTTTATTGGTTTTCTTGGTAAATTTTATAGAATCGCAGATTGATTGGGTCGCTTAATTGTTTAGAACTTCAATTCCTGTTTTTTGAAAGCCTAAAATTTCAAATTCATAAATTCTAGCTACTTTACCGGTTTGTTCTGCTTTATTTAACTGTAGTTTTACATATCTTGCCTCTGTTAATGGTATCGTGTCTTCTGTTACACCTGCAGTATTTTTTTCACGCTGAACTACTTGAGTCCAATTTTGGTTGTCTTGGCTAACAAGTATCTCATAATCTCTACTATTCCATTCTGGATTTTCACCACCAGCTTCAGCATGGGCAGTCTTAAATCCGATAATGGACGTAAGCTTGCCTAGATCAACCATCATCCACGGGTGATCGTTTCCATTATCACACCATTTTGTTTGAAGTTTGCCATCTAATGCTTGCTTTGGTGATTCATTAGTAGATGTAAAGCCTGAAGCTGTTGCATTAATAGCTGTTAAAGACAAATTAACTATCGGTTCAGTAAAGCTATCGTCGTAAACAGTGATATAATTTTCCTTTGTTGCTGTCGTACTTCCTGCTTGGTTGCTTGCCGATAACTGAATCGTATATTTTCCAGCTTTACTAAACGTTGTTTCGACTTGTTTTTCGTTACTCTTGTCAGGAGTTCCTCCTTCAATTGTCCAGTCTAATTTTTCTGCTGACAAAGAAGAGGTACTCGTCAAGGTCACTTTTTCACCAACTTTTACAAATGATTTATTTGCTGTAAAGCTGGCTTGTGGCGCCTGTAAGTCCGTAAAGGCAAAGGAATACTTGACTTGCTTGGTCCAGATGCTCCAATTGATTCTTATCTACCGGTACAATAATATAATTTAATTGATTCGTACTAGGACGTTTTTGTTTCGTTACATAATAGGCCGTATTTGCTGTTGATCCTTCAAACTGTCTTTCACCTTGCTCATTTATACGGTAAATATTATATATTGAAGTAGCATCACCTTTTGATTCCCATTTTAGGCGTAGGTTTGCATAAAGGTCTTCTTCAATTGATTGTCCTGCAATCGTTGCATTTTCTACAGGGCTCACTACTAATGGGGTTTCATCTTGAATAGCAAATTGCCCTAAATTAATTTTAGTGCTTGCTTCTGTCGTTCCGTTTATCGTTAAAGAGATTTTATCAATCGTTTTATTTTGGAAACGATTCAACTCAAAACGAGTTTCTGTCCAAGACCCAATTGCGTTCGTAGTTCCCTTGATTGTTACAGGAGCTGTCTCATTTTTAAAATTCAGTTTCAAGGTCATTTCTGCTGGACCTTTTGAAATAATTTTTGCGACTTCATTCCCCGTTAGGAGCAATTCACTTTTGTATAGCTTCATTGTTGTTTCACCTTGTGGAATGGTTGAACCTGTTAAAGAAATAGACGAACCGCCATTAAAAGCATCACTATAATCAATGTCCGCTTTTAATTGATTGCCTTTGTTGTCCAAAATCCAACGATAGGTTGGCATTACATCTTGAATACTGCGATTGTTAAAGGTTCCTTCCTTACTTAGATTGCCATTTTGATAAAAACGATCTCCGTTTCCTACATTAAAATTCGTCGTAAAAGGCAAACTTGTAACAGGTGATTTCTCCACGTAATAGCGTGAAATACCTTGCCATTCATTTGACTGCATACTTGTATCACGAGGATCTCCTGCTGAATTGACCCAAAACTTCTCTTCGTTCTTCCAGTAGGTAGGAATATCATAATTAGCGCCATCTCGTAATGTCCAGTCTGGGCAATATAAACCTAAGGACACTAATGGTTTGCCGTTGACTACGATTGAGCTTGGCTTAGTTGCTGTATTAAATCCTTGTGCTTGAACATCAATTCCGGCAAATAAATCATAGGGTGAGCGGGTAAGCTCCGTCGCTTTTTTGGCAGAGCTAGCTAGCTTACTTGGTGAATATTGCCAGTTGAAATCTAAAAACATATTATCTGAAACTTTTTTATCGTTATTTTGAAAATACATTTTATTGCGATCGTTTAAGGCACCTTGCCATGAAATACTGCCATTTTCTAGCATTGAATCATACCACATAATATCCATTTCTGGTTTTTTATGTGCTTGCAGATACGCTAGGAATTCTTTCATTGCTTTTGCTGTTGTTGGATTGCTTGCTGTTTCTTGATTGATAAACCAACCGTCAAATCCATAGTAATCAGCTAATTCAAGTAATTTATCTGCCATTGGAAAACTACCATCTGCTGCTTTTTGAACAAATTGATCTACCCATTCTGGTTTGCCTCCATAAGCTGTTGGTGGAAAGAAGACTGTTCCTAAAACTGGCACGCCATTTCGGTGAGCAGAATCTGTCAAATCGCCACTAGGTGGGACAATGATTCCTTCTCCTGCTGATCCTGCCCAAGCAACCATCGTATCAATGTACTGCCAGTGAGTAAAATTATAGACTGCTTTATCTGAACTGCCTTGTGATGGCGTCCCACTAGTGTTACGATTAGCAATTGCTAATGACACAACTTTAGCATCTAGGCTTTGATCTTTATTGGTTTGTTCACTTTTAATTCGCTTAGCTAAAGGGACTTTTGAGACGTTATGAATACTATCCGCATCTGTTGCTGGATTCCATTTTTTTAGTTCTTCTGGGAAAAAATGCGAAGCAGTTGGGGCTTCTTTTATTTCGGGGATTTCATTTACTTGACCACTTGATACGGTGGAAATTGGAGTGCTATCTTCTCCTTTTGCAATGAGTGCATTTGAAAAATTACTAGCTAATAAAAACAAAACGCTTACATTTCTAACGTTACGAATCCATCTTTTTTTATTTTTCACTATCCAACTCTCCCTTTTTTTAATTTCAATCTGCAAATCTTAATTTACCAACTTTAGCATAGCGAAGTGGTTTTCATAAAGATAGAGACATTTTATTGTTTTTTTGTAACAAACTATATTTTAAAAATATTTTTTATAGTTTAATTCAAGTATTAATGTAATATTTAACAAAATCAGGTCATTTTTTCTTTATAGAAAAAAATGACCTGATTAGCTACTTTTTATTTTTAATTAAAATCTTTTAAAATGCTTATTTTTTTAAATTATTTTTGCTTATTTTTTTTCTAATGGTAACTACCATACTCACTCCTACTATTGAAATCAAGCTACCAATAAAACTAAAGATAATGGTATTATTCTCACCAGTTTGTGGGAAAAGACCATCGTACCATTTATTTTGTGGTTTGATTTCTGCACTTGGACTTTGTGGTTTTTTTGATTCATCTTTTATATTGGCAATATTTGTAATAGTTTTTTTATTTTCAGCATCTTTATTTACCCTAGTTTTAAATTGAATAACATGCACTTTGGTATCGGCTATTTCTGGATAAAAAGCTGATATTGTTCCATTTTTATATTCTAATTTCACGTTAGACAAGTGGTCTGTCTCACTTATTAAAGATCCTTCAATAAAGGTTAATCCAACTGGTAACTGATCTTTTATACTCACCTCTTTTACAGTGCTGTCTTGAATACTATTTTTCACAGTAATTCGATAGGTGATAATTTCGCCAATTTTTGGGGTTTTATTATCCACAAGTTTTTCCGTAATTATTTTGCCTACATTTGTTTCTCTTGGTTTATCAGGTTTTTCCGGAACTATAGGAACTTCTGGTCTATCTGGTGGGTTCGTATGGTCGTCAATGACTGCTTGGTTCACGATTGGCGTACCTGCTACTGCCTCTGAGTTTACTTTTACTTTGAAAACTAGGCTTCTTGTTTTTGTATCTTTAATGTTTTTATATTCCGCTACTACTTTATTG
>NZ_JBWKTN010000003.1:55219-319415 GCF_059420345.1 Carnobacterium sp. GW821-FHT04C06
TCTGGTGGGTTCGTATGGTCGTCAATGATTGCTTGGTTCACAATTGGCGTACCTGCTACTGCCTCCGAATTTACTTTCACTTTGAACGTTATTTTCCTTTCTTCCGTATCTCGAATTGTTGGATATTCGGCAACTAATTTCCCATTCATTACGCTCAATGAAGTTGGTTGAGGATCACTTCCTGTACTTATTACACTTCCTTCTACGTAGGTCAACCCTTTGGGTAAAGTGTCTGTGACAGTTACTTTATTTAATATACTGTTTGGAATTGTATTTTTAAATGTAATACTGTACTCTAATTCATCTCCGATTTTTGGAGATTGATTATTTACTGATTTAGTGGACTCAAGTACACCTAGAGTATCCACTGGTGTGACTGGAACTTCTGGTCTATCTGGTGGGTTTGTTCCATCGTCTATTGTTGCTTGGTTCACGATTGGCGTACCTGTTACTACCTCCGAGTTTACTTTTACTTTGAACGTTATTTTCCTTTCTTCCGTATCTCGAATTGTTGGATATTCGGCAACTAATTTCCCATTCATTACGCTTAATGAAGTTGGTTGTGGATCACTTCCTGTACTTATTACACTTCCTTCTACATAGGTCAACCCTTTGGGTAAAGTGTCTGTGACAGTTACTTTATTTAATATACTGTTTGGAATTGTATTTTTAAATGTAATACTGTACTCTAATTCATCTCCGATTTTTGGAGATTGATTATTTACTGATTTAGTGGACTCAAGTACACCTAGAGTATCCACTGGTGTGACTGGAACTTCTGGTCTATCTGGTGGGTTTGTTCCATCGTCTATTGTTGCTTGGTTCACGATTGGCGTACCTGCTACTGCCTCCGAGTTTACTTTTACTTTGAAAACTAGGCTTCTTGTTTTTGTATCTTTAATGTTTTTATATTCCGCTACTACTTTATTGTCGGTAACCTTTAAGCTTGTTGGTTGTGGATCTTCTCCTTCGCTCTTCAAGCTTCCTTCTACGTAGGTTAACCCTTTGGGTAAACTATCCGTTACGGTCACTTGGTTTAATACTCCGTTTTCTATTTTGTTACTAAAGCTGATTCGGTATTCGACTTCCTCTCCAATTTTTGGGGATTGGTTGTTTACGGATTTTGTTGTTATTAGCTCACCTGGGGTTTCTGTTGGTGTAACTGGAACCTTTGGTTCATCTGGTGGGTTCGTATGGTCGTCAATGATTGCTTGGTTCACAATTGGCGTACCTGCTACTGCCTCCGAGTTTACTTTTACTTTGAACGTTATTTTCCTTTCTTCCGTATCTCGAATTGTTGGATATTCTGCAACTAATTTCCCATTCATTACGCTTAATGAAGTTGGTTGTGGATCACTTCCTGTACTTATTACACTTCCTTCTACGTAGGTTAACCCTTTGGGTAAAGTATCTGTGACAGTTACTTTATTTAATACACTGTTTGGAATTGTATTTTTAAATGTAATACTGTACTCTAATTCATCTCCGATTTTTGGGGATGGATTATTTACTGTTTTCGCAGTTTCCATTTTACCTATATTTTCACTTTCGACTTGAACCTCAACAACTTCTGAATCTGCGTCCAATGAAACATTTGTTAATACATCTGTTCCTTTAACATTCGCTTTATTAGGAATTTTTTGATTTGGTAGAGCTGTACTGTTTATTTTTGCTTTAAATTCATAAACGGTTTCATCAGTTGTATCTTTATAGCTTCCACCATTGATTGCATTTGCATTCTCTCCAACTCTAACGACTATTTTTTTAGAATCAGAATCGTATTCAGCTTGGTCATCTCCTGATTGATCTGTTTTATTTCCCATATTCGGCCCAGAGATAATAGATAAAGAATTTGGCGTATAGTCTAATCGACTATCAAGAATATCCTCAGAAATTGTTTTAATAGATTCGGTATTCTCAGTAATATTTTTTATTTTCACACGGTATACTACTTCATCTCCAATTGCATAAGTTGTTTTTGGATTAACAATTTCTTTACTAATCTGCAAATCAGGTACTTCAGCATTTACAGAAAAACCAATAGCATTTGTTGAAAAATCATCTCCACTACTTGTTGTTTTAAATGATATATTGCTTTGACCATTGGTTAAAAGTCCCTCTGGTAAGTTTATACGGTCAACGTCAATTCCTATGAAATTAGGAAAACTTGGATTAAATGTGCCAGGATATTTATCGACCATATGTTGGTCTTGATCAGAGACAGTTCCATTCATTACATTATTTGCTGGATTAAGTTGATTTACAATATTAGTCCATACATTGCCCTTTTTAATTTGCCCATTGTCACCTGTCCAAAACTTATCTCCTTGGACTGTAAACCATGTAACGATAGGATCTAATCTCCCTTTTTTTGCAGTTAAGAAATCAGACATCACAAATTCGTTATTTGCATTAGCCGCGTTTCCTTTTGCACCATAATAAATACTAAAGGCTCTTGATTTTTTCGCCTGATCTTTAGTAACAACAAATAAACTCCATCCACTAAAATTAGATAATTGATTCTGATTTTCAAACGCATTCGTCATTGGAATATTTCCTACGATGTAACTGCCAGTATTACTACCATCTTTCTGCAAAATTGAGGTTACATCTGCATAATTTGAATATCCCGTATTATTTTTTCCAAATCCTTGCCCTGGATTTTTTCCATCAGTTTGATCAATTCGATAGTAGGTATCTGGTGGAACTGTAGAACTCGTTCCTCCAGGTGTTTTAAACACAACTGGAGCTGTGATTTCAGCATCAGACATGTTAGTAGTTGCTGTAGGAGTACCTTTGACACGTGAACTACTCCAGAATAATCCTGCCCAAGCAATCTCTTTAGCTCCAGCTAAATCAATATAAGCTTTACTAGAATTACTGGTAGCAGGGTCATTATCGATATCAACTGTTGATTGACTAAAATTAGCAACCGTATTAGGACTAGACGGACCACGATTATTTAAAAAATTTGTCGCAGCAGCTGATTTAGTTGATACTGTAAAATTGGTATTTCCTGTTGAATAAAGTTCTCCTTTATGAACATCTTGATAAATTGGTTGTTCAAAGCCTCTACCAGGACTTGGAGCAATTGCTGCTAAATTTTGACTTCGCATTAATTGATCGACTACTGGATTGACAATTTTGAATTTGTTTGCTCTTCGACTGTTGAATTACTACTATTCTCAGAATTATTTGTATTCTCTTCTTCAGTTACTGAAATCTCTGATGAACCTTCCTTGGCATCAATTGGGGCTTCTTGTTTTGTAGGAATGTTAATAGAAAAATTTAAGTCTCCAATTTTAATTAAATTTTCTAGAATTTCTATTTTTTGTATCTTTTCGCTATTAAATGAGTCTGCTACTTTAGCTTTGATAAAAATCTTAGAAGCCTCTTTTGGCTTTAAGTCTTTGATGGTTAGAGTGGATGATTTAGGTAGGGTTGTTCCTTCGATTTCTTCAGTACCTTTGGACAAAGTTCTATCTGTAACAAGCTCCCCATTGATTTTAAAACTTGTTAAATCAAAATCGATTCCTTCGTTATTTAATTGCGCAATTGAAACTGATGTCACTGGCTGTTCTTTCTTATTAGTAACTGTATATAAATAGGCAATTTCTTTTTCTTTAAGAGGATTGCCAGAATCATCTGATACCTGTTCAGCCACCACCTTAATCGTATCATTTTCAAACACATTCTTTTGATTACTATCAATATCTGTTATTGCTAAAACTGTTATCGACGGAATAATCACAGATAAAATTAACGTCATTACAGTTATAAAATTAAAATATTTTAGTCTATTCATTCTTTTCTCCTCCAATTCTCTAACAAAATTGTATCTTAATTGATAGATGTTTTACAAGAAATAACTCTGCTAGAATTGGCGATATGTAATATTATTGAATATTAAAAACATAAATAAGATAATTAAAATCATTATCCAATTTCATGTATATATTTATACCAATAGCGACTTTTTCCATCTATTCATATATTCTCACCTCCATTTTTTTAATTTAAATATTAACATGTAATACTAATACGGGGAAAAATTTACAATTAATTACGGACTCTAAAATAGTAGAATCGATTTAGGTTACAAAGTTATTTTATTCTATAAAAAAAACAAGGAACACTAGCTCTCCCTTGTTTTACTTAAATATTATTATTATGAAAGATGAGTTCCTTTGTCTACATAGATGGTGTCTCCATTAACCCCTGTTGATAAATCGCTCATTAGAAAGGCTGCTGTATTTCCAACTTCTCTTGTTGTTACCGGTTTATCAGAAGGTGTTCTTTCACTTGCTGAATCTAGCAATTGTTGGAAACCTTTGATTCCTGATGAAGCTAGCGTTTTGATTGCTCCAGCTGAAATCGCGTTAATTCGAATATCTTGTGAAGCTAAATCGACTGCCAAATATTTTACAATAGATTCTAATGAAGCTTTTGCAACACCCATAACATTATAATTAGGAACTGCACGATGAGAACCAATATAGGTCATAGTAGCAATACTTCCACCACGATTCATAATTTTGCTTGCATATTTTGAAACAGCGATTAATGAAAAGGCACTAACATCATGAGCAATGCTAAAGCCTTCACGACTTGCATCTAATAAGCTTCCTTCTAATTCTTCTTTTCTTGCAAAAGCGATTGAATGAACAAGTCCATCAATCGTTCCATATTTTGTTGAAATTTCATTAAATGCTTTTTCAACATCCTCATCTGTTGCAACATCACACTCCACCATTGGCGCATCTGCTCCCACCAATTTTTCTAGTTGACGTTTTACTCGGTCGTTTTGATACGTATAAATGATAAAAGCACCACAATCTCTCATTGCTTCTACGCAACCCCATGCAATACTCGATTTATTTACAACACCCATAATAACTATTTTTTTTCCTTCAAGTAATGTATTCAAACTTAATGCCTCCCCGATATTTAGTACTGTTATTATAGCACAAATTCTGTTTATTCGTGCTGTTTTCTATCAAAGTTTGTGAAAAACATTAAAAAAATCGTTGTTTTAACTCGCTTCTTCATGTGAAATACATTTAATATCCATAATAGACTTTTTTTATCCTTCACATAAAAAACCTCTCTAAGAAGGTTTATTCTTAGAGAGGTTCATGGATATTAACGCTTATTTTTTAGCGAATTTTTTTCTTAAGAACAACAATGCTGCTGATCCTAGTGTTAAGAATCCAAGGTAACTAAACAATGAATTATTTTGCTCTCCTGTTTGTGGGTAGCTATCTCCATTTTTATAGCCTTTTGATCCTTTTCCATTTACTTTAGTCGTTGTATACTTTCCACCGTTTGTCGTTCCTGAAGTTCCTAGATTTCCTGGTTTCCCTGGAGTTGTTCCAGTTCCAGAACCTGGTTTTCCTGGAGTGACAGGGGTACCTGGATTGTTTGTATCGACTGCTAAAACAATTGTTGATGCGGATGGTCCTTCTTTAATCTCTCCACCATTAACGCCTTTGATAAGCGCTGTTACTTGGTCTCCAACTTTTAGAACGTAATTGCTTAAAATTGCTCTAGTGACTGGAGTAAGAGCTGCTTTGAATGTTCCATCTTCTGCAACACTGCCTTCAATTGTTGAACCATCTGGTAAGGTAATAATCGCTGTAAATACGGTTCCTGCTGGAATTGGTGTATTTAGAGTCACTTTACCTGTTACAAATTTATCTCCAACGTGAATTGCATTAATAACTGGTTTCGTAATAACATACGCATCCCATGCTTCATTTGGTAAAATAGTTGACGTTACTGGTGTACTTTCTTTCGTTTCCCCACCATGTGTTGCTTCCACAACAATCGTTACATCTCCTGAAGTTAAATCATTGTCGCCTAAATCAACTGAGATATGGCCATTTGAATCAACTGGAGCGGCGGTAATAACTGTTCCATCTGGTAAAGTCACAATCGCTGTAAAGTTTGTATCTGCTGGAACTGGTTGATTCAATGTTACTGAACCAGTAATAGTTTTGTCGCCTGCATGAATTGGATCAATGACTGGGCTAGAAACCACATAGTCTTCCCACGCTGATGCTAGGACAGTTGTTGAGGTTGGCAAGCTTTCTTTTGTCACACCCGCTTTAGTTCCACGGATAACGATTGAAAGAATGTCATTTTTCTTCACTTTTTTAGCACCAAACGGAATACTAATGACACCGTCTGTAGTACTAACTGGTACCTCAATTGTTGAGCCATCGGCTAAGGTCACGACTGCTACAAAAGTTGCACCTGCTGGAACTGGTGTTGGGAATGTTTCTGATCCAGTTAAGATTAAATCTTCCTCGTGAACTTGATTGATTGTTGGTGCTGTAATCACATAGTTGTTCCATTCTGTTTCTGAAGTGGATGGTTCAACGATAGAAGTTACTGGTGTACTATCTTTTGTAACGCCCCCATTGATACCTTGTACAATTGTTGATAATGAGTCGCCTTCTTTAAGGATATTGTCTCCTAAAGCAACAGTAAAGGTGCCATCTGGATTCACTTGTGCTTGAATAACTGTTCCATTTGGTAACGTTACTAATGCTGTAAAGCTTGAACCATTTGGTATTGGAGTAGTTAAGGTTACTTTTCCTGTGATTGTTGTATCGCCTTCATGAACTGGGCTTACTACAGGTGGTGCAACAGTATAGGCTGCCCACGCTGGATCTGGTAAGGCTGTTTGCACAATACTTGTAACTGGAGTACTTAATTTAGTTGCTGTTCCATTTGTTGCTTCCACAACGCTTGAAAGTGTATCGCCAGCTACTGCTGTGTAACTTCCTAATGAAACAGAGATGTTGCCATCTACACCTACAATGGCATTAACTTTACTACCATCTGGTAAGGTTACAACAACTTTAAATGTTGTACCTGTTGGAATCGGTGTGTTCAAAGTGACATTTCCAGTGAGAGTTGTGTCACCTACATGAACTGGGTTTAATACGGGTGCTGCCACTACATAATTTAACCATGCTGGACTTTCAGAAGCTGGTTTAATCGTTGTGACAACTGGCGTACTGTCTTTTATTTCACCATTGTTTGTTGCTTCAATAATCGTTGAAATCGTGTCGCCTTCTTTAGGTGTATAACTTCCTAAAGGTGCTGTAAAGGTACCATCTGGATTCACTGTTGCCGTTACTTTTGTGCCATCTGGTAAGGTTACAATGGCTTCAAAGGTAGTACCTGCTGGAATTGGTGTTGCTAATGCAACTGTTCCTGTTACAGTTGTAACGCCTACATAAATTGGATTGACAACCGGTGTAGATACCACATAGTCTTTCCAACCTTCTGCTAGAACCGTTGATTCAACTGAGGCACTATTTTTTATCACACCACCGTTGACACCTTGAATAGTTGTCGAAAGAATATCTCCTGCTGTCAAAGTGTTACTTCCTAAAGGAACAGTAAAGGTTCCATCCGAATTCACTGTAGCATTCACTTTTGTACCGTCTTTTAAGGTCACGATAGCAGTAAATGTTGAACCATTTGGTATCGGGGTAGTCAATGTTACTTTTCCTGTGATGTTGGTATCCCCTACTGAGACTGGCTCAACGACAGGTGATGAAATAACGTAAGCTGCCCATGCTGGATCAACAACTGGGGCTAAAACAGTACTTTCTACTACGGTACTATTTTTTATCACTCCGCCGTTGATTCCTTGAACAATCGTGGATAAGACGTCTCCTTCAGATACAGTATTGCTTCCCAAAGCTACTGTGAAGGTTCCATCTGGATTGACTGGTGCTTGAACCACATTTCCATTTGGTAAGGTTACTAATGTTGTAAAGCTTGAACCTGGTGGAATTGGGGCTGCTAATGTTACCTTCCCTGTAATTTCTGTGTCCCCTGCATGAATTGAATCAATAATTGGGGCTGCAACCGTATAACCTGCCCATGCTGGATCTGGTAACGTTGCTTGAACAACGCTGCTAACCGGTGTGCTATCTTTTGTTGCTGTTCCATTTTTAGCTTCAACAATTGTTGATAAGGTATCACCTAATTTAGGAACGTAGCCATTTAATGCAACTGTAATACTGCCATCTGGGGCAATAATTGCATTTAATTTGGTATTATCTGGTAAAGTCACAACTGTTGAGAATGTTGTTCCTTCTGGGATTGGTGTATTCAAAGTAACATTACCAGTTAAGGTAGTATCTCCCACATGAATTGGGTTTAATACGGGTGCTGCCACTACATAATTTAACCATGCTGGGCTTTCTGAAATAGGCTTGATTGTTGTGACAACTGGCGCACTATCTTTCGTTTCACCATTATTGGTTGCTTCCACAATGGTTGAAAGGGTGTCGCCTTCTTTAGGTGTATAGCTTCCTAAAAGCGCTGTAAAGGTGCCATCCGGATTCACTGTTGCCGTTACTTTTGTGCCATCTGGTAAGGTTACAATGGCTTCAAAGGTAGTACCTGCTGGGATTGGTGGTGCTAATGCTACTGTTCCTGTGACGGTTGTATCACCCACGTAAACCGGATTCACAACAGGCGAGGATACCACATAGTCTTCCCAACCTTCTGCTAGAACTGTTGATTCAACTGGCGTACTATTTTTAATTACGCCTCCGTTGACACCTTGAATAGTTGTAGATAGAATATCTCCCGCAGTCAGTGTATTACTACCCAAAGGAACGGTAAAGGTTCCGTCTGGATTCACTGTCGCATTCACTTTTGTACCGTCTTTTAAGGTCACGATAGCAGTGAAAGTTGAACCGTTTGGTATTGGTGTTGTTAAGGTTACTTTTCCTGTAATTTCTGTATCACCTACTGAAACGGGTGCAATAACTGGTGGTGTAATAACGTAACCCGCCCATGCTGGATCTGGTAAGGTTGCCAAAACTGTTGTTAAAACAGGTGTGCTATTTTTTGTTTCTCCTGCATTTGCTCCTTGAACAATACTAGATAAGATTTCGCCTTCAGTAACTGCATTTGCCCCTAATGGTACGGTAAATGTTCCATCTGGATTAATCGTTGCTGTAACTTCTGTGCCGTTTGCTAATGTAATAATAGTTGTAAAAGTGGTTCCAGTTGGAATCGGTGTTGTTAAAGTTGTTTTACCTGTAATTTCAGTATCGCCTGCATGAACCGAATCAATTACTGGAGGCGCTACCACATAGGTGTCCCAACCTGGACTTGTATTAGCTAAAACGGTGGTTGTTACTGGTGTACTTGTTTTTGTAACACCACCATTAAGCCCTTCAATAACAGTGGATAAGCTATCATTCGTTTTAGGTGTGTAACTACCAAACGGAACTATGAAACTGCCATCTGGATTTACTACAGCAGTTGCTGTTGAACCATCTGGTAATGTCACGACGGTACTAAATGTACTGCCGGCTGGAATTGGTGAAGCTAATGCTACAGTTCCAGTTAAGCTCGTATCTCCGACGTGAACGGGGTTAATGGTTGGTGGGGTGATTGTGTATGCTGTCCAAGCTGGGTTTGCAAAATTTAACGTTACGCTTGCTCCTTCAGATTGGATATCGCCTAAGATTCCGGCAGAAATAAGTGAGGTATTAATTGCTCCAGCAGTGATTTTTGATTGAGCTGTGCCAGGTGGTGACACTGCAAATTTAACGTTATAAGAAGTTCCTGCTAGCAAACTAGCACTAATTAAATTATTTAAAGCTGAACCTGTTAAATTAAGCAATCCATCGACTACTGTGAAAATTGGATTTAAAGCATTTTTTAAAGTTGCTAAAAGAGGGTTTAAAGTTGCACCCGCCAAACCTGTAAATGCAACAGCATTAATCGCATTGTGTAGGGCATCAAATAACCCTTTGAGTAACTGTTTTACATAATTTCCTAATCCATCTGTAAAGTTAACACTGATATATTTGCCATCAGGTGAAACTACACCAGGTAATGTTTCTTGATAATTCCCAAAATTTTGAGCTGTTTTAATTGCTTGAAAAGCCGCAATAACTGGATCTAATGCTGTTCCTTGACCTGCAAGGTTAGCTGCATTATCTAAAGTTGTCAATGCTGCATCAGCGGTACCTATCAGTACAGGCAACCCAGGTAGTTGAGCTGGTGTAATTGGTAATAATTTAGCATCAATTGCAACGGTTGCCCCTCCTACGACTTTTCCTTGTAATTCAGTAGGTAAAGCAAATACAACTACTTTTGGTGTTCCTAAACCTACGCTAGCTAAAGCATCTCCACTATAAGTTAAATCTAAATCATAATTTCCAGCGCCATTGGGACTAAGATTAGTTCCCGTATTAGAAACAAGTTGCGTATTATTTAAAATACTTACATCTGCTAAAGCAGCTTGAGCTGTTTGTTCTTGGAAACCAATAAAATGTCCATTTTGAAATAATGGAGTAATCGGTGAAGCCAGTAACACTGATGCAGCAGAAACAATAACTGCCTTTTGAAAAACTTTCTTATTCGTTTTTGATTTTTTTGATTGATTCTTTTGACTATTCATTTTTTCTCCCCCTCTTTTTTACAAAATTCAGATTTAATACTAAAAAGCATTCCATAAGCTCTGGTACTTTTAAATCTGTTTTTTATTCCCCCCTATTACGAACCTCTTAAAATTAAAATAAGATTAAATCATACGATTCAATTCTCACTCAAATCAAAAATAACATAATTTTAAATAAAATCAAATAAAAACACTTATCCAAAGAAAGACATCTAAGAATAAATAAAATATTTTCAAAACGTTTTCAAAAACACTTTCCAAAGGATTTGATTTTAATTATCAAAAAAAACAAAATCCTAAACATCGCTTTAAAAACAAGTGGTATAGGTACAAACGAATTCATAATTCTAATAAAAACTGGAAAGTTTGTGAAAAAAAAGTATAAAAAATACCAATAATTAAAATTATAAAAAAGAATATATATTCTAAAAAAAAACAAGAGGCATATATCTTCTCAAATTAAATAGCTACCCGGCTTTCAATTTATTTTGAATACTCTTGTATAATTTTATGTACAACTAAAAAGAAGCAAATCTATTTTTTAACAAATAGCTTTGCTTCTTTTTTTATACTTATCTACATCCAAATACATAGGAGCCATTTAAATTTAAACAATTGGAAAACAAATTTCCGTCACCCATTTTTCAACTTCTTTTTCTTGTGTGGGTGATACATGATAAATATTAAACATCTTGCCTTCAATCTTATATTGGTGATCTTCAATCCAACAAGCAATACTCTCTGTTACATAAGAAACTTGGTGATAACTGCCATTCATTATGACCGTTGCTGCCTTTACAGTCGGTTCTTTTTTTACCTGAACCAATTTAGAATTAAGATTTAATTCTCCCTTAAAACTTGCTTGAATTTCAACATCAACATTCTTTTCTTTATATTCCTTGTCGTGGAAAATAGCTTTGTGTTGACCCAGTTGTTGTAGGTTCACTTTTTCTTTAGCAAGTTCTTCGTACAAAATACTCCATAACTTTCCTTCTTCTTGATAACTTGTTAAATTCGATCTCAGTGAAACTACCTGTTGTTCTGGAAAATATTTCAACTGAACATGGTAATTTAATGGTTCTTTTTGGTACTTCAAAGAATGGATTGAGCGTTGAAGCATTTTCTTTTGATGCGCTAATTTTTCTAATTCAACCTCTACCTCTGTCTCTCGTTTTTCAAAATATCCTTGAAGTGAATTTTCAGTCGTTAACATTTCTTTAATTTCTGATAAACTAAATCCTAGCTCTTTTAGTCGTTGAATTTTATTTACTTTTTTAAGCTGTTTACTACTGTAGTATCGATAACCCGATTCTGTATCAGTCAGTTGTGGATTCAATAGATTTAATTGGTCATAATGCCTTAGCATTCGAACGCTAATAGTGGATAATTTAGAAAATTCACCAATTTTATACACATTAGACTCCTCCTAATTTTTAAGAGTTAAACTTCATCAATTTCTTCTCGATTTAATGGAATCTCTCTACGATCATCTATCATTCCATATAGGTGATGCAACACAATTTTCAACACAGCATATAAAGGGATTCCTAAGATCATTCCTATTAAACCAGCTAAATTCCCAGCTACTAGCAGGATAAAAACAATGGTTAAGGGATGCATATCAAGAGATTTTCCCATCACCAATGGATAAACGATATTCGATTCACCTACTTGCGTCACAATCACAATAATTGCAACAAGTAAGGCTTCAAAAGGTGAACGAGTAAAGGCGATTAAAATCGCAGGAGTGACTCCCAACCAAGGTCCTAAGTAAGGAATAATATCCATCGCACCAGCAATAACACCTAACAATAATGCATAGGGTAAACCAATTGCCCAGTAGCCTAACGATGTACAAACTGCAACATATAAACAAACAATTGCTTGTCCGCTAATAAAAGAAGAAAGAGTATGATCCACATCTGTCAAAAGGCTACCTACTTCTTCTTTGTATTTTAATGGAACAAACCGTTGAACGGCTTTTGGAAACTTCTCTCCATCTTTAAACATATAAAATAAAACGATTGGAACCGTGATAACTACAATTGTCACACTTGAAACAATTCCAATAATCGACAATAAACTATCTGTCACGCCAGAAAATGCCCCAGTGATAAATTTCGAAGTGGATAAGTTTAATTCATTTAAGTATTTTTGCAGATCAATATTTTTAAGTTCTGGACGTTCAACTAATAAATTAAACTGCTTTTGTCCCTCTTTCATCATAGCTGGGAAATTTTGAATCAGTTGTGTTAACTGTTCTAATAAATTGGGAATCAAATTTACTACTAACAAAACAAATAGGACAATCAATACAATAAAGACTAATAAAATGCCCCAAATTCGTTTTATTTTCAAACGATTCTCCAAAAACTTGATTAGAGGGTTCATAATATAATATAAAAATCCTGCAACTAAAACTGGTGCAAATAGAGTTGAAACAAAAGTGCCAATTGGTTCAAATAAAAATCCTATTTTAGTGCTGACAAAAATAAGTGTTGCAAAGGCCAATAATTCAATTGTCCAAAAAAAGAGGCTTGATTCTTTTAATTTATTCATACGGTATTCTCCTTATCGTCGCATTTTCATTTATCGTGTTTATTCTTATTTATTTTAACATGTTTTTTAAATAAATGATTCCATTGAAACTAATACAAAAAAAATAAGCGATGTTGCCATCGCTTATCTCCTCACTAAATGACTACAGTCATCAAGTAATCTTTCCCATTCAGTTCTGTTTTATCTGTTGTTAGTACATCTAAAAAGTCTGCTGAGTTTGTCACTACAATTGGTGTAATTACTGGAAAACCAGCCGCTTTTATTTTTTCAATGTCAAATGAAACAAGTGATTGACCTACCGTTACGTGCTCTCCTTGTTTTACATGAGTGGTAAACCCGTCCCCATTCATTTGAACCGTATCCATCCCAATATGCATTAAAATTTCAGTGCCATCATCAGATGTGATGCCAATAGCGTGTCCTGTTGGGAAAACAATGGTCACAACACCTGTAACAGGAGAAGTTAGCTCGCCAACTGTTGGCTCAATTGCCATTCCTTTTCCTAATGCGCCACTTGCAAATGCTTCGTCAGCAACATCTTTCAGTAAAACTGCACGTCCTGTTAACGGACTTTCAATTACTTCTTTTTCAATATATGTTGATGGATCGGTGTCATTGTTCAATTCTTCAGTTGTTGCACTTGTTGTAGCCGCAGTAACAGTTGGGACAACATCATCAAATCCTAAAATTAAAGTTAACGCCAATGCTAAGACAAAGGCAATCGCTGTTCCAATAATCGCAACCATGACATTTGAAGCAATTGCTGAATCTGTACTAATAAATGAAGGTAAGCTTAAAATACTTACTAAACCAAATGCAAAGTTTTTAACCCCTGCAAACCCGATAATCGCTCCACCAATTGCTCCACTGATACAACCATAAATAAATGGTTTTTTTAATTTCAACGTTACTCCATAAACCGTTGGTTCAGTAATTCCAAAGAAGGCTGTTAACGTTGATGAACCTGCTAAAGCTTTCATTTTTGTATCTTTTGTTTTTAAGAATACGCCTAACGCTGCTCCACCTTGAGCCAAAACTGCTGGCAATAGCATTGGAACCATTGTATCGTAACCCATTTGTGATAAGTTGGTCATCATGATTGGCACAAAGCCCCAATGCATTCCGAAAATTACTAACACTTGCCAGAAACCACCCATAAATGCACCTGCAACCATTGGGCTTAGACCATAAATCATACTGTAAACATAACCTAGACCATCCCCAATAAATCCGCCTAATGGGCCAATTGCAATAAATGTTAACGGAACCATTACAAGTAATACTAGAAGTGGTACAAGGATAATTTTGATAAACTCAGGAACAACTTTTGTAAAGAAACGTTCAACGTAGCTTTGAATCCAAACTGCTAGAATAATTGGAATAACGGTTGATGCATAAGACATCAATGTGATTGGAATTCCAAAGAAGGTAATCGCATTTCCAGCTGCCGTCGCTGCATCCATCATTGGGTGCATCAAGGCTGCCGCAAGGCCTACTGCAACAAATTGATTGGTATTGAATTTTTTAGCTGCGGTAAAGGCTAGGAAGAATGGTAAGAAATTAAAAATACCATCGGCTGCAGCAAACAGAACAATATACGTTCCAGATGTTGCTGAAAGCCATCCCATTACAGTTGCTAATGATAGAAATCCTTTTAAGACCCCGGCTCCAGCCATTGCACCTAAGAATGGAGTGAAAATACCCGAAATAATATCAATTAATGTACTTAAAAATGAGCCTTTTTCGCCAGACTCTTCTTTTTCACCTGTCGATTGATCCAAATTCGAAATAGCCATTAGATCTTTATAAACTTCGTTGACGTTGCTACCAATCACGACTTGGTATTGACCGCCGCTTTCGACTACAGTAATCACACCTTCATGTGCTTCTAAGCCAGCACGGTTGGCTTTTTTTGCGTCTTTTAATTTGAAACGTAAGCGAGTTGCACAATGTACAACTGAATTTACATTTTCTTCGCCACCTACTAACACTAATACGTCTTGTGCTATTTGTTTGTTATCCATGTTCTCGATCTCCTTTGTATGTTCTTCTATTTTTTCGACAAAGCATTTTTGGAAAAATAAAAAACCCAAATCAATAGTGATCGCTATTCTCTACAAGGAGAATGCCTCACTATCAACTTAGGTTTTGCCTGCTTTATCAGTAACAATCCATCATCGATGTATTCTTATTTAATTATCTGCTACTCGGTGAATATGAATGGTTAGGTAAACCTGTTCATCCATCGACATCTCTTTTTGATGAGCGCTCTTCAAGTAACTGTTGATTTTCACTGTACAATCAAATGCTTTTGGGTATTTGATTTGTACTTGTTCGTATAAAAAATCATCTCCTGATTCATGGGTCTCACCTGCAATCATTCGCTGAGCAAAATACTGTAAATGGGTTATGAATCGGGTATAGTTTAAGGAATTTTCATCGAAAACTAAACCATAATGCATGCGAACAATGTTTAAGATATCTTGAACGATCTTTGTCATTTGAAACGTTTGATTCATATCTTGATCGCCTTGTCTTGCATTTACAATATGCAACGCAATTGAACCGGCTTCATCAGGATTCAACGTTACACCTAATTTTTCTTGAATTCTATCAATCGCATTTAACCCAATTTGGTATTCTTTTTTATAAAACTTTTTGATTTCCCAAATTAAGGGATTTTTGAGGTCTAGTCCTTCTTTACTTCTAGTGATAGCAAAATGGATATGGTCGGTTAATGTCAAATGGATATTTGTGCTTAGTTTGACATCTAATTCTTTTTGAGCCAGCTGAATAATTTCATTTGCGACTTCTATTTCATCTAATGGAATTTCTTTGAATAGCTCAGCTAATTGTTCGGTGACTTCTTTTCCTTCGGTAACGAAAGTTTTTTCAATCAATGTGGGATCGATCCCATCCCCCACCCTCTTATTGAAGGCCAAACCTCTTCCCATTACGACCATTTCTTTTTCATCAGCAGTCAAGGTTAGAACGACATTGTTGTTTAAAATTTTTTCAATTATCATTTCTCCCCCACCTTTAATCCTAGAGTAAAAAGAAAAACCTAAACTCATTCCAAATCTAGTTATCCCTCAAAGTGGATAGATATGATTTCGAATCAATTTAGGTTTTGCCTGCATGACCAGTAACAACCCTGTCTGTTATATTCACAATATACCATGTGATTTTAGTTTTTGCAACCGTTCTCTTAATAAATTTTTTAATTTATTTTTATCCAATTCATTCAATACTTTTTTTTATAGAAAAACGATTCGTAAAATCAGGCTACGAATCGTTTCTTCTATCTATTCTTTTAATTTTTTCAATAGTATTTGATACTCATTTTCCAATTTTTGTCGGTCTTCTTTTGGATTTGGATTTGATAATTTCCCAATAATTGCCGTTAATTGGGTTTCTAATACTAGTTTTTCATCTGCTGATTGCTTTACTGGAATTTTTTTATCAGAGGTTTCTTTGTTCTTTTCAGCTTCCCACATAGTCAGTTTTTGCTGTTTGATTTCCCAGTAATGAGTTGCTATCTTCTGGTTGAAAGTTTCATCATGTGAGACAAAAAGAAGCGTTCCTTCATAAGCCATTAAAGCTTCCTCGACTGCTTTTAATGAAGGAATGTCTAAATAGTTGGTAGGTTCATCTAATAGTAGTAAATTGGCATCACTTACAAGAAGCTTCGCCAATGAAACCTTATTTTTTTCACCACCACTTAGTAAATGGACTTCTTTATAGACATCTTGCTTTCTAAATAATAGTCTTGCTAATAGCATCCGAACAAAGGTCTCGTCATGAACGCTTTCCTTCATTACATTTTCTAAAATCGTACTTTCTTCCTCCAATAACTCTAGCTTTTGACTAAAGTAACCAATTGAAAGGTTTTTCACTTTTTGAATTTCCGGTGAATTTTCTATAATCAGTTTGAGTAAGGTTGTTTTTCCTACGCCATTTCCTCCGATTAAAGCTGTTTTTGAGTGATTGACTAACGAAAAATCAATTTGATTTAGAAGGATGCGTTCGTCAATTTTTTTAGTTAGCTTTGTTGCCGATAGTAAAATAGGTGCGTGTAAGGTCTTGCCTTTAGCCAATTTGATTTTAATGTTCGCAAGCTCCGTTGGCGCTTGCTTGACATCTAATTGATCCAGTCGTTTTTCAGCATTTTTTGCTAATTGACCTAATTTTTTCTTAGCTTTTTGATCCCCCATTTTATGGAGTCTTGCCTCCGAATTCCCCATTCGTTTAGGAGCTTTTCGAATTTTCGACGCTCTTGTTTCTGTCTCTCTGGCCACTTGTTTTAATCGTTTTTTTTCTTTTTCGTATTGGTGATATTCTGCTTGCTCCGTATGTTGTTTAAGCTCTTTCTGGTTTAAATAGTCGTCATAGTTTCCTTCGTAAAAGTACGTTTTTCCTCTTTCAAGTTCTACTATTTTAGTACAGACTTGGTTTAAAAAGGTTCGATCATGAGAAACCACAAGGACGGCACCATTAAATTGCTTGATTGCTTTTTCTAAATAAAGACGGTTGTCCTTATCAAGATGGCTTGTTGGTTCATCTGCTAGCAAAATGCCGCTTCCAAATTCAAACGCTTTTTGTAGCTTGCGTTTGGTTTCTTCTCCACCACTTACAGTAGCGCCTGCGACAGCATCTGGTAGTTGTTCCAAATAACCGATTGGACTAAACGAACGAATGAATCCACTATCAGGAACTTCTTTATTGCTTAATAAATTTAATAATGTTGTCTTACCTGAACCATTGGCGCCGACAATTCCAATGCGGTCGCCATCCTCAATTTGCCAGTTGTCAATCTCAACTAAGACACGACCTCCAACTGATTTTTTGATTGCTTTTATTTCTACTAACATAAAAAAACCTCCTTCAAATCTGAAGAGGTGATGGTTTACTTGCATACAAAATAAATAGACCGATTCTAATAAAGGAACTAGACGGGTATTTTGGCTTGTATGTTGATAAAATCCACTCTCAGATTAGTTGCGAAAATTCCAAATAACCCTTCATTATTTTGCCTTTGAAGTTACTTTAAGAATTCAGTTAACTAAGAAACAGTGAATTATATTTTCATCGCCTTAAATACCTTTACCTTTCATGAATTGATCTTACACCGCTATTGTACTTTATTTGTTGCTAAATTTCAAATCGTGGCATTAAAAAAATCCCTTCAAAAAAATAATTGAAGGAACTTTCTTATACTATTGAACTATTCTTTAGACTTTAATTGCTTGCTTCTTAGTTGTCCACAAGCAGCATCGATATCGCTTCCTTGTTCTTTACGGACAACTGAATTAATTCCTTTTTTCTTCAACGTATCGTGAAAGGCTAGTACATCTGCTTTTTTACTGCGGCTGTACTGATCGTGTTCGGATACTGAATTGTATGGAATCAAATTTACATAGGCTAAATGACGTTTATTAGCAAGGAGTGCTGCTAGTTCCAAAGCTTGTTCTTTTTGGTCATTTACGCCTCGTAACATAATGTATTCAAAGGTAATGCGACGATTTGTTTTTTCTAAATAATAATCGACGGCTTCCATTAATTTTTCAATTGGGAAGTTGCGATTGATACGCATAATGCTTGTTCTGATTTCATTGTTTGGCGCATGTAATGAGATTGCTAGGTTTACTTGCAAGCCGTTTTCAGCAAATTCTTTGATTTTTGGTGCTAGTCCACTAGTCGAAACTGTAATATGACGAGCGCCAATTGCTAGCCCTTCATTGTCATTAACGATTTTCAAGAAACTCATCACATTATCATAATTATCGAAAGGCTCGCCAATTCCCATTACAACAATATGACTCACGCGGTCGTTTTCTTCTTTGTCATCTAAATAATGTTGTACTTGCATAATTTGCGAAACAATTTCACCGGCCGTTAAATCACGTTGTTTTTTCAAAAGACCACTTGCACAGAAGGTACAACCGATATTACAGCCTACTTGAGTTGTCACACAAACAGATAAGCCGTATTCATGGCGCATTAATACCGTCTCAATCAACAAACCATCTGATAATTCAAACAGGTATTTAATTGTTCCGTCATTTGATTCTTGAACAATTTTTTGTTCCAATGGTTGCATAATAAAATTTTCTTCCAATAATTGAATGGTTGCTTTTGAAAGATTCGTCATTTCAGAAAATTGACGCACACGTTTTACATATAACCAGTCCCAAACTTGTGTTGCTCTAAATTTCTTTTGATCGTGTTCTAAAAACCACTCTACTAATTCTGCATTTGTTAATCCGTAAATTGACGGTTTCATCTTCTTACCTCGCTTTTCTCACTTTTTTTAATTTGTCATTCGTTACCTATATCACAATGGATAGTCTTTAACAATATATACCAAAATGCCTATTCTAGCAATCTCTATTTGATTAATTTAATTTAAATGTGACAGATATCAAACGATTTATTTCTTTAATAAGGAAAGTTTTAATGAGGTATTACTTGTAATTAAATTCTTTTTTTGTTAAAGTTAGATTATAAAGCAAGCGACTACTTGCTTGTATTTTCCAAAAAAATAGACTTAAAGGAGGATGATTTATGGATTTAAGAACTGATTCAATACAGTCTGTCTTAAAAAAATTAAACGTCAACGAAAACAAGGGCTTGACTCTAGAACAAGTAGAAGCGATTCGAAATGAAACAGGGCCGAATCAATTTAAAGAAGAAAAAAAAGACTCTCTTTTCATAAAAGTACTCGATCAACTAAAAGAAATTACCACCATTATTTTACTTATTGCCGCGGCAATCTCCTTTTATTTGACCTTAACATTACATCCAGAAGATTTTGCTGAACCAATCGTTATTATTGCAATTGTGGTTTTGAATGTAATTTTAAGTATCAAACAAGAGAATAATGCAGAAAAAGCCCTAGATTCTCTTAAGAGCTTAAATTCACCACAAGCAACTGTTTTAAGAAACGGTCAAATTGAAAAAGTTGAAGCTTGGGAGCTTGTTCCTGGTGACATTTTAATTTTAGAAGCGGGTGAATCGATTCCAGCCGACGCTAGATTATTGACGTCTTCTGGTTTAAGCGTGGAAGAATCTGCCTTGACTGGTGAAAGCTTACCTGTTGATAAGGATGAAAAAGCACTTGTTGCAGCCGATGCTGCTTTGGGGGATCACTTCAATATGGTTTTCTCAGGTTGTTTAATTACAAATGGTCGTGGAACTGCTGTGGTAGTTGCAACGGGCATGGATACTGAAATGGGAAAAATTGCTGAGTTATTGAGCACAACTAAAAAAGCTAAAACACCTTTACAGCATCGTCTTCATAATTTAGGAAAAACGCTAAGTGTGATTGCTTTACTTGCCGGAGTTTTTATTTTCGTAATTGGTTACTTACATGGCGAAGCCCTTGCCGAGATGTTGATGACTGCTGTATCCTTAGCAGTTGCTGCCGTTCCTGAAACGTTACCGGTTATTGTGACGATTACTCTTGCCTACGGTGTTCAAAATATGGTTAAACGAAATGCGATTATTCGAAACATTCCTTCTGTTGAAACGTTAGGGAGCGCTTCTGTTATTTGTTCAGATAAAACAGGGACCTTAACACAAAATAAAATGACTATTAAAGAGCTTTGGGCAGTAAATCATGAACCTATCAAAGCGGATGCTGATTATCAAGAAGAAGAAAATAATTTATTAGAAATGATTAGTTTAGCAACAAATGCTACGATTGAGGAACGAGATGGCGAAGAAATTTTAAGCGGGGACCCTACTGAATCTGCGATTATTCGCTTGCTACAAGATCGTGGTCAACAAAAAGATGAACTTGAGAAACGTCATCCTAGAATACACGAAATTCCTTTTGACTCCGAGCGTAAGTTAATGACTACCCTTCACGAATGGGAAAATGGCTATATTTCAATTACAAAAGGAGCATTCGATCGAATCCCTGCTGATTTTTCTAACGAGTTAAAATTAAAAGCGCAACAAATTCATGATTCTTTTGCTGAAAAAGCTCTTAGAGTTATCGCTGTGGGATACAAATATTACGAAGAGCTTCCTTCTGATTTAACTCAAGCAGAACTTGAAACAAATTTAACTTTTGCTGGAATCGTTGGGATGATTGATCCTCCTCGTAAAGAAAGTAAAGAAGCCGTTCGAGCCGCTAAAGCTGCCGGTATTAAGACAGTCATGATTACCGGAGATCACATTGTCACTGCTAAAGCTATTGCTAAAGAGATTGGTATTTTAGAAGACGGTGATAAATCGATTACGGGAGCAAAATTAGCGCAACTATCTGATGAAGAGTTAAAAAATTCGGTTCGCGATTATGCAGTGTATGCCCGTGTTTCACCAGAAGACAAAATTCGAATCGTTAAAGCCTGGCAAGCAAACGGCGAAGTTGTTGCCATGACTGGAGACGGTGTCAATGATGCTCCTGCTTTAAAAGCAGCTGATGTTGGAACTGCGATGGGAATTGCTGGAACCGAAGTAGCGAAAAGTGCTGCGGATATGGTTTTAACGGATGATAACTTCGCAACGATTGTTCATGCAGTTGAAGAAGGTCGTCGTGTGTATGAAAACATTCGAAAAGCTGTTTACTTCCTATTAAGTTGTAATATTTCAGAGATTTTCGTTATGCTAATTGCGGTTAGTATGGGTTGGGGTGTTCCAGTGATCTCGATTCAACTATTATTAATCAATGTTGTAGCTGATGGAATTCCTGGTTTCTCTTTAAGTAGAGAAAAAGCTGATACCGATATTATGGAACAAACCCCTACTAAAAAAGGCGCTAGTATCTTTAGTGGTGGCTTAGCTCAAAAAATTGGTGTACAATCAATCATCTTTACGATTATTACGTTGATTGGGTTTTATGTTGGTTCCTTTGTGGATATCAACCAAACGATTACAGCAAATCACCAAGTTGGACAAACAATGGCCTTTATCATTCTTGGCTGGTCTTCTGTTATCCACATTTTCAATGCACGTAGTAAAGAATCGATCTTCAAAATTGGCTTTATGTCCAATCCCGTTTTATTCTGGTCTGCAATGCTTTCGATTTCACTGATTCTATTAGTAGCATTGGTCCCAGCCTTCGCAAGTATCTTCTCACTTGTGTCGCTAAGTTCCACTCACTGGTTACTAGCCGTTGGTTTATCCATCGTGCCATTAGTCGTAATTGAGATTCAAAAAGCTGTGTTTAGAAAAATGGGGAAAAGTTTCTAAAATAAAAAATGATTTCAACACTCTTATGCAGAACTTATGTATAAGAGTGTTTTTTAGATAAGTTTTCCTTAAAAGATAGTCTTTCCTGTTAGAAACTGATAAAATAGAACTATTCATTTATTTCTATTTATTGAAATAAAAATTAGAGCGAGGGATACTTATGATACAAGATGATCATGGCAAACAATTTGAAATGAAACCTGTAGAAATGGAACATTTATCACAATTTAACGAGCTGTTACGCTATGTTTTTCAGGTGACCAATCAAGATCTTCAAGAAGTGGGCTATGAAGAAGATGAATTAGAACGGGCTAAACGACCGGTATTGCGTCAAGCCGATGTATTAGGTTGGTTTGATGACGAAAAATTGATTTCGCAATTAGCTGTCTATCCTTGCGAAGTAAACATTCGAGGAAAAATCGTAAAAATGGGCGGTCTAACAGGAGTTGGAACTTATCCAGAGTATGCAAATTTAGGTCTGATGCATCATTTAATGAAAGAAAGCTTAAAACGCATGCGTGAAAAAGGCCAATGGATTTCTTACTTGTTCCCCTACTCCATTCCTTATTATCGCCGAAAAGGCTGGGAAATTATGTCAGATAAAATGACATTTACAATCAAAGACACGCAGCTACCAAAAGCTGTCCCAGTTAACGGCTTTGTCGAACGCTTAGATATCAACCATCCTGACGTAATCGCTGTCTATGATACCTTTTCAAGAGTCAATCATGGCGCAATGATTCGTGATGAATTGGCTTGGGATGAATACTGGCGTTGGGAAAATGAAGAAGAGCATATTGCGGCTGTTTATTATAATGAAAAACAAGAACCGACTGGCTATCTTTTTTATTGGATAGCAGAAGATGTCTTCCATATGAAAGAAATGATTTATTTAAATCAAGAAGCAAGAAAAGGTTTATGGAATTTTGTTACGGCCCATTTTTCAATGGTTGACGAAGTACGCGGCAATATCTATAAAAATGAACCGATTGCATTTATTCTGGAGGATAGCGAAATTATTGAAACGATCCAGCCTTATTTTATGGCGCGAATTGTTGACGTTGCTGAATTTTTGAAAGAATATCCTTTTGAAACCGTGACTGTTGAAGACTTCCATTTTGTTGTAGAAGATCCGATGTTAGAGTGGAATACCGGAGTTTTTGGACTTCAATTTTCTCCAGACGGCACCTTAGCTGTTACAGATAAAGCCATTGGCAATCCTGTTCACATTGATATCCAGACCTTGACAACCATGTTGATGGGGTATCGCAGACCTTCTTATTTAGCAAAATTAGAACGATTAAGTACAGATAAAAAAACATTACGTAGTTTAGAACAACTTATTCCACAAGGTGAGCCTTACTTCTCAGACTACTTTTAACTAGAAAATTGGAGGATGACTTATGAAAGCAGCAACTCGTTCTTCATTAAATAAAATGAAACGAATCGTAATCAAAGTTGGCACAAGCACCTTGATGTACCCAAATGGCAAACTGAATTTACAACGTATTGAAAAATTAGCTTTCGTGCTGACCGATTTAAAAAATCAAGGCAAAGAAGTCATCTTGGTTTCATCTGGTGCTATTGGCGTAGGATGCCATCGTTTGAATATAACTAAACGCCCAGCTACCATTCCTGAACAACAAGCTATTGCTGCCGTTGGCCAAAGCGAATTAATGAATTTATATAGCCAGTTCTTTGGAAATTATGGACAAATTGTTGGCCAATTGCTATTAACAAGAGATATTATTGACTATCCTAAAAGTCGAAACAATGTGATTAATACCTTCGAGCAGTTATTAAAACAAGGAATCATTCCTGTTGTTAATGAGAACGACACTGTAGCTGTAGAAGAACTAGATCATTTAACAAAATTTGGCGATAATGACCGACTTTCTGCGATTGTGAGCGAACTGGTCACTGCAGATTTACTGATTATGCTGTCTGATATTGATGGTTTTTACAATGACAATCCCACAACTAATCCTGCTGCCACATTATTTTCTGACATCCATGCTATTACACCTGAATTGGTAACATTAGCAGGTGGAAATGGTTCGGAATTTGGAACAGGTGGGATGGCAACAAAATTGAAAGCCGCCCACCATGTTTTAGAACAAAATGGACAAATGATTTTAGCAAATGGTGCAGATCCAACGATTATTTTTGATATTATTAATGGGGAACAAATTGGAACGCATTTCAGAGCTTTGAAAGAGGTGGACTAAATGAGTGATTTAATAACGATGGGTAAAGCAGCCAAAAAATCTGCCACTTTTTTGGCCCAAGCAGATACGCTATTAAAAAATAATGCTTTAAAACAAATGAGTGCTGCTTTAATTGCTCATGATGCTACGATTATAAAAGCCAACGAACAAGACTTGAATGCTGCAAAAAATAATGGCGTTACTGAAGTCATGTTGGACCGCTTAAAACTTGATAAAAACCGTATTCAAGCAATGGCACAAGGACTTTTAGATGTCGCGGAATTACCGGATCCAATTGGCCATGTCAGTGAAATGTGGAAAAATGACGCTAATTTAACCATTGGCAAACAACAGGTTCCTTTGGGTGTTATTGGCATTATTTATGAATCTCGTCCAAATGTAACCGCTGATGCTGCAGCTCTTTGTTTCAAATCTGGAAATGCAGTCATTTTACGTGGTGGAAAAGAAGCTGTCCATTCTAATAGTGCAATTGTACTTATTTTACAAACAGCCTTAGAACAAGCTGGCTTTCCAAAAGATGCGATTCAATTAATTACTGATACTTCAAGAGAAACTGCACGCCAATTGATGCAGTTAAATCGTTATTTAGATGTACTGATTCCTCGTGGAGGTGCCACATTAATTCAAACCGTTTTAGAGCATGCTACGGTTCCTGTTATTGAAACAGGAACTGGAAATTGTCATGTCTACATTGATGAATCTGCCGATTTAAAAATGGCGACGGATATTATCGTAAATGCTAAATGTTCTCGTCCATCTGTCTGTAACTCTGCTGAAACCTTATTGATTCATAGAAATGTAGCAACTGCCTTTCTCCCTGTTATTGAAGAATCCTTAGCTCCGTATCAAGTAGAATTACGAGCAGATTCTTCAGCTTTGGCTATCTTCAAAACGGCTGTTGAGGCAACTGAAGAGGATTGGGAAACTGAATTTCTTGACTTCATTTTAGCTGTCAAAGTTGTGGATTCTATTGACGAAGCCATCAAACATATCAATCAATACAGTACAAAACATTCTGAATCGATTGTGACAAGTAATTATTTTAATGGTCAACAATTCCACCGTGAGGTTGATTCGGCGGCTGTTTACATTAATGCCTCCACTCGTTTTACCGATGGTTTTGAATTTGGTTTTGGGGCTGAAATTGGAATTAGCACGCAAAAACTTCATGCTCGAGGGCCAATGGGTTTAAATGAACTAACATCTTCAAAATACATTATCTTTGGCGAAGGTCAAATTCGATAAAAAAAAGGATATCTAAAAGCATGTTGCTTAATAGATGTCCTTTTTTGGTTTAACATTTAATGGATTAAAGTCTAAATTTAAATTATTAGAGGATTAGCAAATCTTTTTTAGCTTTTATTTAAAAAAGTTAAAAATCGATTGACTACCGATAGTAAAAGTTTTTTTTCTTAAAAAAAAGACTAGCGATTTTTACATTCCTATTTCAAAATACAACTACTTCATTTAACCTCTACTTAGTTGATTTTCGAAGAGCTTTAAATAACATTGTATACTGCCCTTTAAAACTCATAGCTTCTTCAAATATATCTTGTCCATCATTTAACATTTTTACCGTAACCCAACCTAGCGCTTCCGTTATCGTACTCGCAACCGTAGCGTTGATTGCTGCACCTGTCACAGTTCCTACCCCTGGAACTAATTTAACTATATTTCCAACGGTACTTCTTCCTAACCCAACAATTATCAATTCTTTTGATAAGCTTTTCCCTAAACTTTCCGACCATGATTGACCAAATAACTTATGCAGACGAGCCATCATGGTAAGTTGCACTGGGACTAGTAAAAAAGCGTCTGAAAAAGGAATGGGAGAACAGCCAATAATAGCTGCTGTTAAGGAAGCTGCATGAATGATTGTATGGCATTTTTTCCTTGTTTGGCTATCGACATCTTTTAGAAACACATCAAACTGTCCGTCTAATTGACTCTTACTATTTTCAAGTATTTTTTCAGCCCGTAATTTTGAGCTTTCATAACTTTTAAGAATGACTTTTCCTGTTTTAGAAGGCATTTTTTTTATTACTTCTGAAAAAAAAGAGTCAAATTCTTTGTCACTCTGTTCTAAAACTTGATTCTCTTCTTTAGGCTCTTTTTCTACTAATTTATCTTCATCTATCCTTTTTTTCTTAAAAATTTTTTTCATATTGAGTTCCTCCTATATCTACTTAATTCGCTCTTTAAATTTTCTAGTAAAATTAAGTTTTATTTTACGCTTTTTTTGTGGTAAAACAAGATCCCCACCTTACATCTCCTATTTTATCACAAAACATAAATTACTCATGTCTTCATGTTTTTATAAGTTCGCATTCTTATTTAAAAGCAACTCTGAATTTAAATTGTCCTTTCGCTATCTTTTGAATTTACTTGTAACGAACTAGTGGTTTAGTGTTCCTATTCTTTTTCAAAATAGGGATGAGCATTTTTAGTTTCATTTAATAATTTGAAAAACTAGCCGTGTTCGTTTTATTGAACGATTATTATAGAGTTTTTAAATATGTAATTTACGCGTGAATCTAACCTTCGGATTCACGCTATCTTTAGTTATTTTTTATTTGTACATATCTTTTTGAATTCATTTTTTATTATTCTGATAAAAGTAAGTCTATCTCATTACGCAATTCAGGATTATGAATTTCTAAACCAATAATGGCTATTTTTCTGTTTTGTTTTTTTGTATTGATAATCAAGGTCTTTAGTGCTTCAATTCCAGAATGATCCAATATATGTGAGTCAGATAAATTTATTATAAGTGTCTCGTTATCGTAATCACGAGATTCAAAATAGTGAAGAAACTCATGTGTAGAAGCAAAAAATAAAGGTCCCCTTACTACAAATACATTCTCCTCTTGAGTGATAGAAATGTTAGCTAATTTTGCCATGAAAATGACAGAACTTAGTAAAACTCCAACAAAAATACCAATTGCTAAATTATGTGTATAGACAACTAGACTAATGGTCACTAACATAATCATGCTCTCAGTTATTTGAAAAGATCGAATAAGCGACAAGCTCTCCCATTCAAAGGTTTCAAATGAAACGGTAATCATAATTCCAATAAGAGCTGCCGTAGGAATTTGTACCATCATATCCTTTAACCCAAAAATTAATACTAATAATGCTATTCCCGCAATAAAAGTAGAAAGCCTTTTTCGTCCTCCAGATTTTACATTTATCACAGCTTGCCCAATCATTGCGCAACCTGCTGGACCACCAAATAATCCTGTCACTATATTGGCAAGACCTTGCGATTTTACCTCTCTTTTACTATCCCCTTTAGTTTCAGTCATTTTATCAACTAATGGAATCGTTAAAAGAGATTCTATAAGCCCCACCATTGTCAAAGCAATCGCTGTTGGAAAAATGATTACAAGTGTTTCAATAGTGAATGGAACAGTTGGAAAAGACAAAATAGGTACAACTGTAGACATGTTTCCCATATCTCCAATTTTTTGCAAATACTCAGGAAATATCATTGCCACAACGGTCATGATCAGGATAACAATTAATGCTGGTGGGACTGCTTTTATGATTTTTGGAAGTGCGTACATCAATATAATAGTGAGTGCTACCATAAAATACGTCCATAATGTTTGCCCCGGCAATTGTTGAATTTGTGCTAAAAAAATCAAAATAGCTAAAGCATTTACGAAGCCAAACATAACAGTTTTTGGAATGAATTTCATTAATTTTTGAATCCCTAGGTATCCTAAAATTAGTTGCAAAAGACCCGTTAAGATCGTTGCTGCAATCATATATTCAAGACCATGACTTTTGATTAAGCTAGCCATAACAAGCGCCATCGATCCGGCAGCTGCAGAAACCATAGCCGGTCTTCCACCTGTAAAAGAAATTACCAAAATGGTCGTCGCTGAAGCAAATAAAGCTGTCATTGGATTTACCCCTGCAATAATGGCAAAACCAACAACTTCTGGAAGTAATGCTATTGAAGAAACTAATCCAGCAAATAAATCATTTCTTATATTTCCTAGCCATTCTTCTTTTTTTATACTAAATAGCATGTAACCCGTTCACATCCTTTAAAAATTATAGTTAAGTGTCACAACTTTACCATAATATCAAAATTATATTAACTAATAAAGCAACACAGCCTCTTAAAAATATTTTTATACACAGGTCTGTGGGTAACTATTATAAATGAATTTAAGTTATTCACAGAGGTTGTGTATAACTTATCTATTTTTCTGCAATTAAACCGATTAAAAAAACCGATTTTACGGTTTTAATAACAGCTATACATACTTATGCACATTTTTTTGTGGGTAACTCCTAATTTTATCCACAGATGCTTTCTGTTTTTGTTGATAACTTCTTTTTTTTACACAATTATTTCCTTAAAAAAAAGAATCAAACCCTTCCATAGTGGAAAACGGATCTGATTCTTTCTACTTTAAATTCTTTCTTACCGAATAACGTCCCCTCGGTTTCCCTGACTAAACGCTTCTACCTGCTCTCTTCTCATTAAAGGGCTATCCCCGAAGGTCGTGTGGGCTAGAACAGCATTATTGATTGCAAATTGAACCATTTTTTGATTGTCCCATTTCTCAATCATTCCTGTAATAATCCCTGCAGCATAGGCATCCCCAGTTCCGATACGGTCATAAATCTGTAATTCCATTGGCTGGCTCAGGGCGAATTCTTGGTTGCTTGTTACAAAACCTCGAATGGATAGAGTAGTTTCTTTTTGACGAATGGTTCCTGCAAAGTACGTTAATTGATACTGCTTGACAAACATTTGGCTAACATAGGCTAACTGTTCAATGGAACCTTCCAGTTCTGTTGGAATTTTAAAATCCATCAACTCTGTTAAATCTCTTATACCCCCAATCACAATGTCACAATAGGGTAGAATTGCCTCAAATTGTTGTTTTACCCATTCGTGACTATTGTGTTTATTTAAACTTGGCCGGTAATTGAAATCAAAACAAACTTTTTTACCCGTCTGATGTGCCAATTCAGCCAATTTAAAAGCTGCTTGTCTAGTCCCTTCTGACAACATTAACGCAATACCGCAAATATGGATCACCTCACTGTTAGCGACCGCTGTTGCTAAATCATAATCGATAAGGGTACTTTCACCAAAGGAGCTAGCTAAACGATTTAAATACGTCACTTCCGAAGGCCGATTGCCAAAGCCCATCTCTAAAAAATAAAGTCCCATATGATCGCCTTGATAACGAACGAATTCATCTTTGATACCTAGGCTTCGAATAGCGCCTGCTGCTGCTCTTCCTACTTGATTGTCTGGTAAGATGGTTAACATTGATGTCTCGTACCCAAAATGAGCTAAGCTACTCAAAATATTGACTCCTGTTCCGGTAAAGCTTAGATCTACATTATCTGTTTGTTGAATCAATTTATACTGAGGTGGCGTCAAACGCATCATCACTTCGCCAAATGCTAAAATTTTCATAGGTAGCTCCTTTTTCTAAAATTGATTAAGCGAGTGTTTTTTTCATCATTTCTAGTAAAGTCTTCACGTCTTCGGGGCGTGTATCACCTGTTGTAGCATCAATAATTGAACTATAGACATGAGGAATAACTTTTTTTACGCCTGCATCAATAGCGATTTGAACAATTTCTTCAAAGTTTTCAAGATCAATCCCACCTGTTGGCTCTAAATAAAAGTCATGTTCAGCGCAAGCTTTGGCTACAGCTTTGTATTCTTCAATATGTTGCAAGCCTTTCATTGGGAAAAATTTGATGGAGCTGCCTCCCATATCTTTTAACAATGCAATTGCCGTTTCAATTGTCACTTCTCCAGCAGGCATTTGACTACTTAGTGGCCCTGTTGCAATATTCACTAAACCTACTTTTCCAGTAGGTGAAATCAGTCCGTTGACAATTGTTTCTGATTGATTTAATAAAGCGCGACTTGTTCCAACACCTGTGAATACTTGATTTACATGTTGCGGTTGTAAGGTTCCTGAGATGCGACTCACCATTTGACTTTGATTCGGATCTCCTGCCCCTAAACCAACTGATAAGGCATTGTTAGTTGCAGCTTGGTAGCGTTCCATATCGGCAATTGCTGCCTCATCACTGTCATAATTTTTTGATAAAACTCCGAGCACGATATGCCCATCCGCTGCTTTATAACAGTCCATGGCGTTTTCAACAGAGTTGGCTAAGACATTTAAACAAATACGGTCTTCTAAATAATTGGGTGTTTTTTTCATAATGGGGTTCCTTCTTTCATTTTAAGTCATTTATTTTAAAATTTCTGCCAAACGAGTCACGATTTGTTGCATTTCTTTCTCGTTTACAGCACGAATATCAAATTCAATAATGCCATTATTTCCGCGGTATTCTCTTGTATAAATCGCAATCTGGCCTTCTTTTAACTTTTTAATCACTTCTACTGCACTCAGTGGAGCAGAATCTTTAATTTGAACCTTCGCTCGGTAAATCTCACGTCCTGCTCCGTCTTGTTCCACGCTGGCTTGAAGATGAGGCAGTTGATTCAACTCTTTAATAAAAGGTTCTAAACGAGTTCTCATAGATGTTCCTGACTCGCTACCATCTCGTACATATTCTTCAATTGCTGTGGTTAGGCCTAGAATATTTTCTTTTCCAATTTTCATGGCACGACCAATGCCTTTTCCTTGCAGACGAACCCACTCAATAAAGCTCGCTTTTCCAATCACTAGTCCAGAACTTGGTCCGCCTAATGCTTTAGCACCGCTATAAATGACTAAATCAGCGCCTGCTTCACGGTATTTCACTAAATCCTCTTCTGCTGCTGCATCCACAATCAGTGGCAACTTATGACGTTTGGCTACAGCTGCCGCCTCGTCAACCGTCAACATACTTTTTTGCACAGTATGATGGCTCTTAATATAGAGAATCGCCGCAGTATTTGGCGTAATCATCATTTCTAAGTGTTCAGCTGAGCACATATTTGCGTAGCCCGCTTCAACGACTTGCCCGCCGCCTAATTCAACCATCACTTCTACAGGTGTTCCATAGTCAACATTATGACCTTTCGGTAGAATAATCTCACGTTTAGTAATCTGATTTGTAAACGGATGGTACACATGATACAAATTTCCTTCTCCAATTACTCCAGCTACCGATTGGGCAATTCCTGCTGAAGCTGAAGAAACAACAATTCCATCTTCTGCACCTAGCAAATTCGCAATGTGTTTCCCCGTTTGAATCGTTAAATCCGCCATCTCAAAAAAATGCTGTCCTCCAAATTGTTGGGCTGCAAGAACTTCATCACTAACCTTCGAAACTCCTAAGATGGTCATTTTTCCACTTGCATTAATAACCTCTTTTAGATTGTATTTTTCGTAACTATTCATTTCAGTTTCCTCCTACTGGATAAACTTCGCCATTAACGATTGTGTAGATTGGCTGAATCAATTCATTGGTTTTTCTTGTTCCACCATTTGAATCTGTTAACCCTTTTTCACCCGCTACTACATTAAAAATAGTCATATCCGCATCAAAATCAGGCTTCAATTCGCCTTTAGTTGCTAAATGGAAAGCACGGGCTGGATTTGTTGTTACCATCGGCATTAGCTCTTCTAAGGTATATCCTAAAGTGCGCATTTTTTCAAGCGTTGTCGCTAAATCGTAGACTGGACCTGTTTCACGATTTCGATGGTAAATATCGGTACTAACCGTTTGAGGCGTTAGCCCCGCTTCTTGAGCCACTTGAGCCACATGAAAATTAAAGCTATCTGTTCCGTGTCCAATATCAAAAAGAATACCACGACGGTATGCATCCCAAACAAAAGGTTTAATCCGTCCCTCACTGTCTAAAATTCCATTTTCTTTTCCATTGAAACAGTGGGTTACTATATCGCCTTTTTCCATTAAAGCTAACGTTTCATCTAAGGTAGGTGGTGCCGATCCGATGTGTACCATTAAAGGTAAATTTTCATTTTTCTTTTGGATATTTTTAGCCAACTCTAGTGGTACAATATCATTTTCTCCAACTACAGTCTTGCTCATCCTTGCTTTGATTCCTACGATAAAATCAGGATATTCTTGCAACGCTTCGTGAATCAACTCTTCTTTGATTTTTTTCAAATCAGCTAGTTCATCTTGCTCGACAATGCCCCATTTTGAAATATTCACCAGTGCATAGACATTGGTTTTGGCCTTTTTCGCTAATTGATAAAAATCTCCAATATTTTCTGCACCAGTTGTTCCTGCGTCGATTACCGTCGTTACGCCTTTGGGAATTCCAATTGCATCGGGTGAATCATAATACAAGGTCATTTTTTCATAGCAATGCACATGGTCATCGATCCAACCAGCAGATACAACGGATTGATGCTTTAAATCTAACACTTTTTTAGCTGTCACCGATAGTTTTTCTGCAACTGCAGTAATTTTCCCAGCTTCAATGGCAACTTCAATTGATTTTCCTGTAACACTCTTTCCATTTTTAATGTATAAATCTACCATGTTACGCCTCACTTTTCGTTGAATTTAAACTTACTCCATGGGTAGATAAAGTCCAACAAGATGTGCTCTTCAGGGATAATGTGTCCAACTAAATTTTTACGCTCATCCTGATGAGGCTCTAAAACCACTTGTAGTTCATTTTTGTATTTGCCAAATTGATCATTGCCAATCACAATGTCGCCTTTTTGGAACATCTGTAAATGATCATGTGGTTTATTTTCATGATTTTTAAATTTTTTGCGTACTTCTGTGGAACGGATCACTTGATCCGTAATATCCCCTCGGCGGTAATGTTGCATTGTTTTAACGATTTCTTTTTCCACAGGATTAACGTCTGCCACAAACTCAATATCAAAGGTCACTTGATAAGGATTTATTTGTGATAAAGCGTTTAATTCATCGTCTGATGCATATGCATTGCCTATAATCACGTCATCAATCCTATTCGTAGCAAATAGATGCTTTGCTTGAACTTCAACGGGAAGAAAACGATGCATTTCGACTGTTGGCAATCCATCATTAATGTCCCAAGGACCCATCTTTCCTACTTGAGAATTTACAAAAGCTGCTGTTCTTAATCCTTGGTTTTTAAAACGTTCGTTGCATTTCATAAAGAAATCAAATGGCAATGCCGTTCCATTTTGTGGATAAAAATTATGACATCCATACAACATTGGTTTATTGGCTTGATAAGTTAAGATGTTATCTAGGTAGGCTACATCATTACTCATATTTAATTCAATAATCATTTCATATGGATTGAAAGAAATCATCGCTTCTTTGTTTCCATCAAAACCAACATCTAACCGTAAACCGTCTGCTCCTAGCTGATGGAAAAAGCTTAAATCATCATATGAAATGGCTAGCTCATCAAAAATAGACGGGGCAATATCTAAAATAACTTCGTATCCCAGTTCTTTCGCAAAATGAATAATATGAGTAAATTTAGTTGCAACAGCCTCTTTTCCTTCCGTTACTTCTAACATGCTCATAAAAATTCTTGAAAATCCATACTCTGCTGCCTTTTTTAAATAGGCTTCATCTACTTTTACATCACTATGATCTGGGTATATGGATACACCTAAACGTCTCTTCATATTTTCCCGCCTCTTTCCATTTCATTAAATACTTTACGGTATTTGCCAGCAATAATACTTGCCACTAACATGGTCATTGCCACTACTAGTGGAACGGCAATCGATAATAAAACACCCATCACCATGCTTAAAACAATTACAAAAATACCACCTAAAATTAATTTCAGTGCAGAACAATCCATTATTTCTTTAGGGATTTTTTCTTTTTCTACAAGATATTGACACCCGATAAAATAAACGACAAATCCAATAAAATAAATTAGTTGCATTTTTCTCACCAAGGAAGAAAGCCAAAGGACTTTCCCCCATTCCTTTTCTTAAATTTAGTTCATTTCAGCTGCTTCTCGTTCACGAGCTAATTGTTGTTTTTCAAAAACTTTAAAGAATGGATAATAGATAGCTAAGGAAATAAAGAAGTTGATAATAACTAAAATTCCCGCCATAATACTCCAGTTCGTACTAATCCAAGCTGCAATCGGTGAAATAACTGTAAATGGCAACCTTGCTGTCATCATTGGGACGACATTGGTCACTGTTAAAATATAAGATAATGTTGTTGTAACTAACGGAGCAAGAATAAATGGCAAACCTAAAATTGGATTCATTACAATGGGTGCACCAAAAATAATCGGTTCATTGATATTGAATAATCCTGGTAAAAGTGACAATTTTCCTAAGCTACGTAAATATTCTGATTTTGAAAAGAGGAATAAAACGACTAACGAAAGCGTCGCTCCTGCTCCACCAATCCAGACAAACCATTGTAAGAATTGTTCTGTAAAGATATTAGGCAATTGATGGGCATTTGTTCCAGCTTGAAAAGCATCCATATTTTCTGCAATTGAAATATCCCAGAAAGGACGAATCACTGGTCCCATAATTGCTGGCCCGTGAATTCCCAAAACCCAGAAGAAAGTAATTAGAAAGACCGTTAAAAGTCCACCAAATAAACTATTCCCAGCTAACACGCCTTTCAAGGGCATCAATATCGTACTTAAGAAGCTACTAATATCAAAACCTAAAACATAACGAATTGTCCAAAAGAACAGAATAATGACTGCTGTTGGCAATAAAGCGACAAATGAATTGGAAACCTCAGGTGGAACACCTTCTGGCATTTTAATGGTAATATTCTTTTCTTTCATAAATCGATAGATCTCAACTGAAATAATTGATGTTACAATGGCACCAAATAACGATGCCGAGCTTAGCGATGCGATATTAATATAACGACCTGCTTCAATTACTTTATCGACTGGATCTAAGACTTGCGTGGGTACCACAGTGGAAATTAAGAAGGCTAAAACTGCCAGTAATCCACTGGTCATACTATCCATTTTATAGCTTTTGGCTAATGAAGATGAGATCCCAAAGGTAGCATATAAAGACAGGATTCCAACTGTAAATCGAAATGGAACATCTAAAATAGATTTATAAGGTTCAATGATGGCTGCAACGGAATCAATTGGAATATTAAGCAAAATCGTGAAAAATGATCCGACAATTGTTAAGGGTAGCGTTGCAATAATCCCTTTTCTAATCGCCGTCATATGACGTTGTGATCCAATTTTTGTTGCTACTGGTAGTACTTTTGATTCTAATAACTCAACAAGTTTATCCATACGTTCCTCCCAAATAAAGATTATAATGTTTTACAAAAACAATATAACATTATAACCTTTAGATGTAAACGATTTCTTGAATTGTTTTTTAGATTCATCCCTCTTGCCTTCTTAAAACTAACTTCCTAAAGCAATAGGGAAAATCGCTCCTAAAATCATGGCTCCTAAAATGGCTCCTCCTGCAATGGGTTTTTTCCAAAGATAAAAAATGACTGCGCCAATTGTTGCACCAATTCCAATTGGAATCGATGCGCCACATGCGCTTAAAATAATCAAAGGACCTAAAAATCGACCTGAGGCATTTCCTGCTCCCATCATGACATCTGCTCCAAAAGTTGAATTTGATTGATTGATAGTAAACTTACGAATCAATACAATAATTCCTCCGGTTGCCAATCCACAAATTAAACCTGTTAATAATGCCAATGCAAAATTTTCAATTGGGGCAACAATTCCCATACTAAGCAAAATCGCTGGCACACCGATTCCAATTCCGGTTAAAATCGCTCCCCCTAGATCTAAGATACCGACTAATGACCCTTCTAATATGCGAGCAAATAAGAAACTAGCACCAAAAGCTGCAGCTGCGCCATAGGAACCTCCATCCATTCCCGCTTTTAACATTGCCACAATTGCGACCTCGTTAAATGCTCCAACGCCGTATACAAAATACATATGTGTTCCGGCAAAAATACCTGCCGCTAAAAGCCCAACAAAGATTGGAAACGACCAATCCGCAAACCAAAAATTTGGTTTTTCAATTCGTTCATTCATCTATTATTCCCACCTTCTTTTATTATTTGCCGATATTAAAGATACCGTGAGTGTTTTCTAACCATTGTGGAATTTGTACTCTAAAGCTTTCTAGCATTTGTAAATCAAAGCCTCTAAAGAAACCACTTAAAATAAAGAGTAAAATAACTGCTACCATCATGCTCTTAGTCACACGATTCCAACCAATTTCATCCACGCCTTTGCCAATTAGAATCCCAAGGACTACGCCTGGTGTTGCATTTCCCATAACCATTGCAGATAAGCCACCAAAGATCGTTCCCCATAAACCGGAACGTTTTCCAGCATCAATTGCAGCTAGCCAAAATAGTACTGGCATGACCGTGTTGATTAATAGATTGGCTGCTGGTACTAAAACAGCTACTGCCGTTACTTGTAACGCTTCTGGAATTGCTGAAGCGGTTGTATTTAAGAATGCCACTAAAATCATTCCAATCACGCCGCCAGCAATACTCATTTTTTTAGGATCATGCATTGTTTCTGCTACGTTTTTATTTTTAATCATCAAAGCAGCCGTTGCCCAGTTGGGAATGACACGATGGGTAATATCTTGCGTAAACGCACCTGCTCCAACCGTTGATGCCCAAGCATTAAAGAAAAAACCTAGTCCAAATGAGAAATGACTCGCCGCATCCCCTTCACAAGCATTCATCTCACCTAGCGTTCTAAAGGCGCCTAGGCCTTGTGTTGTCGGGGCATGGAACATGCGTGCTGCCCCAGCTCCAGCTGCAAACCCCACCAAGCCTCCGATAAACAATGATTTCAACAAAATAATAATAATCGTCATCTAACTTTCCTCCTTTTGAATCAATTTCTTTTTACGAAAAGGATTGGAGACACCATTTGGATCAGAAATCTTTTTTTTGACAAAGGTTACTTTCTCCATTTCGATTAAGGTTACTTCAATCTCAACATTTAAAACGACCCGGTAAGTAACTCTTGTCCTGGGTAAGAACAAGAATAAAAATTTTTCTATAAAAGTTGCCTCTTCTGCAACAAGAACCTGAACATCTAGCGGTTCAATACGTAGCACAACTTCATTGCTTTCCTTTAATACTTTTGTATGAATGCTATTTAAGGCACTTGCAAAAGCTTGTGTTTTTTCTTTACCAGTTCCCTCTACTCGAATCACCTGTCTTTTTTTGCATCTGACTTCTGACAAATGGATCTCCTCCTCTTGTGTTTTTTATTCTATTAGGATCCAATTTTTTTTAAATACGTTTCAACAATCCGTTTCCCTAATTCTTCTTGGTCCATGAAACCAAAGCCTAAAACAGTTTTTCCATCATTGATTGCCGTGATTCCCTCTTCGACTGAGCGCATGCCATGTCGTTCTGGATAGCCATATTTCGTTGCTGCTGTTAACGCCCCAGCGCCTCCACTGCCACAAAATGAAATACCTAAATCGGCTTTCTCTTGTTGCATCACGTCACCCAAACGCATATCAGCCCCCATTCCTGGTACTACAACAGCTTTTCCTCCTGCTGCTTCTACTCCTTTTGCGACATTTTGTCCTTTTCCTAATCGATCTGCAATGACTACTGTTATCATAATTGTTGCCTCCTAGTATTATTGTTTGTATTTCATTTAGTTAATTCAATTTATTTTGTCTTGCTGTTTCAAAATGAATCGATAAAACATATTTTTCATCAACGGCTAAATTTCCAACTTCTTTTACGACTGCTTGAGAAAGAGCCAGTGCCTCCTTAGAAACCTCGCTAAACATCAACGGATCAACACGCATCATCCTTTCGTTCGTTTGTGAACGACGAATCATTTCACCTAAATGATTCGCTAATACAACCAATTGAACTTCCGTTGGTACAATTTCAAATGTGCGTAATTTTGCTAACGTAAAATCTATTATTTTTCTTGTTGCAACAGAGTCGTGACTTGCTAAAATGATTTCTTCAACCGCTTGTGTCACTTGATTTTCCAAAATCTATTCCTCCTAAATGGTTAGGTATTGTAATAAAGCTGTGATTTCAGCTTTGTTAATTGGCAACTTATTTTTTGCCATAATGCTTTCAACTTCAGCAACTTCTTCTTGATAATTAAGTAATGAATCTGGTGCTACATTGCCTTTATTTTCATATTGCGATTGAAAATAAATTCGATGAACCATCATATAGACATGTAATAAAAAGGCTGCTTCGTACTCTTCTTGGATACGTTGATTAAATAATTTTATTAGTTCCTCATATACCAGAAATCCCATTAAAATTAATTCTCTGCTTTCTTCTTCAATTCCGTTTTGACTTGGTTTTCCTTTACTTGCCAAAAATTTTGTCGTTGTTTTATTTGGATTTCCTTGTAAAATTCCTTCTACCATTTTACGAATGGTTGCGATATCTGATTTAGTTGGGATGGGATTGACTTTAACGAAGGGCAGTTGTATATCTTCTAATGGAAAAATACTCACAACTAAATCGGGCTCTACTTCTTGAAGGACTTCTTTTACTTTTAAAACAGAAGCAAAGCTAGCAATTTCAACGTTTGGAACTTCTTCCATAATTCGTTGTTGAATGAGACTCGTCACTCCTAAACCGGTAGAACAAATGTAAACGATTCTCACAATCGTCTGATTGATCGTTAATTTTTCAAATGACACGAGAAAATGCAAGGCAATGTACGAAATAAAAGAATCGTTAATAATCGATACGGATTTAGAAATTTCTTTTTGACAAGCATCACTAATCGTTTGAAATAAAGAAGGATACCGTTGCTTAATATCTTCTGTAAAGGGATTGTACTCATTTACAAACAGGTATTTTTTATGCAGCTTCAATGATAAATGGGCGAATAAATTGGTAAATAATTGCTGATCTCCATTGAATGCAACCTCTTCTTTTTCGCTGACAAATGCAATCATCTGTCTCGTTAAATCGGCTATATTGTGTTCTTCATAAGCCATTAAAACATCACTAAAAATATAAATGTACTCATCTTCCAATATTGGAAATTCATAGGAACTAAAAACTTGTCGCATCAATAAGAATGGCAATTCTTTTTTCTTTTCCAATAGTTCTTGATTGGGCAATATTTTATAGCTTTCAATGGTGTGATTGATATTCATTCTGGCAGTAGCGATGGTTACGCGTAAAATAATCGATAAAATTTCGCTATAATTGAACTGCTCTAACACTTCTTGATTCACGATTTTTGAGATTTCAAATAAGGTCACTTGGTAGATTTGTTGCATTTGGCTATGAATGGCTAATTTCAACTGATGATTGCTTTCTTCTGTGGGATTGGTGATTACGTTCATAATATTGTAAATATCGTAATCCGTAATTCCTTTTTGAATAATAAATTCTAGCAATAGCCGAATCTGATTTTCTGCTCCTACGATGGTGTAACCAAAATAGTTCTTTCGAATCAATTGCAATTGGTAGCTCATTAAGACCTGTTCTAATTTTTCTAAATCTGCTACAATGGTGCTTTTACTGACTTTTAAATCATCTGCAAGCTGTTGGGTGGTTAAATAAGTGGTTTGCAAGCATAGAATCGTAATCATTTGATGTATTCTAATTTCTTGATCTGGATACAATTCATAACGCTCAACTTGCAACAATTCATTTTTTAATTCGATTCTTTTAGAGTCTGTCACGTCTAGCCAGATTCCTTTGTTTCGCTGTGTACACAATAAACTGTCTTTTTTTGTAAACCATGTTTTGATTGCGTCTAAATCATACTTGATTGTGCGAATACTCATTTGAAACTGTTCCGCTAATTCTTTGGTTGTAATGGCGTTTTCTAAATCCAATAAGGCTAAGATTATTTTGATTTGTCGTTTTGATAGCTGCATCTTGCTCAATCCTTTCTTTCTTCAGCACTTTATTAAAACCCTTTACATTCCAAATATATCGGTATCTATGCTGAAATACAATAGTAGATGATTGCACTTGAATAAGTGCAGTTTTTTTATTTTCTTTTTAACTTCTTGCATGACTTTTCTTTTTAAATAAATGAAGAACAAAAAAAACAGCACTAAGCCGTGGCTTTTTGTGCTGTTTTTCGTCCTTATTAAGGATTAAATTTCATATTCAATCAAATAAGGATACTTGATTGTGTCATAAAGTGCATACGAAATTTCAATGATTTCTCCTGTTTGACTATATGAAGTTCGCTTTCGTTTTAATAAGTGGCTTTGATCGGTGGCTAACAAGGTTTTAATTTCTTGGCTTACTTCCTCCACTGAAAAGCTATCTTGAAATCGAGCAACCACCTTTTGGTGACTAGCTAACCATTTATACAAAGAAATTTGTTCCATTTGAATCAGGTTTTTTTCATTTCCTAAAGTTGGCAAGTAATGTTCAAAGTAAATATACGGTTCCTCATCTAATCGATAAAAACGTGTCAATTTAAAGGCTTGTTTCCCAAAAATTTGGGTTAGCTCTGTTTGATCGACGGTTAGTTTCACTTTTTCTACGGCTAAAATTTCTTTGGTTAAATGGTGACCTGATGCTTCAATCATACTAGAAAATGAGGCTGCTTTAGACAGTTTATTAAATAATCGATCACTTAATACAGTTGTTCCTTTGCCACTTTTCTTTTCCACATAGCCTTCATTCGATAAAATCTCAATCGCTTTACGAACTGTGATTTTACTAACATTAAAGGTTTGTTCTAGTTCATTTTCAGTAGGGATTTGCGTGCCAACAGGGTAAACCCCATTTAAAATAGCAGATTTGATATTTTCAGCAACTTCGATATACAACGGACCTTTTGCTTTCATAGTCTCTCCCTTCGTTTTATGTAGTATCTTTAGAATAGGAGAGTCGATGGCATTAGTCAATAAAAAACTTTATTTCGTTAAAATGTCTTTAACTATTTTGAGCAAGACTAGTTGTCATCGCTATTCTTATCTTCTTTGCTAAAAAAAACAAGCCTTGACTTCAAATCAAGACTTGTTGAATCATTTAATCAGACACTAGTCATTTTCAATCGCAGAATGATTCATCAAACGATTAAGATGAACACCAAGGTAAACCAATTCATTTTCCGGGATTTGTGTATGGTAGCTTTGATCGATATAATTTTTAACTTTTGTTGCAATTTCCATTGCACCTGGATATAAAGACCACATTTGACGGTACAATTCATCTTCCTTTTCTTGAAGTAGACCATCGGAAAAAAAACGATCAACAAAAAAGCGGACATGGGTGATAAAACGTGTATAATGTACTGAATTTGTATCAATTTCTTGTCGTAGTGAATAGCGGACCATGTTAACGATTGTTCCAACCAATTTAGCTTTTTTTAACCCATCTTTGTCCTCGTGGTTGTCGGATTGAGCATTAATTAAATGAAAAGCAATATTTGAAGCTTCTTCAATTGGTAGCTCAATTTGATAGCTCGTTTTCATTTTGTTTAAAGCAATCTCACCAATATGAAGCTCTTTTGGATAGTAATTTTTAATTTCCCAATACAATCGATTCGAAGTATTTAATCCCTTCTCACTACGTTCAACTGCAAAATGCAAGTGGTCGGAAAGGGTTAAATAAATACTTGTATTCAGTGATACAGCTAACTCTTCTTCTGCAATCGAAACAATTTCTTTCGTGATTTCAAAAAATTTCATTGGAATTTCATCAACTAGTTCAGCAAATTGTGAAGACTTCTGCTCTTCTATTGGCAAGAAAATTTGGTCAACTACTGAATCGGAAATAAAATCGCCCCTTTTTTTACCGTAACCGATTCCTTTCCCTAGAGCAATCATTTCTTGTCCTTCTTTTTCCACAAGAACTACACTTGAATTCAATACTTTTTTTACTAAGATCATCCAGATCCTCTCCTTGTCTACTACTCCTCTAAACTTCCACCATTTGTGGCAATAACCTCTTGATACCAGTCAAAGGAATCTTTTTTAGAGCGATTGTATGTGCCATTTCCTTCATCATCTGTATCAACATAGATGAATCCGTAACGTTTTGACATTTGAGATGTTCCTGCGCTGACTAAATCAATCGGCGCCCAACTCGTGTATCCTATCAAATCGACCCCCTCATCAATGGCTTCTTTCATTTGTTGAAAATGTGCTTTAAAATAAGCAATTCGATAGGGATCGTGAATATGTCCCTCTTCAACCGTATCAACAGATCCCATTCCGTTTTCTACAATCATCAACGGTAGCTGATAGCGATCGTATAATTCAATCAAGGCAATTTTTAGTCCTTTGGGATCGATTTGCCATCCCCAGTCTGTTGATGGTAGATATGGATTTTTAACACCTAAAACAGTATTACCAGGAGTTCTTTCCGCTTTAGGATCTCCAGACTCTGCCATCGACATATAATAACTGAACGAAAGAAAATCAACCGTATTTTCTCTCAAAATTTGTCGTTCTTCTGGAGTTATTTTAATGTCAATTCCTTTATTTTTTAAAGCAACTTCAATCATTTTAGGATATTCTCCCTTCACTTGAACATCCGTATAAAAATTATTTTCTAAATTTTTCTTTAATGTAAGTTCAACATCAAGAGGATCACAAGTTAGTGGATAGGTCATTAACTTAGTCAACATACAGCCTACTTTGTTTTCTTGATTAATTTCATGCGCTATTTTTGTTACTAATGCACTTGCAACAAATTGATGATGCAATGCTTGATAGATTTCTTGCTCTTCTTTTCCAGGTTGACACTTGTCTGGCACAATCCCAGCTGTTGTAAATGGATGACGATGAATACTATCAATTTCATTAAACGTCAACCAGTAATCAACGTATTCACCAAATTCTTCGAAACAAACGGTTGCAAAACGAACAAAATCATCTATCACTCGACGATTAACCCATCCATTGTACTTTAAACTAAGAGATAATGGCATTTCATAATGGGACAGCGTAACAATTGGTTTGATTCCTAGGCGTTGCATCTCTTTAAATACACTACGATAAAAGGCGATTCCTTTTTCGTTTGGTTGTTCTTCTTCACCTGTTGGAAAGAGACGTGTCCACGCGATAGACAAACGTAAAGTTTTAAATCCTAGTTCGCTAAACAATGCCAAATCCTCTTTGTAGCGATGATAAAAGTCAATTCCTCGACGTTTTGGGTACCATTTGTCTGTTTTATCAGCCATCGCTGATTCAATTGTTGAAGTGGAAATATCCATATGAGCTGCATAATCTTTATTATCTACATGTGGTTTGTAACTAGCAATATCCGCTACAGATAAGCCCTTTCCATCAACATTCCAGCCCCCCTCTACTTGATTGGCAGCAATTGCGCCACCCCATAAAAAATTCTTTGGAAATGTGTTTTTAATTTTCATAATATCCTCCTATTTTCACGTTTTTTCTGTTATATAATTGGTACAATGGATAAGACATCCGTCTGGTTCGTAACCATCTCAGATTGATGAGACGTTTTAACCGTGTAGGCTTCCTTATTTGTTACAACACAGACAATCGTTGGATCAAATCCAGCTGATTTAATTTTTTCCAGATTGAATTCAATCAATTTTTGTCCTTTCACGACCTTATCCCCCACTTGTACAAATACTTCAAATCCTTCTCCACCTAATTGTACGGTATTTAGACCAATGTGAAATAGAATTTCTGCTCCATTAGTTGTTTTAAATCCTAAAGCATGTTTTGTTTCAAATACCATGGTAATTTCACCGTCTTCTGGTGCAATCAATACATTATCGTCTGGAATGATCGCAAGTCCATCTCCCATTAACCCACTTGAAAAGACATCGTCTTTGACTTCACTCAAAGAAATAATTTGTCCTGCGACTGGACTGATTAATTGTTCAGCGTCTGCGTTAGAAGCTTCGTTGACCTCATCAGCTTTTTCTAATTCAACCTCATCTTTGTAGCTAACTAGTACAGCTATAAATCCAATTACAAAGGAAATACCTACTGTGACAAATGCCCAAATTAAGTTCATTGGATTTACTTTATCGACAAACATCGTAATGCTAGCTAAACCAGGTCCTACCAATGCAAAAGCTTTAATGGCCATAATCCCTGCAAAACTACCTCCGACTAAACTTGCAAACATCACACTATACAACACACGTTTATTTAAAATGGTTACGCCATATAAAGCTGGTTCTGTAATCCCAAAGAGTGCTGAAATTGCTGCAGATATCGCAGTAGAACGTAGCTTTTGATCTTTTGTTTTAATACTTACAGCAAAACAGGCCCCAGATTCCGCAATGTTATGAGCTAATGAAGCAGGTAAGTAAAGGAGTTCCGCTCCAATTTCACTTATTGAAGAAACAGCATATGGAATCATGGCTTTGTGCATACCCGTCACTACCATAAAGGGCAAGCCTGCTGCCAATACTCCTGTAGCAACCCAACCCAAGCGAGAATAAAGCCAAATGATTGCTGTAGAAAAAACAGTCCCAACATTATATCCTAATGGGCCTAAAACAAGTAGTGCGACTGGTACTGTAATCAATAAACTCATCATTGGAACAAAGAAAATTCGAATGGGCTTTGGTGAATAGTTGGTAAATAGTTTTTCTACTTGCGCATAAAATAATACCGTTAAAATTGCTGGAAACACTTGAGAAGCATAGGCAATATTCGTTATACCAAAGCCTAAAAAAGTAGCTCCTTCTGTCAATAAAGTAGACAGTTCTGGCAAAATCAGTGCCCCTACAGCTGATACGGCAACTAGCTGGTTTACTTTTAATTTATTTGCCGTTGTCATAGCAACCAAAATAGGTAAAAAGTAAAGCGGTGCACCTCCGATTAAGTTAAGAATTTGGTAGGTCTGGCTTTGATCGCTCATTACTCCAGTAACAGAAGCAAGCAACAATAATGATTTTAAAATACCTCCACCAGCAATGGCTGGAATAAGGGGCTGAAAAATAGAAATAATAAAATCTAATATTACGGCTCCCCATTTTTGTTTTTCAGTTGAACTGCCTGATTCTGATAGTTCTCCTAACAAAGCTTTCATTTCATCGTAAACTTCAACAACATCATTGCCGATAATGACTTGACATTGAACATTTTGACGAACTCCAATGACGCCATCAATTTTTTCAAGTTTTTCAGTTTCTATTTTAGCATTATCTTTTAACGTAAAACGTAATCGAGTCGAGCAATGCTCAAGGTGTGATACATTTTCTTTTCCGCCAATTAGCGGTAGAATCGATACAGCAGTTTCTTTATAGTTCATCACAATTTCTCCTTTATAAGTAGTTACGTAGTATTGGCCAAACACTACGCAAAAAAAACAGGCAGAATCTAAATACTGCATTCATCAAAATGAAACTCTTTTTTGAAAAATACTTTATTTAGGTCCTGCCTGCATTACCAGTCACATGCCTGTTCTTAATTGTCTTTATGTTAGCATATGTTTTTTGAAAACGCAACCATTTTTTTGTTTAGCTGATTTATTATGTGAAAAAAAACGATACAACCATCTATTTAAAGGTTGTATCGTCTTTTATAGCTTTATATGTCACGTTACTTCGCTACTCGCTTCAACATCAAATCTTTCCGCTTCCCTAAGAATAATGGCACGTATTCGATTTCAACGTCACTTGCATTTAAGCCAAACCATTTTTCGGGTTCAACTGTATGACGTTTCAGCATGAGTTTCGCTTGCATTATAAAGGTTTCAAAGCTGTTTAATTCTGTTTCCATGGAAAGTTGTTCTTGAATCAAGATAAAGCGGAAATCGCCGACTTTACGTCCTGGAATGGTTGTATAGTTTCTTGATTGAATGTCTACTTCGCCACTTTCAACTAATTCTGTTACGATTTGTCGTAAGAATACATTGAGTTTTTGATTGACTCTAAACCCTAATTTTAGTTGAATCTTAATCATATAATCTGTTCCACCAATGTTGTCTACGGTGTACTCTGCGGTATAGGGTTCGTCTGTTACAACCACATTTACAAACCAATACACATCTGCGCGTTTTGGTCGTTTATCTAAGATAGAATACATAATTTTAGATTCTACTTGTCCGGGTTTGGCACAATTGGTTAAATAAACTAAGTTTGTTGCATATTTTGTACGGTCTGCGTCATGAGTTAATTGCACCAACTGATCTTTATAATCTGCTAATGGCACATTTTCCAATAAGCGCATTTTAATTTTGTAGCTGCGAATGCAGATAAACATAACAAACAGAATAGCCAGTGCTATAATCACAGTTACAAAACCACCATGCATAAATTTAACGGCACTTGATAGGAAGAATGAAAATTCAAAAGCGCCAAAGAAAAGCAACATTCCCATTGCAACCCATTTTGGACAATGAATTTTAATCAAATAATTGTACAATAAAATAGTCGTCATCAACATAGTGACCGTAATGGCTAAACCATAGGCGGCCTCCATTCGATCAGAACTTCTAAAGAATAACACCACTCCTACGCACACTGCCCAAAGGATTGTATTGACTGTTGAAATGTAAACTTGTCCTTTTGAACTTGATGGATAGCGACTGTGAAGACGTGGCAATAGATTCAATTTAATGGCTTCTGAAACAAGTGTATACGAACCAGAAATCAAGGCTTGTGAGGCTATGATTGCGGCTAATGTAGCGATTACGACACCATAAATCAAGAATTGTTTTGGCATCATTTGAAAGAAAGGGTTCATATCTTTCATTGCTAATAATCGAGGATCATTTTTGGCATCTAATAACCATGCAGCTTGACCAAAATAATTTAAAACTAGACTTAATTTTACAAAGCCCCATGTTGCGTAAATGTTTTTTCTTCCCGCATGTCCCAAATCAGAATACAACGCCTCTGCACCTGTTGTTGCTAGGAAAACACCACCTAAAATGAAAAATCCCATTTTATTTTCATCGCTAAAAAGAACTGCGATTGCATAGTGTGGGGACAATGCTCTAAACAACGTCACATCTCTTGTAATATTCACAATCCCAAAAATAGCTAAGGTTGTAAACCAAACCATCATAATTGGTCCAAACATTTTCCCAACAGTTTCCGATCCAAAACGTTGAATTAAAAACAAGGCACTGATAATCGTAATTACAATTACGATGATTATATGTTGGTTTTCACCAAAGAACGAACTAAATACCGGTATCTCTTTTAATCCTTCAATGGCTGACGTTACTGTTACCGCCGGGGTGAGCATTCCGTCTGCTAAGAGCGTGGCGCCCCCAATCATAGCTGGAACGATGAGCCATTTGGCTTGCTTTCGAACTAAAGTATATAAGGAGAAAATCCCACCTTCACCATGGTTATCTGCCCGTAACGTAATTAAGACGTATTTAATGGTTGTTAAAATGGTAATCGTCCAAAATACGAGTGAAACTGAACCTAAAATAAAGTTTTCGGAAATATTAGCTAAACCACCATTTCCTTTTACAATAGCTTTCATTACATAAAGTGGTGACGTTCCGATATCGCCATAAACAACACCTAACGCAACTAAAATTCCACCTAGTGTTACTTTGTTCATATGACTTCTTCTGTCATGATTTACTTCCATTTTTCTGATCCTCTTTTAATTGAATTTTGACTTGCTTTGTGAATTTGAAACTTTCCTTGAAACCATTTCGATTTGTTTTATTGATAATAGCATTCCTGAAATCTAAGCTTGATTATACCAAATATAAAAATAATAACAATCATCTTTTCAACTTTATTTTTACCGAAAAATTATTAAAAAAAATTTTAGTTCAGCCCTTTTTAATGATATATCATTAAAAAGAATTACAACATTTCGCAAACACCTTACAAACCTTTTATAGATATGTTAAAATAGTTGTATTGATATATCAAATAAAACAAAAAGAGAGGTTTTATTATGCTAGAGTCTATTGACACACGACAAGGTACTCATAACAGTCACAGTTTTTCAAATGGAAATACCTTACCTTACACAAGTTTGCCTTTTGGAATGAATCATTATGTTCCGCAAACCAATCATGAATCTAGTTGGTTTTTCAATCCACTTCACCGCACCTTTCAAGGAATTCGAATTAGCCATCAACCAAGTCCTTGGATGGGCGATTTTGCACATATCTTAATGACACCGGTTACAGGAACCTATTTAAAAGGAGATGTGTTTAGCTATCAAAGCTCCTATCGACCTGAAGAAGCGATTTTTCAACCTCACTATTTAAAAATAAAGCAACAGCGCTATCAAATTACAACTGAATTGACCCCTACTGAACGCGGCGCCAGTTTAAAACTAACCTATCCACAGAAAGATGATCCTGGCTTTATTTTACAAGCACCTGGCAAATCCTCTTATCAACTTGATGTTGAAACTTCGACGTTAACCGGTTTTATTTCAAATTTCTCAGGTTGTTTAGATGAAAATTTTAAACTCTACTTCACAATGACTTTTGATGCTTCTATTGACTTAGCTAAAACGGGCTACTTTAATGGCGATGACTTTATCTCAGCTACTGAATTAAACGGGCAAGATAAAGCTTTTATTCTTCGTTTTTTGACATTGTCGAATCAACAGGCATCTATTAAATTAGCCACTTCTTATATCAGTATTGAGCAGGCTCAATTAAATTACCAACGTGAACTAGCTGAACATTCATTTGCAGATTTAAAGACTCTTGCAGCAGATCGTTGGACTCATTATCTATCTAAAATTGAGATTCAAAGCTCCAATCAAGAACAGGTGAAAACTTTTTACACTTGCTTGTACCGAATGTTTTTATTTCCACAAAAATTCTACGAGCTTACATTAGATAATCAACCGATTCACTACAATACAACTACTAAAAAAGTCGCTAATGGTATTTTGTACACAAATAATGGTTTTTGGGATACTTACAAAACCGTCTACCCTCTCTATTCTTTGATTGCTCCTACTGAATATCAAGAAATTTTGGAGGGTTTGCTCACTTCCTATCGCGAAACAGGCTACTTACCTAAATGGCTTTCACCTGATGAACGCGGACTGATGCCAGGAACCTTGGTAGATGCTGTTATTGCTGACGCTGCAGTGAAAGGTCTCGTTAATCAAGTTCAACTAGAAGAATTTTTATCTGCCATGCTCCATGCTGCTACGACTCAAAGTAAAGATCCAAATTATGGTCGAAGAGGGACAACCGATTACCTGAAATATGGCTACGTTCCACTGGATCACCATGAAAGTGTGAACCACACCTTGGATTATGCGTATAGTGATTTTTGTATTAGCCAAGTAGCTGATTTATTAGGAAAAACCGAGTTGGCTAAAACGTACCGCTCAAATGCTTTAAATTATCAGAATTTATTTGATCCTGATTCTGGCTTGATGCGGGCGAAAAATACAAAAGGGGAATTCAGACCACATTTTAACGATCTGAACTGGGGTCTTGATTACGCAGAAGGCAGCGCATGGCAAAATAGTTTTGCTGTCTACCAGGATTTTGCAGGTTTAATTAAGCTTTATGGCTCAAAGGAAGCATTCTTCAAAAAAATAACTGATTTGTGCAACCAACCGCCTGAATTTGATGTGCTTGGCTATGGTTTTGAAATTCATGAAATGAGTGAAATGGCCGCTGTTGATTATGGTCAGTTAGCTCTTTCAAATCAACCTAGCTTCCATTTGCCTTACTTGTTTAATTATGTAGGTCAACCTGCTTCCACTCAAGTTGTAGTGAAACAACTCATGACACGCTTGTTTAATAGTGGTTTTGATGGCTTTCCAGGGGATGAAGATAATGGGAGCATGTCTGGTTGGTTTGTCTTTAGTGCTCTCGGCTTTTATCCAGTAACCCCAGGTAGTGGGGAATATGTCCTTGGCATTCCATTGTTTGATTCAGTTAAGATACACTTGCCAAATGGAAAGGCTTTGACGATTGAAACAGACAATAACGTTCCCCAAGCAAATTTTGTTGCCAATTTGAAAGTGAATCAACAAGACTATCGCCCTCTATTTTTAACTCATCAAACCTTACTAGAGGGAGCAAGTCTTCATTTTACATTAGGACTAGCGCCAACTTACCATGACTATTCAACTAAAGAAGTTCCTTTCTCAATTTCTGAATCCAACTAAAAAAACATTGAGCTAATTGAATTAGCTCAATGTTTTTTTAGTTTAAACTCGGATAACGCTCACTAAATACTGCAACTGCCCCTACCAAATTCGCATCATTTCGATACACACAAGGGACCACTTGAGGGACAAAGTCTTTCAGCTCATTTTTAGCTAATAAGACTTCCATTCGCTGGTTGATTTCAGGATAAAGCTCTTCTTTTTTTGAAATTCCGCCACCAATAATAATCAATTCTGGATCTACTGTGAATTGTAAATTATACAGCCCGACTGTTAAATAGTGATAAAATTCATGAACAGCTTCCAAGGCATCTTCTTCTCCTTGATTGGCTCTTTCAAAAACCTCTTCCCCTGTATAGAGTGTTCCTTTTTTTTCTGAATAACGTTTCGCCATATTGGCTGCTGTTCCTAGCTCGCTAAAGCTTTCTCCACGATCCAAAATCATTAAACCAAATTCACCGCCATAAAGATGTTTCCCCTTTTGCAACTTCCCTTCCATGATTACTGCTCCGCCAATTCCTGTACCAATGACAACAAACAATACATTTTTCTTTCCCTTACCAGCGCCTTGCCACATTTCAGCTAGGGCAGCGCAGTTGGCGTCATTTTCAATTGTCACAGGTCGATTAAAGCTGTGCTCAAAATGGGCTTTGATGGGAAAACGATGAATATAAGGAATGGCGCTGATTCCACCAATTTCTCCTTTTTGAGTATCTACAGTGCCCGGTGCACTAATCCCAATACCCACTATTTCATATTTTAATTCAAGCTCATTTAAAACCGCTTTCATTTTTTCTTCTAATTCATCAAAAGAAGTTGGGGTACTGAAATTACTAATTTCTTGCAACTGATTGTTTTCCCAAATTCCGTATTTTACTGCCGTTCCTCCTAAGTCAAAAGCTAAAATTGCCATCTACGTTCCTCCTAAAGAATTCGTTTCTTTTATTTTACATGATTCTATTAAATTCGCAATTTATAGCGAAAAAACACTATAGAAAATAGTGTTTTTTCACTCGTGTTTAATTGCCTTTTTGCCAACGATAGCTAATAATTTCATAAGGAGCTACTACTTTTGTCGGCTTAGCATCAGATATTTCTTCAATTAAATTACAAACATACGGAGTTTGATTAGGAATCGTTAAGTTAAACGTTGTTTGCTCATTTGTTAAATTATACACTCGTGTAACGATTTCAGAAGTAGCTTCATTTCGTTTAAAGGCCGTTAAGGCAACTTTTTCGCCTTCTAAATCCGCAAAACAATGGGTTAGCGGCAATGACCCTTGATGACGATCCGTTTGATACGTACTAAACGGAACTTGGAACGTCATTGCTTCATGATACGTCTGAACGGCATCCGCTGAGCCGTGGAAAGATAGGGCATACTCGACAACCTGTTCTCCTAGGCATTGCGCTTCTGGCGTTGGAAAATATCCCCAATCTCCAAGCTCTCCAACACTACGCAATAAGGTTAACGCAATGGTTGTGTCTTCAGGTAAAATTTCGTACTCATTTAAGCCAAAATTAGCTACGGTTACACCTTGACGCTGATCTTTTACGTTCACAAAAGCATGCTGATGTTGTGCATTCGTTGGATTTTCCCACGCACTATCGGTGGTATTAGGTCTTTCAACAACTTCATAAATACTATCAGCATAATGAACCGTTGTCTCAATTCCTGTTGGGAAAAGAACACGAAGTCGATGATCTTTCATTTGGTTATCAAAGTGAGTGGTGAATTTTAGTTGTCTGCTACCTTTTTCTAATAAAATTTTAGTGGTTAGAGTAAACGGAGCAAGTTTTTTACTGCGTTCTGCTTTACGATAACGGAATTCAACAACCGCTTTTTGTTCTTCTTCTAAGCGTTCATCCATTGAAATTGGAATGTCCAATTGTTGGATAACTTCAATTTCTCCATAGCTGGCTGTATTATTAAGAGTCTTGACTGTCGCTTGACTATTTTTAGAATAAATCGGTTGATCATTAGCAGGTTGTTTAAAAATGTATTCATTTCCTAAATCTCCGACATCTTCAAAATTCAATAAGTCGTGATAGGTGTGATTCGTTTCCTTATCAAGAACCGTCAAGATGCCATTAGAAGCAATCGTAACTTTAAGGTACTCATTTTCCATTGTGCCTTCGAGCTCGTTAATAAGTTCGTCTGACGCTTCTTGCAGATTTTTTTCTGTTTCTACTAACATAAATGTTTCCCAGCTCAAACCTGTCATGGCTTCCATTGGAATTTCAACTCGTGCATATCGTGCCATAAAGGGCTGTCTAAAACGATCTTTTGGTAAATCGTATCCGAACTCAACTCCATCATCTTTAATTTCAGCTAAAACAACTTCTCCTTTGCTGTTTTTTACACTAAACGTAGGGAAATCTTCTGCTTTTAACGTTTGATAGAGGGTTTCTGGCAAACCACTAGCAAATGGCAAACGTTTGATTTCCAAACGAATCGTTGCCAGACCTGTTTTTTCTGAACCATTCGTGTTAAATACAACAAATGGAATTCCATTCTCTGGTAAACTAGCTGTATCAATAGCAGCTATTAATTGGCGTGCTGCTTCATCGGCAACAAATTTTCCAACTTCATTGGCTTTTTCAAAACGTGGCATCATTTCCCGATGAACCTCATCCACACTACAACCACAGATACTATCGTGAGGATGGTTTTGCATCAATGTTTTCCATGCGTAACGCAATGAATCGTGTGGATACTCTTTTGTCACTTCATAAGCCATTGTTGCTAAAGGTTCTGCAATATTTTCTAATTGTCTTGAAACACGAGTATTCCATTGTTTTAAATAGATCCGTGCAGAAGCAGTGTTCGCCAACGTATACCAGCCGTCAGTCTCTTGTGAAGTCAATTCCCCAGTGACGGTACTTAAATCAGCAGGTAAGGCTTCTTTGAGTCCCGTTAAATACGTATCAAAATCAGTATGCACAAATTCAATCTCTGGATACAATTCATTGGCTACTGCGATGGCTTTTGATAAGTCTTTTTGAACGGGTTGATGATCGCAACCATTCATCATTAATAGATGATCCGTCGATGCATACGTTTCTGCATCTGCTAATTTTTTCGCCCAAAAGGCTTTTGCGGCTTCTTTTTCAACTGGAATTTCATTTCCATTGCTGTACCAATTGGCAAACAACAGACCTAAAATCTTAGAACCATCTGGACCTTCCCACCACATTTCTGAGTATTGAGAAGCATATTTTTCATCATTAATCACTACATTATCAAAACCTGTCGGCTTCACTCCTCGACCAAATGCCGCAACATCTAGCCCAGCTTGTTTCATCATCTGCGGAGTTTGCCCCATATTTCCAAAAGTATCTGGAAAATAACCAAGTTGAACTGGTACTCCCCATTTTTTACTTTCATCCATACCAATCAGCATATTGCGGGTGTTGGATTCACTGCTCGTTAAGAAATCGTCTTGCAAAATGTAGAAGGGACCAATTTTTAATTTTCCTTCTGTAATGTATTTTTGGACTAATGCTTTTTTTTCTGGTCGGACTTGTAAATAGTCGTCTAAAATAATCGTTTGTCCATCTAAATGGAAACTGTTAAAATCAGGATCCGTTTCAAATAACTCAAGCAAATCATCCATTAATTCTACTAATCGCATATGGTGCTGTTCGTAGGGTAAATACCATTCTCGATCCCAGTGACTATGGGCAATAATTGATACTTTTTTCATGCTTTCCATTCCTTTCTACTTCTCGATTTGAATATCAAAGTAATCCATTACTAACTCGCAAAACATCATGTTTGCCCATGAAAACCACTCTCTAGTGTACTGATTTGGGTCATTAACATCAAAGCCTTCATGCATTAAATTCGTCCCACCGTCTGTTGCAACTAGCGTATTTAAAATTCGTTCTTTTTCTGACTTATCAGAAGTCGTCAACCCTTCCATTGCCATCGCAATTGGCCAAATATAGTTCTCTGGTGTGTGGGAGCTTCCGATTCCTTTCGCAAATTCACCTTCATAAAAGAAAGGATTCTCACTGCTTAACAGGGTTTTTCTTGTTGTTAAATAGACTTCATCTTCTGGCGAACAATAGCCCAAATAAGGAGCGGCTAATAAATTAGGCACATTGGAATCATCCATTAAGCTAGCATTTCCTAGACCATCTACTTCATATGCAAAAACTGTTTCACCAGCTTTATTCGTTGTTTTTCCATATTTTTCAATACCTTCTTGAATCGCTTCTCGTAAAGCTGTGATTCGGGGAATCAGTTCTTCTTCTTTTAAAATCATCTCAAAAATTTCTTTTAAATAGTCCAAAACAACCACAGCAAACATATTAGACGGAACTAGGTAATGATAAATACAGCGATCATCACTTGGTCTAAAACCAGACCACGTCATACCTGTTGGCGCAACTTCTGTTCCTCGACCTCTGTTTACTAACGTATCTTCTTCTCTTGTTGTATCGCGTTCAAATTGATACGCAGACCGATTATGATCTTGTTCAATTTCCCAGACTGTTAAAACTTCATTCACTGCTGCTTTAAACGTTTGATTGAATTGAGTGGTTCGGCCAGTTGCTTTCCATAATAAGTAGCTTAGTTGCAATGGGTAGCATAAGGAATCAATTTCATATTTGCGTTCCCAAATCCATGGATTCATCTTCGTATGATCCGTTTGATGACCGGCGTGATTTGCCGTTTCATTGAAAGCGTTTGCGTAAGGGTCTAACTGAATATATTGAAATTGTTTTTCTACTAACCCTTCAATCATATCTCCAATATCTGAATCTTCTTTTGCGATGGCTAAATAAGGACGAACTTGCGCTGTTGAATCACGTAACCACATCGCTGGAATATCTCCTGTTAAAACAAAAGTCGTTCCATCTTCTTGGCGTTTAACGGTTGTTAGCAATGTATTTGCAAAACAAGCGTTAAAATTCTCTGCCCAACGTGGATGCTCTTGGCACTTTTCTGTAATCGTATTCATAAAATTTTTAACTGATGTAGGGATTTCTTGATAAACCATTTTATTCGCTCCTCTTATATCATTTTTAGTTATATAACAATTATATGATATATCATTTATATTGTCTACACTTTCTACTGAATTTAACTAAAATCTCTTATTTTCTTTCTTTCGCTTTCTTTTAACTGGAATAAATGATATATTAATAAAACAAGAACTATACCATTTAAAACAACTAAGGAGCTTTTAAGATGAAAAAAGAACCTCTTTACAAAGTCATTTATCTCGACTTAAAAAACGCTATTTTAAATCAACACTACTCCTATGGGACTCAGGTTCCTACTGAAATGGAGTTAACTGAAACTTATCAAGTAAGCAGGATTACAGCTAAACGTGCTTTAATGGAGCTTGAAAGCGATAGATTAATTGAACGAACTGCCGGAAAAGGAAGCTTTGTAATCTACCAAAGTCAATCCCTTCCTCAAACGTATGAACTTGCTTTTATGTTGCCTTTTTCTCAAGCAGCAGGTTTAGAATATTACGTACAAGGGGCAACAGATTACTTAGAAAAAACACCCTATCAATTAACCATCCACGCAACTGAAGGAAGCCCTACTCGACAACGCGAATTATTGCAGAATTTAAAAGAAGATAAATACGACGGACTGATTATTTATCCAGAAAACCCAATCAATTCCATCGACTTACTTTACCGTCAGCATCTAAATGGCTTCCCAATCGTAATGCTGGATAAAAAGCTAGAAGGGACGGATATTCCTTCCATAACTTCAGATAACTTTAATGGTGGTGCGCTAGCTGCTAACTACGCCCTCAAAATGGGGCATACAAAAATCGCCTATTTGTCCACGATTGATTTGCTAGAAAACACTTCCGTTCGTGATCGTTACTTAGGCTATTTAAAGGCTCTCCACGACGCTAAAATTCAAGACTATTCAGATGGGTTAACAAATAAAAAATTCATCAAACAATTGGATGCTGCTTCCTTACAAGAATACCTTTTAGAAATTAAACGGACTGGCTTCACTTGCATTATTGCTGAAAACGACATTATTGCCATGCGTTTATTAGCAGAAGCTAAAAAACTCAAACTAGATATTCCAAATGATCTTTCGTTGATTGGCTTTGATAACATCCAAATGACTGATTTAGTTTCCCCACAGCTCACAACTGTCGAACAAAATTTTTATCAAATTGGCTTTTTAGCAGCCGAGTCTTTGGTTCAACAATTAACTGAGCGCGACAATACTAATCAAAAATTTTCAAAAATTGTTCCTGTTGCGTTGGTGGAAAGAGAATCTGTTTTAAAACCGATTCACTAAGTTTAGTTTAATGAATTTTCTACATTGAAACTAGTAACAAATTAAAGCGGTTTTTAGACAAATTATCGTTTGTTGATACTTTAAGATAAGTAAATAGGTATTGCTTATTTGCTTTATAAAATCAGTTTCAATAAAAAAATTTGGGTTTTTATTTCCGATTCAAATAATGTTCTCTAAATTCCTTCGGTGAGACGCCACACTTTTTCTTAAAGTTCTTATAAAAATAACCGGAGCTTTGGTAGCCCACGTTTAAGGCAATATCATTAATTGGATCCGTTGAATGCAGCAGGAGATTTTGAGCTAACTTAATCCGGTAGTCGTTTAAGTAGGTTGAAAAGCTCTTCTTCGTTTCTTTTTTAAATAGTTGTCCTAAGTACATCACGTTGACATGTAATTTTTTTGCAATCATTTTTAAATTCAAATCTTCACGGTAGCTCGTTTGGACTAGTTCAATCACTTGTTGCGTAATGGGACTGTAGATAACTAGATGCTCATCTAATTCGATTATTTGAAGCATTTCTAATAAGATGTTTTCTACATCTTTTAGTTTTTTAGCCTGATTCACCTCATTTATTTTTTCTTGAAAAAGGGTGTTTTCAATGAAGGTAAATTGTAAATGAAGGTGCATTAAGAGTAAATTAGCATGTTGCTTCACCATTTTTGGTTGTTCCACATTTTGCTCAAAATGAGTTAAAATTTCTTGCATAGCTGCTTTAATTTTGCTCAAGTCTTGCAATGCTAATACTTCTGTAAACTGTTTAAAGGACTCTGGTAGGAATTGGCTTGGTTTCTCCTTTTCTACGATTAAAACATCCTTATTGTAGAAGGCGAATGTATCTAATTTCCCTTTAGCTGTTTGATAACTTCCTCCTACTTCCTCCATCGTTGCAACAACTGTTCCTTCAAAAACCAATACGTTCTCTTGCATTTTACTGGTTAAGTCAGAAATCAATTCGTCTTTTCGAGAATCCATTACAATCACTGCCAGTTCAGTTTCAGAAACCATTAAAAATAAATAATGACTGTTTGAAGCCAATTCTTTTTTTAAACGCTCTTGTTCTTCTCGTTTAATTTTAAAAAGTACCACTTGATAGTTCTGGCTAACGATTGTTTTTCCGCTTGAAGTAGCCCACCTATTTAAGGCGTCGTAATCAACGGTATTTAGTAACCAATCATTTAGCATGCTCCGATACAATAAGTCTTCATTTTGAAAATTTTCTTTTTGAGAATCAAGTTCATTAATGAGTTTTAACAAGGTCTCTTTTAGTTCGATTTTATCCACTGGTTTCACTAAATAATTAGCAGCTCCCAGTTGCATGCCCTCCTTAATATAATCAAATTCTTGGTAGCCTGAAAGAATAATTGTTTTAAATTGTTGATTTAAGCGTTGGGCTTCTTTAATAAATTCTATCCCTGATAAAAGTGGCATGGTCACATCCGTTAGGACGATATCCACTGAATTGGCAACTACAAAATCAAGTGCCTCTTGACCATTTTTAGCAGTACCTACGATGGTCAAATTTAAACTTTCCCAGTCAATTAGTTTTTGTAGTCCCATCAAAATCATATACTCATCGTCTACAATCAACACTTTATACATAAGCAAGCTCCTTTAAGTTTGTTCTTCTTTGTCTTTAAAACGTATGACAATCGTTGTTCCTCCATTTTCTGTTGAGGAATACTTCATATGATAGGAAGAGCCGTAATACAGTCTTAGGCGTGTGTTTACATTGTGAATGCCTACTGAATTGACTTTTACCTCATGATTAAAAGCTAAGGCTTCATTGATTGCTCCATACTGGATTTCAGACATTCCTAAACCGTTGTCACTGATTTTAATTACGATCTCCTCGTTTTCACGATAGGCCTTCACTCCTATTGCATTTTCCATTTTTAAATAATCGATGCCATGTTGGAAATAGTTTTCAATTAAAGGTTGAATCGCAAATTTTGGAATAGGTAAGCTTTTAATAGATTCTTCGATTGAAAAAGAATAGGCAATGCTATCTGGGTAGCGCATTTGGTAAAGGTAAACGTATTTTTCACAAAATTTCAATTCATTTTCTAATGTGACTGTTTTTTCTTGTGAAATATTATTGCGTAACAAGGCTGCAAAATTGTATACGACCTCTGCCAGTTCATCTGCGCCTTCACTGACTGCAGACATCCGAATGTATTCTAACGTATTATACAAAAAATGGGGATTGATTTGCGATTGTAACGCTCGCATGTCCGCGTCTTTTTGTTTGATTTCCAGCTCATAGATATCCTTTAAATAGTTTTGAATGCTATCTAACATCTGGTTAATTCCAATCGAGATTTGTTTCATTTCAGCTTGCTTATGATTGACTTCAATCCGATTCTCAATTTTACCTTTGGTGATTTCATTGATTGATAGTAAAATATCTTCTACTTGTCGAACATACTTTCCAAATAATTTAAAAAGAGTTAGCAGTAAAATACTATCAATAATCAAGCTAAATAAAAACAACCACATAAAGCTTTTAGCTGACTTTAAAAATACTGATTTTTTAGGGACAAAAGTATATATTTGATACCCTTCTTTTGTTTTTAATTGTGTCATAAAATACGATTCTTTTAGTTTCGAGGGTTGAATTTTTGAATGATCGTTCATTTGTTGAACTAATTCTGATTCTAGTGGGGAACCCTTTTCTTTTGTTTTTCTTGAGTAGATCAAGCGATTCGTGTTTGAAAAAATAAAGGTTTCCGATTCTGTTTGTTGACTATTATTTGTAACAGCTTTGTTAAATTCCTCTACACTCAATGATAAATAAAACGTACCGATATATTTTGATGTATCTGGATTGTTTAATAATTTTGGAATCATTACTCCAGTGTCTTTTGGAAATTCCTCCAGTTTAATGCCTTGCTTGTTAGTCAAAGTTGATGAATAAACTTCCTTAAATTCATTTAACGAAATGGCGACAGATTGAATGGATTCGTCTAAGTAATACATGTGTTCAATTTCTTTGGGTAGGTAAATATACATGTTATAGTCTTGACTGATGTCTAAGGTATAACTAAGATACTGTTGATAATCCAGTTGGAAATAGCGATATAAGTTCTCAATGCGCAAAGGATTGGATGTCAACTCTGTCGCCATACGCGCTGCCTTTTTTTCATCTTCAACTAAAATGGCATCGATTCGATTTGAAATATCTACTGTTACCTGTTTGGCTTCTTCGTTGTTCTTCTTGGAAATGGTATAACTAACGACTAAAGAGAAGACAGTGACGCCAACAATCAAAATCATTGAGTATATTTTTAATAGTGAATAGATTTGATTCTGTTTGCTTTTCATCACACTTCTCCTTTCGCCATTAAATGGATTCGATCTTTAAACGATTAAAAATTTTAGTTGTTACTTGATTGACAACCGCAACGCTTAAGCCGACACTAATAAATAAAATAAGTCCAGGATAACGATAAGTAATCGTCCAAATCACAACTAAACAAATTCCTGCAACTAGGCATTCTTTTAAACTTGTAAAAAATGTGATAAATGCTAATTTTAAAGTATTAGACAGATTGATTTCATACGTAACCGTTATCAGTATACTTAAAATAAAGACATTTATCATTAAAAATAAGACAGCTATAATCAAAAAGTCAATTACCACAAAGATAAATCCCTGTGTTTGAACTGATAGATATAAATTTAATAACAAAAATAAAATAGTACTTCCAAAAATCAACATCATTTGATTTCCTCTAATAATATACGCTTTAAATAGCGCCCAACTTTTTTTCCAAGTTAATTCTTTATAATTCCAAGCTGCTTCTTGATGAGTCTCCGTTAAGGTCAAGAGCGCTGGCACAAAACCAAATACAATTAAGCCGCTTAAGCTTAACCCCCAGAAGTACAAGCTCAATTTAATTAAATAGTACACTCTGTTAAAACCTGTTTCTAGTCCTTTTGCTATCATGTTTATATACTCCCTCTAATAAAATGCAAAGAGACCCATCAATAACTGACAGGTGCTCTTTTGCATGTTCTTATTTTTTTGATTTGTTAAATTCATCAAATTGTTTTTGCATTTCTGCTCTTACTTTTTCAAGCCCAGCACCGTTTAATTTTTGATTCATTTCTGGTAGAGCTTTATCAGGATCCAATGTTCCGGTGTGCAATCCATCTAAATATTGACTCATGACATTGTTGATATTGGTTAATTCTGTTTTCACATTATCCGTTACAAAATTAAAGCCAAGTAATGGTGATTTTTCAGCATTTTCAATACTTTCTTTTCTTTTCTCGATTTGTTCATCTGTAATTGATTTTTCAAGGTAAACAATTTCATTGTTTCCTGTATTCCATGCAGACATATGATTTTTTGGTCCGTATGCTTTTAATAGTTCAACACGATCATTGTCTAATTTTTTCCAAGTTTCGTCTTCAATTCCGTAAACCAAACCATTTAATAATTCAGGATCTGAGTTTAATAGGTTTAAAAGTTCAACTGATTTTTCTTTGTTTTTAGAATTATTTGATACTACGAAGTTTGCCATACGTGCATTGGCAGTATTTTTGATTGGACTTGTAATCGGTCTAGATACGATTGGTTTTTGAGCCGCTCTTGTTAGTAATGTATCGCCGTAATCGTATGGGCCTTGTGTTTCAATACGAGCAAACCATGTGTCTGATTCTAAATTATAGTCTGTGTTGCTTGTTGCGGCATCTTTCGCCACATAACCTAACTCATAGAATTTGTGCATTGTTTTTAGGTCTGGAATCACGCCATCCCCAGTTTCATATGGGTTAATGATTTTTGTTGTATCCCCATGAATATCTACTGCTAATGGAACTTTATCATCCATGACGTATTCAATATCACGAATGACTCTCCAACCAGAGCCGGCTGCTACAGGAACGACATTCGGTTCTTTCTCTTTGATTACTTTTAACATTGGTTCCATATCTGCCAATGTTTTTACATTTGAAACATCTAAGTTGTATTTATCTAGGAACGTTGAGTTAAATGATAAAACTTGTTGTGCATACACGTTTCCATTAACCGGCATTGCGTAAAGCTTCCCATTCACAGTATTTCCTTGAATATAGGCTTCATCTAACATGTCGTAACTTTCTTTCGCATACTTAGGTAGCATATCTGTTAAATCAGCATAGGCCCCTTTTTGAGCGTTTGCTACATAGTTTTTAGCTAATGCAATATCATAGTTTTCACCTGATGAGGTAATCACTGACATTTTCTTTTCATAATCGCCCCAACCAATGTATTGTAAATTCACTTTATAGCCAATCTTATCTTTGATACGCTTATTCGCAACTTCCATCAATTGATCGTAATTTTCTGGCTTGTCTCCAATTTGATACATCAATAAAGTTTTGCCATCATCATCTTTTGTGGCTTTTCCAGCATCCCCTTTTAAGCCACCACAACCTGCCAACACGCCTCCAAGAAGTGCAAATGCTGCACCTGAGACCAACATTTTTTTGAACGTTTTGTTCATTTTAAACCCTCCATTTATGATTATTCTTTAACTCCGCCAATTGTCAAACCACTGATAAAATATTTTTGGAAAAATGGATAACTACATGCGATTGGAACTGTTGAAATAACAACCATCGCCATTCTTGTTGCTTCTTTTGGAATTGCTGCTGCCCCACCGCTTAATGCTGAACTCATGTTGGCATTTTGGGACATATATTCAATATTGCTTTGAATTTTCATTAATAAATATTGTAAAGGAACTAAATTATCACTTTGAATATAAAGCAATGCATTAAACCAATCATTCCAATAACCTAAAGCTGCAAACAAGCTGATTGTTGCAATTCCAGGGACTGCTAGTGGCAATACGATTTGCATAAAGACGCGTAATTCACCTGCTCCATCGATTTTTGCTGATTCAATAATCGCATCTGGTACAGAGCGTTTAAAGAAGGTGCGCATCACGATGATATTAAAGGGACTTAACGCCATTGGCAAAATCAATGCCCAAACAGTATCTTTTAAGTTTAATAACGTTGTCATTACGATATAGTTTGGTACCATTCCTGCACTAAATAACATTGTGACTAAGGCAAAAACGGTAAAAAATTTACGGTAACGAAACGAATTTCTTGAAATAGCATAGGCATACGTAGAGGTAAACGTCACGTTCACTAAAGTCCCTACAACCGTTACAAAAACCGTAATAAATAGCGCTTGTAAAATTTGATCTTTCATTTCGTAAAGGTATCGATACCCATCAAAACTCCATGAAGAAGGTATGATTCGATACCCTTCTGTTATTAGTGACGTTTCACTTGTAAATGAAATAATAATAACAAAAATAAATGGGAAGATACAGGAGAAAGCGAAGAGCGCGATAATAATGTTAAAGAAAATATCCGCTTTTTTTCCAAAGGTTTGCACCTTTACTGTATTTATTTTTTTCTTTTTACGTTTTTCTTCCATGTTTTCGATTCTCCTCTCCTAGAATAGCGCTGATTCCTCGTCATATTTGCGAACCAATAAGTTCGTGCCAATAACTAAAATACAACCCACAACCGATTGATACAAGCCGGCTGCTGAAGCCATTCCGATATCTCCACTACTTGTTAACCCATTATAAATATACGTATCTAAAACAGAAGTTACCTCGTATAAGGCTCCTGAGTTTCGTGGAACTTGATAAAACAGACCAAAGTCAGCTCTAAAAATATTACCTACGGCTAAAATCGTTAAAATAGTCATTAACGGTGCTAATTGAGGCAAGGTTACATTTTTGATTTGTTGCCATTTTGTTGCACCATCAATCATTGCTGCTTCATAATATGTCGGGTCAATCCCCATAATTGAAGCAAAGTAGATAATACTACTATAACCGACACCTTTCCAAATCCCCATAAAGACTAAAATGAATGGCCAATATTTCGGTTCATTGTACCAGTTGATCCCATCCCCTGCTTGACCTGCTAAAATCGAATTCACTAAGCCTTTGTCTGGGCTTAAGAAGGAATAAACGAAATAACTGATGATAACCCATGATAAGAAATACGGCAATAGCATGGATGTTTGATACACCTTCACCATCTTTTTCGAACGAATCTCACTTAAGATAATGGCAAACATAACGGCTACGACCAGCCCGCTAATAATAAAGACCACATTATAAAGAACGGTATTTCTCGTAATAATATACGCATTCGACGAGCTAAATAGGAATTTAAAGTTATCAAATCCCACCCACGGACTTTCTTGCAAACTCTTAAAAAATCCACCATCAGAATAAGTAAAGTTTTTAAACGCCACGACATTCCCTAAAACCGGAATGTAAAAGAAGAAAATAAGCCATAATGCACCTGGAAGAGCCATTAATAAAAGCATTTTATTTTTATTGAAATGATACCAAAAACCTTTCTTTTTCATCTGTTCTCCTTTCTTAAAACTTGATTTAGTAAACGTTTTCATTACTCTTTCATTATAGCCTCTGCTCTTTTCATTAAAAAGGAACAAATTATAGCGAAAGGGTAACATATTATAGTTGGAGTTTCACTTTAAGTTGTTTCCTTTCCCATTTTCTTCTATATAAATGTTAAAATAGAATTACAGAAAGCCTCACGAGAAGAAAGGACGCTGAACTAAATGGAAATGGAACAAATTCTCACAACCAAAATCACGATAGACGGTCACTTTCAAGACTGCCAATTATATAGTGGACATCTTTATTTATGGAATGACCAAAATAATTTAGCCATTTATGACTGGAATAAATGGATGAAATCACTAAATAAAGTTGAACGTGTCGTTTATTATGAGCCTCGTTCAACAGAGTATCTTCATAGTTCACTAGCAGATTTAGAACCTTTCTTAGAAAAAACACTTCAGTTTAATTTTCCGATACTAGATAGCGCCATTTTCAAGCATACCCTTTATTATTCAGACATCACTGGATTTTATGCCTATTCGTTGCTGGATCCCCATGCAACTAAACTTACCTTATGGGATGAACCCGTTCAACATATTTCAGTTTCAAAAAATGGTAGAATCGCTTTATCTGCTGGTGAAAATGGGTTATTTGAATATGATGCTACTAAAAAATGGACACTGCAAAACACTGCAAAAATACCTCATACTGGTATTTATCTCCTTAACGCCAGCTTTGCAAGTTCTAGCGAATGGTCTGGAAATGATTTGATTCAATATGGTGAAAATCCTTTAAAAGAAAGTTTTTTTCTAACTTTTGGTAAAATAAAAAAACAGCTTCATTTAGTTTCGATTCAACCTGCCGAACCAAAACTTCAACAAGTGGGTCGGTTTATTAAAGAGTTTCCTTTGCCTCTCTCTTTAGAAAAACAAAAACAAAATGAAGGACAGTTATTTTCTTATGAAACAAAAAATCGCAAATTAAACCAAGACTTTCAATACCGTTCAAAGGAAATTTTTATTAAAAAAATGCCTTCTCGCTTAAATAAATCCTTCAACCAATCCCCCCAAGATTTAAGCGTCTCCGAAACAGAAAGTCATTTGCTTATTCGCTGGAAAATGAGCCCTTTCTTACAATTGCCTAAAGTGATGAAATGGCGTGTTTATGATCGGAGTATTTACTATAAAAATCAACTGCATTTATTGCAAGATAAAGAATTGACTCTTTATATTTTTACATTATTAGAAACGTCGTAACCTTCAAAAAAATGATTAAAAATTTAAATCATATGGAAATGTAAATGTAAGCGTTGACTATCCTTGTTTCATGAACTATACTGAAATTAAGAAAAAAAACAATTATGGCGACGTAGCCATTTTATAGAGTATGTTACTGATTAACGCAGGCAGAACTCAAATTACCTAGAAGCAGTCCTTTTCTAGGTAATTTGAGTTTTTTTTCTGGAAAGGAGTAAAAAAATGAGAGTAAGTCAAATTTTAAACAACAATGTAGCAATCGTTAGCAGGGGGAAAAATGAAGTAATTGTTTATGCGAAAGGGTTAGCTTTTAGAAAAAAAGTTGGACAAACCATTAAAGAAACTGAAATTGAAAAGACCTATGTATTAGATTCAAATGATATGTTGGAGCACTTCAGTTATCTGCTAGCTAATTCGGACCCTAACCATATTACACTCGTCAATCAAATTATTGATTTTGGTGAAAAACAGCTAACTGAAAAATCAAATGATTATTTAAGTTTGACCTTACTGGATCATATTGAATTTGCACTAAAACGTGCTGCCAAAGGACAATTTATTCGAAGTCCCTTAACGTGGGAAGTCAAAAAATTCTATCCACAGCATTTCGATATCGGACTTTATGCATTGAACCTGATCAATCAGCAGTTCAATCTTCATTTTCCAGAAGATGAAGCCGTTTCAATTGCGTTGCATTTTGTTAATTTGCAAGAGGATAAAAACAATTTAGATTCAACTATACGCTCAATGGAAAGTCTGAGGGATATTTTATCAATTATTCAGTATCACTTTCAAATTAAACTAGATGAAAAATCGATGAACTATATGCGCTTAATGACTCATTTGCAATATTTTATCCAACGCGTTCAAACCGATAAAATCTATGATGAAAGTGACTTAGTATTGAACACTCAAATCAAAATGCTTTATACAGATGCCTATGATTGCATCCAAAAAATCAAAGTTTATATCCAAGAAAAATATGAGTGTGTGATTTCAATTGATGAGGAGACGTACCTTATGCTTCATATCCATCGCGTAACCAATCGAAGTAAAAAGGAGTCCTAAAAATGATTTATCAAAAACTTAATGAAACCATTATCCAACTAGTAGGCGGAAAAGAAAATATTCAAGCGGTTGTTCACTGCATGACGCGCTTGAGATTCACTTTAAAGGATCGTTCAAAAGCAAAAACAGAAGAGTTAAAAAACGTAGATGGCGTCATTGATGTTGTATCAAACAACGTTGCTTATCAAGTTATTATTGGAACCCACGTAAACGAGGTGCATGCTGAATTAGTAAGCATGTTAGGAATCAACCCTACTACCGATTCCAACCAAGCTACTAAAGAAAAAAAGCACCCCTTAAAAGCAATGCTCGATTTAGTCTCTGAAACAATGACTCCTGTCATTGAACCCATTATTGCATCAGGTCTACTTGCTGGATTTTTGTCGTTGTTTACAATTACTGGGGTTCTTTCAGAAGAAAGTCCCACGTACATTTTGTTAAATTCAATTCGCGAAGCAGTTTTCTTTTTCTTGCCAATCTTAATTGCGATGTCTTGTGCAAAACGTTTAAAAGCAAGCCCTTATTTAGCGGTTGCTTTAGCTGCTACTCTCGTTTCAACGTCAATTAACGGCGTTGCAGGACTTAGTATTTTCGGTATCTCTTTGCCTCAAACAACGTATGCTAATTCTTTTATCCCAATTATTTTAGCAGTTTGGTTTATGGGACATTTAACCACCTTTTTAAACAAATACATTCCAAAATTTTTACATTATTTTTTGAATCCTGTTCTAATTATGGTGATTTGTTTACCAGTGACATTGCTTTTATTTGGACCAATCGGCATTTGGATTGGAGACGGCATCGGCTTATTATTTAAACTACTAATGGACACTTTCGGTAGTTGGATTGTTGTAATGCTTTACGCTGCTTTCCAACCTTTCTTAATTATGCTGGGTGCTGGTAATTTCATGATGCCACTTGCACTGAATTTTGTGAATGAAATGGGTTATGATCCGATTTTCTTAGCAGCTGCAACCATTTCTGATTTGGCCGTTGCTGGAGCAATGCTAGGGTATTTTTTAAGAGCAAAAGAATCAAAACAAAAACAATTATTTGGAACGGTAAGCTTTAGCGCCTTGATGGGCGTAACAGAACCTGCAATTTACGGTGCATTTATTAAATATCGTAGACCTTTTATTGCCGTGATGATTGGCGGCGGTCTTGGTGGATTGTTTGCTGGCTTAATGAACGTAAAAACCTATTCGATTGTTTGGGGGTTAATGGGACTGCCTTCATACGCTCAAAATCAAGATTTTTCTAATTTGATATTTATGGTGATTGCGGTTCTAATTGCTTTTATCGGTGCTGCTGTTTCGGCTTATATTCTTGGAATTCCAGAAACGAACACTGCTAAAAACGAAGAAGAAACCTTCTCGGAAGAAACTGCTCTAGAAAAAGAAAGCACCTTTGCAAAAAAATTAACGCTACAACCAGTTGCTAAAGGGGAACTTGTTCAGTTAGCTGACATAAAAGATCAAGCCTTTTCAACTGGGGCATTAGGCAAAGGAATTGGAATTATTCCTTCTACGTCGGAAGTCATTTCTCCAGTTGACGGTGAAGTTACAGTAGTCTTTCCTACTAAACATGCTATTGGGATTCAAACAAAAGAAGGGGTTGAAATTTTAATTCACATCGGGGTTGATACTGTTGAACTTGATGGAACCTATTTTGATACAATCGTTCAACCTGGAGACAAAGTTAAAGCAGGACAACTATTAGCTACAGTTGATTTTGATGGGTTAAAAAAAGAAGGCTATGATACAACAATTATTGTCGTTATTACGAATACAACGGACTATTTGGATGTAATCCCTGCTATTCATGAAAAATTAATGCTTAATGATGAGATGGTTACAATCGTGTTCTAGCTTTTTGGAAAGAAAAACAGTTTATAAAATTTTTTCTATTTAATAACATTTTAAGGGAGGTCTTTCCAATGAAAAAAACGGATTTTTTATGGGGCGGCAGTATCGCTGCTCACCAATGTGAAGGGGCTTGGGATCAAGATGGCAAAGGCATTGCCATTATGGATTTAGTCACACAGGGAACCTATGAACAACCGCGGGAAATTTGTACTAAAATTGAAGCAGGAAAAAAGTATCCTTCTCATGAGGGAATTGATTTTTATCATCACTACAAGGAAGATATTGCTTTATTTGCTGAAATGGGATTTAAAGCTTTGCGTATCTCAATTGATTGGTCTCGCATCTATCCGTTAGGAGACGAGCAAGCGCCTAATTTATTAGGTGTCCAATTTTATCAAAACGTCGTAGACGAGCTCTTAAAATATGGTATTGAACCTATCGTTACACTCTATCACTTCGAAATGCCTGTTCATTTAGTGAACAACTATGGTTCTTGGACCAATCGAAAAGTAATTAAGTTCTATTTAAATTACTGCGAAACCATGTTTAAAGCCTTGAAAGGAAAAGTTCGTTACTGGGCGACTTTCAATGAAATGAATCATATTGACCCTCAAACAGAGGCTTCTGATATCTTTACGTACATTATTTCAGGTTTAAAATACTCTGATCTTAAAAATAAAAAACAAACCTTAGCTACGATCAGTTACCATATGACCTTAGCCAGCGTTAAAGCAGTGAAGTTAGCCCATGACATTGATTCAAACTTTGAAATTGGATGTGTTTTTGGCTTAACTCCTGCCTATCCACTAAATTGCAATCCAGAAAATGTACTGAATTCCTTTAAAGAAACAGATCGTGAATTTTACCAAATCGACGCCATGTGTACGGGTAAATTCCCTGCTTACAAATTAAAAGAGTATGCAAAGGCTGGAATCGATTTAACGATTTCTCAAGAAGATGAACTCGCTTTTGCCCAAGGTAAAATTGATTTTATCGGCTTAAATTATTATTCTTCTAGTGTTGCTCATTATGAAGGAGACCATGAAAACGAAGAAACTTTATTTGGAGGCGTTCAAAATCCTTATTTACAACAAAGCAAATGGGGCTGGGCAATTGATCCAACAGGTTTGCGCTATCTTTTAAATTACCTTTATCGTCGCTATAGCCTGCCCATTATCATTACTGAAAATGGATTAGGTGCCATTGATCATCTTGAAACTGACGAAACGATTCAAGACGACTATCGCATCGAGTATATCGAACAACATATTGAACAAGTAAAAAAAGCCATTGTTGAAGATTATGTAGAGTGTTTTGGTTATTTAACATGGGGGCCTATCGACTTAGTTAGCGCAACTACTGGCGAAATGAAAAAACGATACGGCTTCATCTATGTTGATAAAAACGATGACGGAACAGGGACCTTCACTCGTATAAAGAAAAAGTCCTTTAACTGGTACCAAAACGTTATCCGCACTACAACCTTTGACTAGTAATTAAAAATCCCCTTCTAGCTATCCAAAAAACAGATAGTTAGAGGGGATTCTTTTTATTTTAAGCTAATCGTTTAACTAATTGCATCATTCGCTCTTTTATATCCTCTCTAGTGCTAGAAAAAGCTGCTGCTATTTCTTGATCTGTCCCTGTTGCCTTACCTGGATCACTTAAATCCCAGTGTTCATATTGGGTTGTCGTTGGAATGATTGGACAGTTATCCGCTGCATCTCCACATAAGGTTACGATGAAATCTGCTTGTTGAAAAAAGTCTGGATCAATCAAATCTGACGTTTGTGTCGTAATGTCGATTCCTGCTTCTTTCATTGTTGCAACGGCTTTAGGATTTAAGCCATGGGTCTCGATTCCTGCACTTCTTACTTCCCACTGAGAAGGGAAATATTTTTTTGCAAATCCTTCAGCTATTTGACTCCGACAAGAGTTCCCTGTACATAAAAAATAAATTTTCTTCATCCTTTTGCTCCTTTAGTATCAAAATATTTTTGTTTGAATCTTAATGCAACATTGACTAAACCAATTAAAACGGGAACTTCGACTAACGGACCGATTACAGCCGCAAAAGCTTCCCCAGAGTTAATTCCAAAAACACCTACTGCAACGGCTATCGCTAGCTCAAAATTATTGCTGGCTGCTGTAAAAGAAAGTGAGGCTGCAATTGGATAACTGGTCCCCATTTTTTTGGAAATAAAAAATGAAATAAAAAACATAATAACAAAATAAAACAACAATGGGATTGCAATTCTAACCACGTCAAAAGGAAGCTCTATCACTTTCTCACCTTTAACTGAGAACATTACCACAATAGTAAACAATAACGCTACTAACGTAATGCCACTAATTTTTGGTAAATAGATGTCTTCAAACCATTTTTTCCCTTTATATCTTATTAAAAGAACGCGAGATAAAAATCCTGCTATAAACGGAATCCCTAAATAAATAAAAACACTTTTAGCAATTTCGCCCATCGTAATTGCGACGGTATGTGTTTCAAGTCCCAACCAGTTAGGTAAGACCGTCACAAATATATAAGCGAATACAGAGTAAAATACAATTTGAAAAACAGAGTTAAAAGCCACTAAGCCTGCCGTATATTCATTATCCCCTTGTGCAAGCTCACTCCAAACCAGCACCATTGCAATACATCTCGCAAGACCAATCATAATCAGCCCTACCATATACTCCGGGTAATCACGTAAAAAAATAACTGCTAAACCAAACATTAAAATTGGACCAATCACCCAATTTTGAATGAGAGATAAGACTAATACTTTCCAGTCCTTAAAGACACGCCACATTTCTTCATACTTCACCTTGGCAAGCGGAGGGTACATCATCAAGATTAGTCCAACTGCTATCGGAATGGATGTTGTTCCGATAGATAAATGGTCAATTATCTTAGGGACACTTGGAAATAAGAAACCTAATCCAATTCCGACTGCCATTGCCAAAAAAATCCAAAAAGTTAAATACCGGTCTAATAAGGATAATTTTTTAGTTACACTATTCATTTCATTCAACTCCAACTATCGTTTTTAATTACAAAATCGTAATTTTTTTAATCACTACTACTTTCTTCTTTCATACAAATACAGGTTTCAGTGCTAGCAAACAACTCCGTCAGGGATGCCCTAAAGGAGTCTACTCTATCCTCTTTTAACGTATAATAATGCCACTGGCTTTTTTTTTCGACAGATACAATCCCAGCCTTTTCCAGTACTTTCATATGATGGGAAAGCGTTGGTTGCGTAAAGTCAAAATGATCTAAAACGTCACATGCACACAGACTACCACATGACAACAAATCGATGATTTTCATTCTTTTGGGATCTGAAATTGCTTTTAAAACCTTTGATAATTCTTCGTAATCCATAATATCCTCCTTAACATAGATATGTATCTATCTAGAATATAGACGAACTTCTATATTCAGTCAAGCGAAAGTTGACTATCTGCCATCAAAATTTTTCTTCCTATAGAATTCAACTTTGATAAAAATGAACGTTTTCTTAACAAAACAACTTAACTTATCGCTTTTACCCCCTCAGTATGCTAAAATAGATAAGATACAAATTTGAAAAGAGGTAAAAAAATAAATGATTACAGTAAGTAACGTTAGTCTGTTATTTTCAGATCGTAAATTATTTGAAGATGTTAATATTAAATTCATTCCCGGCAATTGCTATGGTCTTATTGGTGCAAATGGTGCTGGTAAATCAACCTTCCTTAAAATTCTTTCAGGTGAAATCCAACCTTCAACAGGGGACGTTTCGATGTCAAGTGGTGAACGTTTAACTGTCTTAAAACAAAATCATTATGATTTCGAAGAATTCAATGTGTTAGAAACAGTTATTATGGGTCACAAACGTCTTTATGACATTATGAAAGAAAAAGATTCCATCTATATGAAAGAAGATTTTTCTGATGAAGACGGGATTCGTGCCGCTGAACTAGAAGGCGAATTCGCTGAGCTAGATGGTTGGGAAGCAGAACCAGAAGCTGCTGTTTTATTACAAGGTCTTGGCATTGATGAGACTCTGCAAAATAAAACAATGAGCGAATTAACTGGTGGACAAAAAGTGAAAGTGTTATTGGCACAAGCACTATTTGGCAAGCCTGATGTTCTTTTACTTGATGAGCCTACCAATGGTTTAGACAAAAAATCAATCGAATGGCTAGAAGAATTCTTAATCAATTTCCCTAATACCGTTATCGTTGTTTCCCATGACCGTCATTTCTTAAACAAAGTATGTACACACATGGCTGACGTTGACTTTGGTAAAATCAAACTTTATGTTGGGAACTATGACTTCTGGTTAGAATCTAGTCAATTGGCTTCACGTTTAATGGCCGATTCAAATTCTAAAAAAGAAGAACAAATTAAAGAATTACAAGACTTTATTGCTCGATTTAGTGCGAATGCTTCTAAATCAAAACAAGCAACGTCACGTAAAAAAATGCTTGAAAAAATCACATTAGATGATATTCAACCTTCTTCACGTCGTTATCCATTCGTTGGGTTTACACCAGATCGTGAAATCGGAAATGATTTAATCCGTGTTGAAAATGTTTCAAAAACCATTGATGGCATTAAAATCTTAGACAATATCAGCTTCTCATTAAACAAAGATGACAAAGCGGCCTTTATCAGTCAAAATGATATCGCCATAACCGTTCTCTTTAAAATTTTAATGGGAGAAATGGAACCTGATACAGGCTCTGTTAAATGGGGCGTTACGACTTCTCAATCTTATTTACCAAAAGACAACAGTGCAGACTTTGAAAATGGTGATTTAACCATCGTTGATTGGTTGCGTCAATTTGCTTCTAAAGAAGAAAGCGACAATACTTTCTTACGTAGCTTCTTAGGTCGTATGTTGTTCTCTGGTGAAGATGTATTGAAGAAAGTTTCCGTTCTTTCCGGAGGCGAAAAAGTTCGTTGTATGTTATCTAAAATGATGTTAAGCAAATCAAACGTCCTTGTTTTAGATGACCCTACCAACCATTTAGACTTAGAATCAATCACGGCATTAAACGATGGTTTAATTGCGTTTAAAGGTTCACTTCTATTCGGTTCTCACGATCACCAATTTATTCAAACAATTGCAAATCGTATTATTGAAATTTCACCAAATGGTGTTGTGGATCGTTCAGAAACCACTTATGATAATTTCTTAGAAGATAAAAATGTTCAAGAACAAGTTGCTGCGCTTTACGCGAAGTAAAACAAAAGAGCCTATCCAAAACTAATTTCATCTATTTAAAAATAAGTAAAACCCCCATGTTGAAGACAACATGGGGGTTTTACTTATTAAAGTTGTATTTCCTAAGATAGGAGTTATCACTAAAATGGTAACGTTGTGTCATAGCCGTTCAACTGAATTAATTATTGAATAATAAATTCAGCTGGATGACTTTTTAGATTATTGATTTTTTGAGTAAGAGATACTTTATTTCCTCTAAATGTATCACTGCTGATACATAAATCCGCTATGAATCTGCTGCATCTGCTTAACTTGTAATCAGATCTACCCACACAGAAAATAAGTCGTCTAAAGTCACTTTTTTACTATTCGTTTCTAACTCTCATACAGCTAATTCCAAATCCGATACTAACTAGCCAAATCCCTACAACTAGCATCCAAATATTTTGAACTTCACCCGTCTGTGGCAATGTTGCTTCATCAGTTGAATCTGTTACTTTTTCTGATTTCTGCTCAAGTTTCGGAAGAAGAGAAGGAAGTGATTCATTAGGATTATTAGGTTCGATTGGGTCTGGCTTTTCCTCAATTTCTTTGCCTGAAATAAACGTGTTGGTTACCACAAAGCCATCTTGACTATTGCCTGTTATTTCTTCTTGGTAATCTGCCAACGCTTCTTCTGAAATAGAGTACTGATAAAGTTCTCCTATTTCGTCATACTTTGGTAAGTTTTTAAATGCACCTTGCCAATTGCTACCTTCATTTAAAATAAGTGGAACGCCAAAATGAGTTCCATTTTGTTCCAAGTGAATCACAACCTGGTTAGCTTTTATTCCATGCCATTTTTTCACAACTGGTATCGTTAGCGTTTCAAGATTGCGATTCGTTACTACAAAGCCATTTTGCTGATTGCCAGTGATTGTAGCTTGATAATCGTCATCCTTTTCTTCGGAAATTAAATACTGGTATTCTTGACCTGATGCATCATACTTTGGAAGATTTTTAAAGGAACCTTGCCAATCAGTTGATTTACTTAAAGTTAGCTCATTTTTTAGCTCAATACCATTTTGTTCAAGATGAATGGTAACTTCTTTGCTAGCTGGGCCAATCCATTTTTTGATAACGGGAATCTCAATTTTTTCAGTGTTTCGATTGGTGATTGTAAAACCATTTTGACTATCTCCACTAATTGTTGCTTCATAGTTTTCCATCATGACTTCTTTGACTTCATAACGATAGTCATCGCCTGCTTGATCGTATTTAGGTAAGTCTTTAAAAGAACTGCTCCAGTTGTTATCTGGGGTCAATTCCAACTGTTTCAATTCTTTTCCATTTTGTTCTAGCTGAATGGTTACAGCTTGACCAATTGGTCCTATCCACTTTTTATGAACTGGAATTGTGACTTTTTCATTGTTCGTATTCGTCACAACAAATTGATTTTTCGCTAGCTTCTCAATTTTTTCATCGTAGTTTTTATAGCCTACCGTTTCAACGATTGAGTACTGGATTTCCGTTCCGTCTTGATTGTATTTATCTAAATTATCAAACTTAGCTTTCCATTGGTTGCTCTTATCTAAATTAACAAATCGATTTACCATTTCACCGTCTTTTAAAAGATTGATCTGAACACGACCGGCAATTGGTCCTACCCATTTTTTAGTGACCTCTACTGAAACTTTCTCAGTGTTGGTATTAGTAATCAAATAGCCCTGTTCAATACTACCTGTAATCGTTGGACGGTAATTTTCAACAGCTTCTTCACGAACAAAGTAATTGATAAGGGAGCCATCTTTTTGATATTTCGGTAAATGATCAAATTTCCCCTGCCAGTTAGTCCCCTTGTTAAGGGTTAGTTCTTTCAATTTTACATTTTGATTATCGTATAAAAGGATGGTCACGGACTCTTTTATCGGACCATTCCACTGTTTTGCAACGGGGATACTTACTTCTTCATTATTGGTATTTGTCACAATAAATCCTGTTTCCGCATCACCGGTAATCGAGCCGTCATAATTTTTTTGAGCGTCTTCATTAATGGTGTATTGGATAGGTTGACCTAATTCATCGTATTTTGGTAAATTGGTAAATTTTGCTTTCCAATGTTGATCGGCCTTTACTACTGCAGATCGACCCGTTTGTTTCCCATTTGAAAGTAAGTTAATTGTCACATCTTTGCCAATTGGTCCTACCCATTTTTTAGTAATTGGTATGGTAATCGATTCTGTTCTTGTATTTGTGACTGTGAACCCAAGAGAGGGGTCTCCTTCGTATGTCGTAGCATAACCATCTAATTGTTGTTCAACGACTGTGTAGTTGATTTCTGACCCATCTGGATTGAACTTAGGAAGGTGCTTAATTGTTTCTTGCCAATAATTGCTTTCAGAAAGTTCAACGAAACGATCTTTTAATAGTATGCCATCTGCTTTCGCATATATTTTGACAGATTTCTGCTTATCTCCATTCCATTTTTTTGTAACCGGAATTTGAACTTCTTCCATATTCATATTAGTAACAGTAAATCCCTGTTTAGCATCCCCTTTAATAGTGGTTTCATAGTTTTTAACAGGGTCTTCTTTAATTGTATAATTGATTTCATGTCCATCTGCTGCGTATTTTGCTAAATCCGAAAAAGAAGCTTGCCAGTTTTCTTGACTCGTTAAAGTTACTGATTTCAAAGTATCCTTGCCATCTTGATATAAATGAATTGTCGCTTTTTCACCAATTGGTCCTACCCATTTTTTAGTGATTGGAATTGTTATCTTTTCAGTATTTGTATTCGTAACGACAAATCCATTTAATGGATCACCTGTAATGGCACTCGTATAATGATCTGGTATATCTTTTTCTAAAATCGTATAATTAATTTCATTTCCAGCTTGATCGTACTGTGGCAAATTAGTAAATTGACTGTTCCAGCTATTTGAATGGCCTAATTTAACGAAACGACCTGTTTCTTTGCCATTCATCATTAATTCAAGCGTCACAGGCTTGCCCTTTGGTCCTATCCATTTTTTAGAAACTGGTATCGAAATGGATGCTGTTCTGATATTTGTAATCGTATAGCCACTTTCCGCATTTCCTTCATAAAAGGCTGAAAAGTCTGTTACATTTGCTTCAATGACAGAGTAATCAATTTTATTTCCTGCTCTATCATATTTTGACAAATTCTGAAATGAAGCTTGCCAATTATTTTCAGCAGACAGTTTGATCGCTTCTGATGTCACCTTATTATTTCTTTTTAAATAAACAGTTACTGAATCTAGTGGCTTACCAACCCATTTTTTACTAACTGGAATTGAGATTGTTTCGGTGTTTTTATTGGTAATCGTAAATCCATTAGTAGCGTCTCCCGTCACAATAGATTCAAACCCTGCTGGTACATTGACTTCTTTAACGGTATATTGAATGGTTGAACCATCTAAATTATATTTATCTAGATTTGTAACAAGTAATTCCCAGTTATACTCTTTCGATAAGGTAACTTGTCGATTTATATCCCGCCCATCAGCGTAAATTTTAACCTCAATCTGATCGCTTTCAGGTCCAATCCACACTTTTTTTAAATTTAAGCTTGTTTTCTTTATCCCATTACTGACGTTTACTAACTCACCGGTGGAACTATTTTCTTTAATCTCAAATGAGTATTGCTTAGTTTCATCAAATTGAAATTGGTCAGGAGCATTTTTTTCTTTAAAATAATAGCTTCCTAATGCCATGTCTTTAACATTGATTTGACCATTTTCATCTGTTTGATATTCACCTAGGGATTGATTTTGGCTATTAAATAGTTCAAATGTAATTCCTGATAAGAAGGTACTATCATTATTTTCTAGTGACTTAACAAGACGGGCACTTCCCTTTTCTGGTAAGTCGCCTGACCCGCCAGCTCCTGCATTAATATTTTCTGCAGCAGACGTTCCTTCCTCAATGATTTGCTCTTCTCCTGTTATTTGATAGTTTACTTTATAATCATTTTTGTATTCTAACTTACCTAGGTCATTCACTTTCGTATCATAGACAATTCCAAATTTTTTCGCTGAAAGTTCTTTAGCATGTAATTTTACTGAAAAATGATTTTGGTTGGTTGAATCAATTTCCAACGTTCCATATTGTTGAAATTCTTCTTTCGTTAACCAGTGGAAATTTTTAGCTCGGTCTTCGACAAAATATCTAAAACTATCTGCTAGTAAGGTTTGGTCATTTGCAGATGTATCTTCAATTATAACCATTTTATCCATTCCAATATTTTGAGCTAATTCTTTTTTAGGTTGATTAACGAACACTTGCCATGTGATTACATTGCTGCCATCTTCTGACATGTAGCCGTACTTATTAAAGAATGGATAGCGATCATCTTCCACTACTCCAGGATCGCCTTTTTCATTTGTTACAGTATAATCAATAGAATCAACATCTAAGCCAAAATCGTTGGTTTTAGAAATCGTCCCCTCTGTTTGACTATCGACACGAATGTTAAAAAAGAAATAGCCTTTAACGTTGATTAACTCTTCTGCGGTTTGATTAAACGTACAAATAACTTGATCTTTTACAATTTTCGCTTCACCAAAGACCCTACCAGTTGCCGGATCTTTCAATTCTGCCGATGAAACAATTCCAACTAATTCAGGTGGCAAACTCATTGTAATGGTATCGCCATTTTTAATTTTCACTCCTGGTTTTTCGGAAAAAGTAACCGAAATGCCAATACGCTCGCCATTGTATAATTCCGTTTTTTCTAGCTTAACACTATCCACTAGCTTACTTCTACCTAATTCAGTTGCATTGGCGACCGTTGTTACAGCTGTTAGTCCTCCAATAATCATCGGAAATACTAATGCAAAAATCAAAAATAGCGAGAATCCTTTATTTGTTCGTTTTATCATCCATGACACATCCTTTTTTGTTTTTAGTACTGCATTTTCATTATTTCTATCGTTATTTTCATTAAAACCCAGCAAAAAAAGATAATTAACTGGGTTTTTTCACAACCCTAGGTTAATTATTTTGATATCTATTACATACTTTTAAATAACAAAAGCATTTAGTTTAAGCTAACTAACACTTTAGATAATTAGTTGCACAACTTGAATATCTTCTCAAATAAATAACAAAAAATCAATAGATAATTATTTACACATCTATTTGAAAAAATAAAAAAAACCACTTATAGCAAGTGGCTTTGATTAGTTATCAAATTTTGATTTTTATGAATCCAATCCTAATAAATAGTTCAATAACATATCGGAATATGATAATTCGTTGGTTAGATCATGATGAACAAGTTCCTTAATTGTCACCAAATGATCCGTTATTAATCCGTCAGCTCCAAAAAACAGCATTCTTTTTGCGCTATTTTCTTCATTGATATCCCATGCAAAAAGTTTTTTATCCTGTTCATGAACTTCATCGACAAAATCACTGGTGAGGGTAGAATATTCAGCGGAATAAAAATCTGCTTTTGTTTTCGGTGGTCCAATTAAATTAAATGGCATTACATATCCTACATAAAGCTGTGGCGCTTTTTCTTTTAATTCTTCCACAACATCATAGCTGATACTGTGGATAATATGATTGTTTTCTAAAATAGACTCTTGATAACGTTGGATAAAATTTTCAACCATTTCTTTTGAATCTTGCTTAGTTACTTTTACTTCAATCAATAATTTTTGATTCAATTCATTGGCTTTTTTCAAATACTCATCAAAACTAGGAATTTTAGCTTCATGACCATTCTCTGAAACAGTTAGTTTTTGTAATTCAGCAAGTGTTAACTCATACACTTTTTTATTTTTTCCTGTTAAATTCTTTAACTTTACATCATGCATTACAACAAACTGATGATCCTTTGTTTCCAAAATATCCATTTCTACATAGTCGGGCTTTTCTTTAGCCGTTTTTTCTAATGCCTCAATTGTATTTTGTGCCCCATTTTTATTAGTAACGCCTCGATGAGAAATAAAGAGAGGTTCTGAAATTGACCGATTTGATAAGTAATCGTAGTTATAGAGGCTCATCCCCGTAATCATAATCAGTACCGAACTACCGATGACCAGGTTTCCAAATAGGATTAAAAAGCGATTGCCTTTAACCGGTGTTAACTTTGGCTGGATGTTAAACGTCTCATGGCTACTTGTCGTTGTTTTGTCTAATAAATCCACGATCAAGTAAAACAGGATAATCATCGCTAAAATATTTCTTACTGCAATCAGCACTTGAAGAAGCGTTAATGAAACAACCCCACTTACTAATGCAGCAGACGCGTAGTGGGTTTCAATCAAATCTTGTAAAAAGAAAATCACAAGATAACTTCCCCCTACCATTATTGACAGTGCAACCGTTAATAAAATCAATTTTCGAATCAACGTCCAAAACTGATCCTTCGTCAACTTCCAACTACGTCTAATGGCTTCTTTTAGTGGTAAATGATACAGGATCATCATCGGCAAGACCAACAACAAACGAATGCCTATATAGACACAAATTAAATAGCCTAACCCCAATAATGGAACAAAAATTAAGCGGTATTCAAAAAGGTAATCCATAATAAAGACTGGAATTTTTATTTTTGCTAATAAGGCTGTTTTAAATCCAATTCCCGCAAAAGGTAAAATCAAAAAGAAATAAAAGAGTAAAAATAAGATCTCGCTCCCAAAAACATGCTTAAACTGTTGAAAGGTCAGTCTCAAAAGCGTCCTTAAATGAAGCGGTTCTTTTTTACGAATAAAATAAATACTTAGCAATAAAAATGTAAATTCGAAAAAAATCATTAATGCCATCAAACACATCATCAACAGTAACCCTAACAAAACAAAGGGATGACTTTTGATAATTGGAAAAATATTGTCGAAAGATAAGTACGCAATATTTCCTCCTTTTAAAATCATTTTTGTTAGACCTGTAACTAATGGAATCATCACAATTAAGATAAATCCATGGACAATCAACACATTTTTAGAAGACTCTTTTGCACTTTGAAAAAAAGTCGCAATTGTACGCCAATTTAATTTTAAACGATTCATAAGCAGTTCCTTTCATCTTCTCTGTTTTCTACTAATTAGTGTACCATATTTCTAACTAGTCGTGCTTTAATGATGACTATTACTACATAGAAAAAGAGTAAAGAAGCCTTCAACATAGAGGCCCTTTACTCTTTTAATCATGATTTATTTTCTAGCTTCGTGTACTTTTAATTGCTTACCTTTAACGGTTTTATTTCTCATCGCGTCTAAAACAATCCTGCCTTTACCATTTAAAATATCAACATAACTCACATTTTCTTGGATGGTAATAATTCCGATGTCTTCAGAAGTGATTCCAGGAATACTTGTTAAGGTTCCGACAAAATCAACTGCACGAATTTTTTTCTTTTTTCCACCGTTAAAATAAAGTTTTAAAATATCTTCGCTTAATGCTAACCCTTTATCTTTTTTCAAACGAGGGCGTTCGCTGATTTTTTTATCAAATGCCGCTTTATGACGCAGCACAAATCTTGGACTAGGAGGCGTAATTTCTAAAATTTCGCCCGTTACATAGTCACGAATCTCACGCCACCAGTTTTTCTCTTTTGGCAATACTAACGTCAATGCGATTCCGGTCTTCCCAGCCCGTCCAGTTCTGCCTGTTCTGTGGACAAAACTTTCCTTTTCAACAGGTACATCATAGTTGATGACGTGAGTTACGCTATCCACATCAATTCCTCTTGCTGCAACGTCTGTTGCTACTAAGTAGCGGAATTTTCCGCGTCTAAAGTCATCCATTACTTCAAAGCGATCTTCTTGTACCATACCACCGTGAATTTTATCCACAGGTAAGCCTTCTTTATTTAAAAATTGGTATAAGTTATTCACATGTTCTTGTGTATTACAGAAAATCATACACGTATCTGGGTTTTCCACAGTTAATAAATCTAATAATTGTTGCGGTTTTTTATCTTCTTCCACTACAATATAAGACTGTAAAATTTTAGGTTGGGACGCTGCCGTCGTTTCAATCGTCACGGATGTAGCATCAGCAGACATATACGAGCTTGCTAGACGTTGAATATCATTAGGCATTGTTGCTGAAAACAATAGCGTTTGACGATTTGCTTTTGGTAGAAAGTCAATAATCGCTTCTACTTGATCGATAAAGCCCATATTTAACATTTCATCTGCTTCATCTAAAACTAAATATTGTAACTTATCCACAGCTAATGTGCCTTTTTCTAAATGATCCAACACACGCCCCGGCGTACCTACTACAATATGACTTTTTTGTTTTAATTCTGATTTTTGGGTAACAAAAGAAGCTTTCCCGAAAACAGCCGTTGCTTTAATTCGTTTGAAACGACCAATATTTGTAATATCTTCTTTAACTTGCAAGGCTAGTTCTCTTGTTGGCACCAGCACTAAAGCTTGAGGTTTATTTTCTTCCCATAATACTTTCTCACACAATGGAATGCCAAAACTTGCTGTCTTTCCACTTCCTGTTTGAGACGTTACAATAACATCCATTCCTGCTAATGCTAGTGGAATGACTTCTTTTTGAACTTTTGTTGGAACTGCGTAGCCTAAGCCGCTCAATGCCTTGACGATATCTGTACTTATTTCATAATCTGAAAATGTCGCTTTTTCCATAATAACCTCTTTCAATTCGTTGATTGGTTTATTATAGCATTTTTAAGCGAGTGATAGTTCAATTATCCTTTATTTAGTTGAACTATTTTCCAAAACGATGTCTTTTTCAAGTGATACTTTTTCTAAGCCTTCTAAAATTTTGAGTAAATAATTATGAATACTTAGATAACTGTCATTTGAAAAAAGTTTCCGATTCACTAAATAAAAATTTCGTACATAGTTCTGATTTAACGTAGTATACGGAATCTTCTCTGTCATGTAACGTTTGGAGATAATCGCTTGCCCCATTCCTTTTTTTAAATAATCCACAATCAGCTCGTTACTAGCTAGAACAACTTTTTTATCTGGTGTAATATTCTGATTTTCTAAATACTGATTTGCGTAATAAAAACTACCTGAATGTTCTTCTCTTAATAGCCATAGTGAGCTTGAAGGATCTCCAGCTAAAACTAATTCGTCTGTCATCACTTCTCTTCGTGACAACGTCGTCGTAGACATCGCTTTTTCAATAAAACCAAAATGTAGAAATCGATTTTCAACTTTTTCTAAAATCACTTCCGAGTTAGCTACCATCACTTCAAATTCTACTGCAGGAAACTCTTCTTGTAACCACGGTAAAATTTGAGGAAATATAGTACTGGCAACAGTTTGCGAAGCTCCAATTTTACAAAGACAATGGGCTTGATTTTCTTGGTTAAGAGCCGAAACTTGTTCTTTTGTATCTTGCCATAAATCTAATAAATCTAATGTTTTTTGATAGAGTAAGTCTCCACTTGGTGTGATTGTAATTTCCTTTCGACCATTGCGGTTAAAAAGTCTTACTCCACCTAATTTTTCTTCTAAATAACTAATTTGTGAACTAACAGCGGGTTGTGAAATGTACATTTTTTTCGACGCTTTTGAAAAGCTTTGCGATTCGTAAACACATTTAAAAGTTTTCAATTGTTTGAACATCTTTTTCCCTCCTTGTCGTTTCTCTTATTTGGTTGCTAAGTGGTGCATATATTTGATAAAAACAAAGGTAACAATTATCGCTGCAAAAATAGTTTCATATATCGCTAAATCATGAATCATAGGCACAATATAGTTATTTTTTGTATAAAATTGATCGCTTAAAGTTGCTGCCATTGCGGTAATCACTAAAGGAAAAGTAAAGGCTGCATAGCTAGGATAAAATTGAATCGTCAATAATTTTGGCAATTGACACAATACAAAACAATAAATCAGCTGTGAAAAAATTAGCAGTACCGTAACCCCCACCACATTAGGATTTGCAAAGGCATTTAAATATCCCGCTAAACACAATGAGCCCGGTGCCGCAATAATCGTAATTAACGGCATTGTAGATTCATGCATATTTTTAATAAAGTAGACTTTTTTTATAATAATTGGTAGTAGCACCACGTACATAAATAATGCTGACCAAAATGCGATTTGACCAATCAAGGGTGAAAAGGCATGACTTGTCACTGAGCCTACACCAATTCCTACATATACAATGAACCAACTTGGGTAGACTGAATGAATCGTCGATTTTTTAGCAAAATAATGTGTAAAATACAGCATTAATAGAATATGGCAACTAAGTGCACTCAACCAAATGATAGTTGCAAGTAGATGAAGCTTCGCAAATTCATTTAAATAGGTAGCGACAACCATTGTTGCCATTGTAAAGGTTGGTGCAACTGAAGCAATAATTGGATTTTTTAAATCTAATTTTGTGTGTTCAAATGTAATGACTATTTTTATCATAATAATCACTACTAAGATAATTCCCACTAATCCTATCAAATTTCCTGCCGTCTTAAATTGAACTAATTTTAACAAGTTGCCTAATGACACAATGGCTAAAATCAAGCCACACATTGGAATCGGTATTTTCTTTAAAAAGTTTTTCATTCGTATCATCCTTTTAGTTAAATTTTTATTTGTTTCTCTTGGATTACCTTCTCCTGTAGTATAGCTTATTTATTCTATTAATTAAAATAATGATTAATAATATTAACTATTAAAAAAACAAATGCAAACGCACTCTCTTAAAAAATGATGAATTCACAAATTAGTATTGATTAGAATCCTATTAAATCAGTCTGACTTCAAGTAGGAATATTTGACGGATAGTCTAAAAATCGATACACTATTTTTAATTATAAAAAAACATGAGGTTCGTTATTTTTCTAATCAAATTAAATTTATTCAACAAAATAAATACTTACAGGTGGTGAAATTTCATGTCATTTAGAAACAATAAAAATTTAAATATAGTTATTTTATTAGCTATTGTAACGCTTTTTTCTTTTTTGCCTTTATTCAATTCAACTTTTTATAGAATGGATGATATTTATTTTGATATGCTTCGAATTGAGTCAACTAAAGATGCGCTAATCCAAGGGATTTTTCCCTTAAAAATTGCGCCTCATTATTTAAATAATTATGGCTACGGTATTGGCTTTTTTTATTGCCCTTTATTTATTTATCCAGCAGCATTTCTAAAAGTAATTGGCTTTTCTACTGTTACTTCGTTTAAACTATTTTTAGTTGGTTGTGGTTTTGCTGCAACAGCTTCTATGTATTTTGCGGCTTATAAAATAACTGCTAAAAAATATTTTGCTTTAATCGCAACCATTCTTTATACAACAAGTCACTACAAAATTATCGATACCATTTATCGTGGTGCGATTGGCGAAACCTTAGTCTTTATCTTCTTACCCTTTGCCATTCTTGGCGTTCATGAAATGCTTTATGGTGATGGAAAAAAATGGTCGTATTTAGCGATTGGAATGTCAGGGATTTTCTTGTCTCATGTGTTGGCTAGTTTGCTTTTAGCCATCTATTTAGTTATCAGTTATCTGATTCGAATCAAACTTTTATGGCATGAAAAATATCGTATTTTGAACTCCTTGAAAGCAATTGGTGTCACTCTGCTATTGTCTGCCTTTTATTGGATCCCAATGTTTGAGCAGATGTTCCATTCACGTTTTTCTTTGAATACAAGTATTGCTAATATCAATTCAAGAGGATTTGAACTTGCAAGTCTATTTGATACAAAAATGGTTAATCAAACCATCGACACGCCTTATTCTGTTGGATTTGTTTTAATTAGTATTGGTTTATTTGCCTGGATTTATCGCATCAAATTATCCGCTTTTATGAAAACGAGTTTAATTTTAGGCTATTGCTTCTTCTTCCTAACATTAAAGTCTTTCTTTTGGACACTTATTTTACCGATCCTACCTTTCTTTAATCAAATTCAGTTTCCTTGGCGTTTTAATATGTTGGCAACGCCACTTCTTGCCTTAGGAGGCGCCGCTATTTTGTACCAGCTTTTCTTTCAAGAGCGTACCGTACAAACAAAACACTTTGCCTTAACAGCCATTATCCTTGGCGTTTTTGGTTATGTTGGCTTTTATACATTCCAGTTTCCTTACCAAAGAGAAGTGATTACATTTGATGAACATTATTTTGATAAACCGAATCTTCATAGTGCCATTGGCGCAGGAGAATATTTACCAAAAGGAACCTCTAAACGAATGTTTTTAAATCGTGGAGTTGTTTTTAAACATGATGGAAATATTTTATTAGTGGATCGTGTTACAAAGAAAAAAAACAACTTATCGTTTGATTATTTTCTCAATATGAAGGAACAAAAAATTGATGTTCCTTTAGTTTATTATTATGGCTATCGTTATAAAATTATTCAAGAAGACGGTACGGAAAGTAAAAGCTATCCGGTTAGTGAAAGTAACGATCATACCGTACAAATCAATACTAAATCTACTCACAGTGGGACCATTTCTATCGATTACGTTCCTACTCTACTCACTAAGATAGCGTATGGTATTACGTTTACTACACTAGTTGGCATCTCATTCTTTTATGTAAAAACAAAAAAATTTCCCAGGAAATAACCCTAAACAAAATAACTCTTTTGTTTAGGGTTATTTTTTATTAAAATTCAATTGATTCCTCTTACTTTTTTCTTATTTCGAAGTATTTCCAAATAAATTATGCTAAAATAAGCTGATATGAAATTGTTCAAGGAGGAAATTGCTGTGAAAAATATTTTAGTATTACACACTGGTGGGACCATAGCCATGAGTGAAGATCAAACTACTGGAAAAGTAGCTCCTAGTTCAGAAAACCCTTTATTAAATCAAGGGCATTTATTTGAAAATTTGGCACATTTAGTTGTAGAGGATCTCTTCCAACTGCCTTCTCCTCACGTGACGCCTGTTGAAATGCTGATTTTAAAAAACCGCATTGAAAAAGCGATTACCCATGAAGGAATTGATGGAGTAATTGTGACTCATGGAACAGATACATTAGAAGAAACAGCTTACTTTTTAGACATTACATTAGATCACAATATTCCAATTGTTGTAACTGGTGCCATGCGTTCTAGTAATGAAATCGGTTCAGATGGTCTGTATAATTTTCAAAGTGCCGTATGGGTTGCAACATGTGAAGAAGCCAAAGACAAGGGTGTTTTAGTCGTAATGAATGATGAAATTCATACCGCTCGCTATGTTACTAAAACTCACACCACTAATGTAGCAACGTTTAGAACGCCTACGTTTGGACCAATTGGTTTAATTGCTAAAAACAAAGTCTTATTTTTCCAAGAACTAATTGCTGAAGAAAAATTTGAAGTAAATGCAATCAATCAAAATGTCTACCTACTAAAAGCTTATGCTGGAATGGATGGCAGTTTATTGCAAGCCCTTGATAATCCCTCTACAGATGGCTTAGTGATTGAAGCGTTAGGTGCAGGGAATCTTCCACCACACACTTTACCTGCACTAGAAAACCTATTAAACCGTGGTGTTCCAGTCGTTTTAGTTTCCCGTTGCTTTAACGGTGTCGCTCAAGACGTGTATGATTATGCTGGTGGTGGAAAACGATTAAAAGAAATGGGGGTCATTTTCACGAATGGCTTGAACGGACCTAAAGCTCGAATTAAGTTAATGGTCGCTTTAACGAAATATAAAGACCTTGATTCTATCAAAAATTATTTCTAATAATTGAAAATAGTAAAACCCACTCAAGAAAAAGAGAATCTTGGGTGGGTTTTTGGTATTTATTGCATTTTATTTAATTCATTTCTTTAGTATTCTGAAGTTCTTGCTGTATTTTTTTAGGTAACTTTTCTACTATCAAATGATAGGATTTTTTCAACAGGACTAAAATATGCCCATCTTCCAACTCAGTTGTTGATAAATCAATCGAAGTCCAATGGGTTTTATTCATATAGTACCCATATGTAACTGAATGAAAGTCTTCTCGAAGTCTTTCATTGTCTTCTGGCAAACCCTTAACTGTAATAATTTCTTTTCCATCTTTATTTTCACCCATCAATGCAAATAATTTATCTCCAACGGTAAAGGCCATTGAACCCCATTCTTCCTTTAAGGCAACCTTTGCTCCTGCTAACTTTTTTCCCTCAGCAGTTAAAAAAGCTTGTCTACTGGCAATGTTCATGTTTATTCCCCCTCTTTATCTTCTTCATTTATTTTACTATAAATATAGTAAAAAAGGACAGAATGAAGTTCTGTCCTTTTTTACCGATTAAGAATTTTGTTTTGCAAAGATTTTCCCCAATTTCATAAGCAACTCTGGAGCATCCGTTTGATCCATCACTACTTCAATCCACTGCAATCGATTATTGTCTAATCGTGCTGCTTTCAGTGCATTGGCCAATTCAAGTTCCGTTGTCACTTTGTACGTTATGACGGATTGCTCGCTACCACCAAAGACCAAAGGCAATTTTTGGTAGTCCCACATGGGAATATCGTTGTAAATTTCATTTGGTCCGTGAATTTCACGTTCCACAGTGTAGCCGTTATTATTAATCACAAAAACGATAGGTGTTAATTTTTCTCTTAGTGCCATTCCTAATTCTTGGATTGTTAATTGCAAGGAACCATCTCCAATAAACAGCAAATGACGACTACTTGGATTTGCTAGCTGACTTCCTAGCATCGCTGGAAAAGTGTAGCCAATGGAGCCCCATAAAGGTTGTCCAATAAAGCTCATTTCTGATTTTAGTGGCACCGTTGATAGACCAAAAAATGAGGTTCCTTGTTCTGCTACTGCTGTATCTCCTTTTTCTAAAAAGCCTTCAATTGCTTCCCAAAAATGGCGTTGTGTTAACACTTGGTTCGTTGGTTTAATGGATTTCAAACGAGCCATTGGTTGAATGTCACCTTGATATCCTTGATAATCAATAGCCGTTAAAGCTTTCATTACAGCTGGTAAATGGATGCCTTCTAAATGTTCTTCTTTAACAATTACTTCATCACTCGCTAAAGAAAACAATTGCTTTTCAGAAAAATCATAGCTAAAACCTGAAGTGGCGGAATCAGTTAACTTAGCCCCTAACGCTACTACTAAATCAGCAGTATCCACTCGTTTTCTCAAACCTTCTTCTGTCGGGCTTCCTGCATAAACACCTAAATAATGCTCATCTTCTTCATTAAAGACCCCTTTTCCAAAAGGCAAGGTTGTGATTGGCAAATTAAACTTATGAATAAAATCAGCTAAATAGGTTTCTAAATGGAAACTTGCAAGTTCATTCCCTGCTAATACTACTGGATTTTTAGCTTGTTGTAAGGCTTTTTCTAATTCATGTACTAACTTAACTTCTCTTGCTGAGAGGCTTGCTTGTTTTGGTAATAGCGGTTCACTAGGTTTTTCAACCACCATCTCGGCAACATCAATAGGTAAGTTCAAGTAAACAGGACGTCGTTTTAAAACTGCAGCTCTCAATACACGATCAATTTCAGTAACAGCATTTTCTTTTGTTAAGCTCCCAATTGCTTCTGTTACCGACTCGTGCATGTTTTCAAAATGATCAAATTTTCCATCGCCTAATGTATGATGGACTAATTTGTGCGCATTTTGAACAGCCATTGTTGGCGATCCAACAATTTGAATCACTGGAACTTTTTCAGCATAGCTACCTGCAATTCCATTAATCGCGCTTAATTCTCCCACACCAAAAGTGGTCACCAGTGCGGATACTCCCTTAGTTCGTGCATAGCCATCTGCTGCATAGGCTGCATTTAATTCATTTGCATTTCCAATCCATTTTAAGTTAGGATGCTCTACAATATGATCTAAAAATTTTAAATTATAATCTCCAGGAACACCAAATATTTCTTTGATTCCTAACTCACTTAATCGTTCTAACAAATAATCTCCAACTGTGTACATCTTATTACCTCCTAAAAATCCTCTTCTTATTTCTACTCTTGTAGTATATTCTCCAATAGATTATAAGTCAATTATATTGACCTATAATCCAATTCCTGTTATTTTTTATGTATTGATTTCGAAATGAATCAAGTAACTTATGGTATACTAACCACAATGAATAACGTAAAGGAGGCTTTTGATGAATCAAGAAGCAATTAACTTTGATAAAAATCTTGCTTTGTTTTATTTTGCGTATCGCGCTTTTAGCAAAACGGCAGATGATTTAGTAGAAAACTACGGCATTAGTAAAGTTCACCGTCGCATTCTATTTTTTGTAGCTCGGATGCCAGGTTTAACAGTCAATGAATTGTTGACTGTATTAGATATTTCAAAACAGGCATTAAACAAGCCTATGCAAGAACTTTTACAAAAAGAGTGGCTTGTAACGAAGCCTAATGAAGCCGATAAACGAAGTAAGCGAATTTATTTAACCGCGCAAGGAAAGAACATCGACGCTCAAATAAGTGAGGCTCAAAAAGAAAAAATGAAAACCATCTTTCAACAAACAGGCGATCCGACAGGTGAGGCTTGGACGAACGTAATGACTGAATACGCTAAGGAAACAGGTACAGATTTTATTGAACGAATTACTTAAAAAAAGATCAATAGCATGACAGATAGTCTCTGTATGTTATTGATCTTTTTTTATTGATTAAATTCATCTTATTTTTCTGCTGGATTCATTTCTTGATAGTGAATTACAGCTCCTAGTAAGTTCGCATCATTCTTAAATTCACATACTTTAAGAGTTGGAATAGCTGCCCCTACCTGCGAAGACTCTTTTTTGAATAGTCTTTGAAACCATCCTAGTAATTCCGTGTCTTCTGAAACCAATTTTTCCATCGCTTTTTCAATTCCTGGCACAAATTCATCATTGTTACTGACTCCGCCACCGATTCCAATAAATTCCGGTTCAAAGGCACTATTTAAAGTCACCATAATTTGAGCCAAGCTATCATACATTGCTTGAAGTTCATTGACAGCTACCTCATCGCCTTCTTTGGCTAAATCAAAAACTTCCTTTCCTTCAATTGAAGAAGGCATTTGGAATTTCTTTAATGCGACCCTTTTTCCTAAGCTAACTGGTGATGCTTTTGGTGTTTTAAGAGCTGCTAGCTGTTGGGCGATGGTTTTATCTAGCTCATCTAATTTAAGCTCTTGCTTACGAAGAACTTCGCCATTTTCAACAATTGCAATTCCTACGCCAGTTCCAATAATAACAAAAAGTGGATGTGTATAGCCTTTGCCAATTCCTTCTTTCATTTCAGCAATTGCCGCACAATTGGCGTCATTTTCCATACTTACAGGTAAACCTAGTGCCTCTGAAAGTGACTCTTTTATTGGAATTAAATGTAGAAAAGGAACTGCACTCGTTCCACGTATCAATCCCGCCTCTTCATCTACATCACCTGGTGTGCTGATAGCCACACCATCAAAAGAATAGGTATTGGCTAGCTTATCTTTTGCTTCATTTAATAAATCAAAAAAACTACCTCGCGTTAACGGTGTGGGAAATTCATCTTTTTCTTTTAATTCATTTTGATCCCAAACGGCGTATTTTACGGCTGAACCGCCAATATCTACTACTAAAAGAGCCATGCTATTTCCTTCTTTCTTTATTTATTCGTTTAGAGGTTCCCATACCATACTTGCTTCACATGAAAGAACATCATGGTTTACGATTTGATGTGCGGATATAATGCTGCCATCTTCTTGGGTACTAAGGCTAACCTTGCTTTGCACCATATTACCATAGGCTACTTCTTTTTCATATTTGACATTTAATGATTTGATACGATGTGTTTTGATAAAATCCAACCCTAATGAATCTAAAAACCAATCTAAATACTTGGAATTATTTACATGTTGATTGGCATCAATATCTAAATAACGCACACGATAATCAATTGTTGCAGCTTTTTCTAAATCAACTTTTTCAGGTTTTGGCGTTCGAATTAATTTTTTAGAGGCTTCTACTTGATAAGGTGCCACAACATCTTCTGCAATTCGTGCCATTTTTCTAGCAGCAAAATCCATTAAAGCAAACGTACAATGAACTTGAACACATAGCTCACCCGTCTCATCAAATGCTTTGAATTCCCGATAGGTAAACAATTTGTTGTAACTTAATGCTTGTGTTGTAATCGTGATGGTTTCCCCTGCTTCAGGCAGGCGCTGAATGTGAATATCATTTTGTAAAATAATCCATGATAATCCCTTTTCTAAGAGAACCGCATCTCCTACGCCTAATTTGTAACTCTGCTCACCTGAAACATAGAGCATAATATTTAACAACATTGGAATGCTGATTTGTTTGGTTGCATCACACTCATAGTATTTAACTCGATGCTCTTTTTGATAAATTAGTCCACTCATTTTGTATCCTCACTTTGCTTCCATTTGATTTCTTCTTTTAGCCTATCACATATTGCAAAAAATAGGGACTATTTCGCTAAATTAGTCATTGATTTTCTATAAATTTAATTTTTTCAATCTTGTTTAAGTAAGTCTTCCTGATCGTACTTTTCAGTTCCCTTTTAGAAACAAAAAAGAAGCAAAAAAAATCCTTTTATTAACTCAAAATAAACCCATTCAAAGTACAACATACTTTGAATGGGTTTATTTTTTTTTACTACTGTATCCTAAAAAAATAGTTACTTTTTTATTGATTCTTAACATGCAGATTTCCCTATTGTTTTATTTTTCAACGCCATTCCAAACATATATTCATCAACACTATCGACACACTTGATATTTTCAAAATTTGTCATGATTGATGTATGAATATCCTCCATGGTGTAATCCATTGGAAAAATTAAGATTTTACTAATCATTCTTTCTTCTATGGTAGTAAATACAACGGAATAAATCAGCACATCATTCCAATAATCTTCAATCTTTTTCATAATAAATACTCCTTTTTAAAGTCAACTGCTTCCCCGTAGAGCAGTGAACCGGTTAATGATAGATACATTTCGGATAAATAGGAACGTTTGGAATTATCTGCTCCAAAGCCCCCTCCATTATTCACTTCACTTGAAACATTGAGAATCAATGGATTTAATTCTGTTAACGGTGTTTTTTGTTTCACATTTTGTACCTTTAAAGAATCAATCAGAACTGCTTTTTTGCCATTCGGTGGTGAAACCGAAAAGTATTCTGTTTCCTTGTCTTTTTGCTGATCTACTCTAGGCGAATATTCAGGCGGCAAGGGTTCTACCGTTTTATTTGGATTCATTGGATCTACTGGCAAAGTTTGATTTACTGTTTGATTTATTCCATCAACTTGATACAAATAGACACCTGTCTCTGCAAAAACCTCCGTACGTACATTCAAATCTAAAAAGACATTAAAAGAAAACAACGAACCAAAAAGCAAGCATGAACGCAAATAATTATTTTGTTTAGGATACTCCATATGCTTCAAACTTCCCTTCTTGTTTTTTTTCACTTCTTAGAGTTGAAATACAATCTCCAAAATTCGCCCAATCGCTAGTAGTAGGTGGTGCGTTCCAAACAATCACTTGCATTTCTTCATTTCTAGAGTCATTGATTGTGTAGTCACATAATAAAATATCGGTATCTGATGTTAAACGATTGGTGACTTCAATATTAATAAAGTCAAAAGATTGAATGTTTCTTGTAATAAATTTATTGTAATTTTCACCTAATGAAAAATCGACACAGACTTTAATTGGTGTAGCAAAAAAAGAAGGAGGTAATATGTCGATTAATAAGAAAATATAATGATTAAACAAAAAAATATTATTGGCTTTAATCAATTGATATTTTTTAATATTCGGTGTATTCCGAATCAAAGAAGAACAAAATATAAGCACCTCTGGGTAATTTTCTTCAACAAATCGCGCTTGAATCGGCTGATCTAATTCGTTTTGTAAATAGTTGAAATTCAAGATCATATAATGGATTCTTCTTAAATAAGTAGTGATTTGTCCTCTTAATTTTTGGTTCATGCGATTTTCAAAACTGGCTTCAAATTCTGTTAAAAAATAATCCGTCAAGTCATCTAATTTTCCTTTTTCTAATGCTAAAAATTGGCTGAATTCGTCCAAATTCAAAATGAAATAGGTTAATATTTCAACTTCACTTGCACCCATTTTATCGCTAAATGCTTTTTCTGCAGCCTCTAAAACAACCTGATTCATTTCTTTAAAATCAATGATTGTTGTAAAAGTCATTCGTTGCTTAATTCCTTTTTTGCGCTGTATACGTTGTAAACTAATACCAATAAAGAAGCGCAGTTTATCTATGCTCGTTTGAGATAACTGAATGGCACTTCTTTTTTGAATCTCTTTAAGGAACAAGTCGATTTGGCTTCTTATTTTTTTTGGAAAAGGAATTTTTTGCCCTCCATAGCAAGATTGATAAAGATTGTAAAAATACATGCGAATCGTTAGTTCATTCCCTAAAATTTTAAATTGACTGGATAACGTTAGCTCATATTTTTTTAATTGTTTTTTTATCCCCGTAATTTGTGTATATACTTTTGTCCGACTAATGTAAAAGCGCTCTGCGTAATCGCTTGGATTGCTAAATTTTTCTTCAAAAATATCTTCAATAATTTGAAAATTCAAGGAACGTTGAATGTAAATACTTCTAAGTGATTTACTTGAAAAATTCATTGTTCTTTTTATCTTAAGAATCTTATTGAATTTTTGAATGGCAATTTGATCGCTTAAACGATAATTCTTAATGTCTTCTTTTAACTCTTCATATGCGCTAATTACAATAAATTCAGAAACTTCCATTCTTTTTTTTAGTTCCGAAATTGTAATTTGTTGTTGAAAACTTTCTTCAATAATATGAAGTAAGAGTAGTTTTCGGGTATCTGCTTTTGATAAAAATATCGACATCCCCTTTTCCACTCCCTTCTTATTTGATAGTTATTTCTCTTATTATTGAACAAATCACTCGTTTCCTTGTGGGGAATTCCATCAACTATTCTTTATTTTTTTTGATTTGATTCGCTTGTTTTTTTCTTTGAGCTTTTCTTTTTCTTAAACGTGCTGCTTTTTTACGTCTTTCTTCTTCTTCTTTTTTCTTCTTTTTATTACGAATCAAAAAGAAAATAATCAAAGCCACAATCACTAACAATAAAAGTCCAATTACAAGATAAATCCAAGTATTGTCTTTTTTAATCGACACATCAGATTGATTGTATTTTTTGGCATCCTCTGCTTTGATAGTAAAATTTTTAGTAAATGACCAATTTCCTTCTTTGGCATCAGCTTTTAAATAAAGAGTGTAGTCTCCCGCTTCTAGTTTTTGACCGTTTAATGAAATTGGGTAATTAAAGTTCGAATTTGGTGCCATTTGCATATTCTTTTTAGAGCTTTCGTACAATACTTCACTGCTGCCTTTTTTTGTTACTTTAGCAACCACATCTAGTGCATTTACATAAGCTGCTTGTGTATTTTGTAAATTTGCATTGATGACATTTCTAGCATTAACTTGCGCTGGCTTCACATCATTTAAAACTAATTTAGGTGCAACTTCTTTATCAGTTTGATTTAAAATTAAAGCCACCACGTACGCATATTTATTATTAATCGCTAACCCTTGGCTATCAGATTCTTTTTTATCTGTTGCGACATCTTTTTCTTTGATTGTAATTCCTCCAGCTAAAACACCATCAAATTTTGTAGCAGGCATTTTAATCGTTAAAGGAACTTTGACTGAATCATTGGCAGGAATCGTCACTTCTTTTTGTACCGTAACGATATCGGTTAAATTGACAGGTAAGGTACTGTCTTTTTTTGCTTTTGTAACACCATACTCTACAACTCCATTTAAATTAGTAGTAGCTGTATTTACACTTGGTTCTACTGTTACATCAGCATCTGTATCATTTCTTAAGTTCACTTCAATCGTTTGTTCTGTATTTGGTTCCATTCTTAAATCAAAATAAGTTTTTGTTTTATCCCTTTGATTCTCTGGAATTACGGCTTCCACTGCAAAATTTAGCTCTGATGCGTGGGTGATTGTTGGCAACTGGAATAAACTTGTTGCTAGGATAGGAATCAGCATGAATAGTGTTATTAATTTTGTTTTCATCATTAGTAAACCTCTTTTCAATCATTAGTTGAAAAGCATCGACATTTTTTGCCGATGCGATTCAACGATAGTTTAGTTTTTATGGTTGTGTTTCTACATGTGGAACATCTGCTAATGTCCATGTTAATTCTGTTGTATATTCTTCTGCGTATTTAGTTGTGCTTCCTGGTACAGCTAGCGTTACGCTTGTTTCTTTATTTGTATCATCACCAAAACGATAGACCCACGTTCCAGCACCTTCTCCTGTTTTAGCTCCAACGATATTTTGAGAAACACCTGCTCCGTCTTCATCAATTGTTAAATCAAAGCTTTTATTTACTAATGAAGGAACTGTTGAAGTTGAAATTGAATCAACTTGTCCATTTTTAACAGAAATTAAAGCGCCGTCTAGAGTACCGCTTGCTGAAGCAAATTGTGTATCTTGTTTTACTTGAACAGTCCAACCATTCGCGCCCCCACGCTTATCTGTTACTTGCAAATAATTTGGACGGAATGTTCCATCAGATAAAATTTGTGCTTTTGCATTGTACACTTCATCTTTAGTTGTAATTTTTTGTTCATCAAATCCAAATGATGACGCAAAGTCAATACTTAATGGTCCAGCTGTTCCTGGATCAGGGTTTGTACCATCTGGGTCAACAGGCGTTACTTCACTACCTGGATTCGTTGGATCAACGGGTGGGGTAATTGACGTATCTTGCACAAATTTTACTTTAGCGTTTGATTTATAGGTACCAGCAGTTGCTGCTGATGCTGTTCCTCCGATTGTTAGTGCTACTAATGCTACTGCCCCAGCAGTTAAGATTGTTTGTTTTTTCATTTTTATTTCCCCTTTAGTTTCATTTTTTTTAGTGCTTAATTGATAAAAATATTAGGCATTTTCTTCTGGTGTATTTGCTGGAACATCACTTAATGTCCAAGTTAAGTCTGTTGAATATTTAACAGCATCTTTTGGAGTTGTTCCTGGAATAGATAATGTGATGGCTTTATTTTTTTGAACGGTTTCGCCATTAACTTCTGTATCCTCAAGTGTTCCAAAAACATCTAACCATGTTAATGATCCCCCGCCTGGCGCTGCACTCATTACAGTTGAAGCTTCTCCCGTTGGGTTTAATACAACATCTTTAACGATTGGCGCAGTGATAGTTGTTGCTGCACTAACTGCTCGTCCACTTGTAAACGAAAGAACAGCTCCGACTAATTCTTTATTCGTTGTTGTTGCATTTTTTAATTGACCTTCTTGTTTCACAGTTAACGTCCAACCACCATTTGTACCACGAGTATCTGTCACTTGAACAAAGTTTTCTCTTGTTGTTCCATCATCTAATTTTTGTGGTTCAGCAAAGTAAGTCACATCTTTGTTGGTGATTTTATTTTGACCAAAGCTTAGGCTTGAAGCATAATCAATACTTAATGGTCCCGCTGTTCCTGGATTTGGTTTTTCACCGTCTGGATCAGTTGGCGTTACTTCTTTTCCTGGATCTGTTGGATCAACTGGTGGTGTAATGCCATCATTTGGTACAAATTCTACTGAACCCGTTGATTTGTATACTCCTCCATCAGCTGCTAAAGCTACTGACGTGGTGCTTAATGCGGTTAATACGATTGCAGATGTTGCGATTAGTTTAGTTAATTTCATTTTTATTTCCCCCAAATTGTTTTTTTATAAATGAATATGCTACCTACTAAAAAGATAAAACCCACTAACAAACTCTGTTGACTTGAAGACTCCCCTGTTTGTGGCAATCGGTTTAAGTGAGGTGTTGTTGTACCAATAGTTGTTGGCAAAGTGCCATTAGGTACAGGTGTTACTGGTATTGGCTTACTATCTGGTTTATCACTTGGGTACTCATAGGTCCCGTAAAAACTGATTTCACCAGTAGATTGATAACCTTGATTTGATGCTGCAAGTACCTCTTTAAAGGGAAGAATACTGAACAGAATCACAACTGAAAAGATGAAACTTTTTCTTAAAGTGCTCATATTCTTCCTCCTTATGGGGTATCTTGTAAAGTCCAAGTGATAGAGCCTGTATACTCTTCTGGATAAGCTTCACCTGCATCTATTGATAAGGATAGGCCATCTCCATTAGGGATCCAACCATTGGTGATTGAAACAGGATCATCATCCACATTTGTATTTTCATAAATTGTAATAGCAGAGGTTCCCAATATTTGCTGCTTACCGGCTTTTGAATACCTTACCGCCTGTGGCAATGTTTTATTCGTTGCACTGGTTAACACTCGATCCATTTTAGCTGTCAGTGTCCAACTTAACTTGTCGGCTCTTGTATCCTCAACAACTAAGTCACCATCCATACCTGCTATAGGATATTGCGTTGTCTTAGCTCCTAGCGGCAGTTCCTCACCAAATGAAATATCCTTTGGTGCACTAATAAACGAAAGTTCCCCGTCTGCCACTGTCACTGTTGTTGCTGGTGGGAAGATAGCATCATAGAGCGTTTTTTGAGTAACTGGATTTTTATTTCCAACCGTATCGGTTAAGAAAATCTGAACCTTGTCCCCTATTGTTAAGCGAGGTCCAGGTGTTGGAATTTCCCACGTCCCATCTGGTTGAACAATCGCTGAAATGATTGTTCCATCAATTTTGGCATCTACACCATTAATTGTATAGGTTACAGTTGCACCTGGTTCCCCGTTGATTCCCTTAATTTTTTTACTTGCAATCGTAAATTTCCCAGTCAATTCTGCTGGCTTTGGTGGCGTTACATCAGATACAACCGTTGTTCCAGGTTCTTCGCTAAAGTAAGGACCTCTTACTGCAGTCGCAGATAGTGTCGTTCCTGCCTTATAAAAACTAGAAACTTTGTAACTAATGTACCCATCTTTATCAGTTACTAAGTCTTTTTGGACAAGCGATCCATCATCCGCTGTAACTGTAACTTTGGCTTGACCTGCTGAGGCATATACAGGAATATAAGTGATGTTTCCATCCTCATCTGAACCATTATTATCGGGAACCGTTCCAATTTGTACACGACCTTTTACAGTTAGGTTGGCATCTGTTACCGGTGAAAGCTCTACAATTGGATTTTGATTCATCCCTGAAATACGGCGAAACTTATTGGTTCTAAAGTTCGTTTGTAAGGCAGGCTCTGTTGAGGTAACGACTTGTGTGTTTGCTGGACCTGTTGCTGTTAAATTGCCAACTAACGCATACGTTAAAGATGACGGACCTAAGACATCTACTCCCATATTCCATAAGTCAATGTCGGAATCTGAAATCGATAACTTATTAGCCGCTCCTGTTATTCCAACCGCTGATGATGTACCTAAATTTCGAATATCGTATTGGGCAGGTTTACTTAAATCAAATACGTTATTACTACCCGAAGCAATATTCACTAGTGGTACCGAACTTACACCAATTGTGTAGAAATAGGCTCCTTCTTCAACTTTAAATACACTATTGCTTGCATTAAAGTTTACTACTGCACCAGATGCTAATTTACTAGTTAAGTTCGTAATAGACCCTTTTTTAGCAGTAAAGGTACTGCCAGATAAGTCAAAACGAACGGCATTTCCTGGCATATTTACATTGAAAACAGCATTCTCGCCAATTGTCATACTCTTATAATATTGATAAACCGCTGGATAGGCTGTTCCAGTTTGAGTTTGCCCTAATTTCACATTGGCCCCTTCACCAATTGTAAATTCTTGACTTGCTCCTGTTTCACCTGCACTAGAATTCTCTACAAACCAAATAACTGAGAAGTTATAATAGTTTACGTTTCCAATGTATTTTGTCCCCGGTTCAATAACCATACTTCCCACATAAAAGTTTTCAGCTCTGGTGTCGAGATTATTATTTCCATACATCGTAACCTCAGCATGATAGGCTCTGATAACACGTTGCACATTGGCTTTTGTTACAATATTTCCAAGTCTGAATTTCCAGTTTCTTGTATTGGCTGAACCATAGCCACTATTCACAAACGCTTCATTGTATGCGTTGTTGCTCATAATCATATCGTGAATATGAAAAACGGATCCTGCCACACTTGGATTATTGACTCTTAAATCATAATTACGCATCTCTAAAAGAAAGCCTCCTCCATCAATTTCAATGGGAGTTGTTCTAAAAGAAGTTGCACTACTTGCTGTAATTTCATTTTTCATTATGATCTTAGTTGTTGTAGGCTCATCATAAGCTGCTTTAAATTCTGCCCATGTGCTTACTTCAACTTCACCCGCTGCTCGTGCCATCATTCTTGATTGAACAGCAACTGGTACGTCTGCTTCATTTGCTTGAGAGTTCGTTGATTGCTCTTTTGATGATTGGTTTGGGTCAGTCTCTGGTTTTGTTGATTCTGGATTACTAGTTGTAGGTAGCTTTAAAGTCAACTCATCTGAATGAATGACTGAATCTTCGTAAGAGGTGACCGCTTTTAAGGTATACTCTCCAGTCTGGTTCACTGTAAAGCTAACAAGTACAGATTGTTCTTGGAACTCAGTAACTACTGGTACATTTTCACTCGTTGCTAATTCAGATGATTGTCCTTGGTTGGATTGGTTTGTTTTTTCAAATGGTTGAATGACCAATTCCTTTTTTTCTGTATCCAACGACACTTTATTCTCACTTTGCAAGGAAGCTAATGTTTCTTGATAGGTTAGTCCTTCAGGTACAGGTATCCGAATCTCTTCTGTTAAATAGGGACTAAATGTAACTAAGACATCGACTTGGTTAGCTATTGAAGATTGTATTGCTTGTTCTATTTTTACATATTGTGTTTCAGCATTTGCTGCGTCCGTTGCTTTAACACTTGGATCTTTCTTTAGTTGTTGAATGGATAAGCCACTAATAATTAAAGAAAGAAGCACGACGATGCTCAACACTATTTTATAATTTTGTTTTAATTTCATTTTGGTATCCTCCTTTCTTTCGTATTTTATTACTTATTGCGTTCCCCCTTACTTATCAAGAATAGCAAAAAATGAAATTGCTTTTGTCCATTTTTTTCTCAATTTTCTCAAAGTTATTTGAACAAAATCGAACAAAAGATTGTTAAAAAAGCGTTTCTATCAGTTATTTAACTGTTTATTTTAGTAAATAGAATATAGAAATACGATTAAAACTCTCGTTATATTTTAAAAATAGACACAACTAAAAAGAAGCCGATGATTTTATTCATCGCCTTCTTTTTACCTTTGTTATAAAAAAGTTCTTACAATTCTTGTAATAAATCAAATTGTGATTGATACAGTTCATAATAAGGACCTTTTTCTACCATCAATTCCTCATGGCTTCCTGCTTCCATAACACTCCCTTGATCGATATAGAAAATACGTGAGCTATTTTTGATCGTGGACAAACGGTGAGCAATAATAAATGACGTCCGACCTTCTAGTAATTTTTCTAACCCTTTTTGTAATAATGTTTCCGTTTTCGTATCAATACTAGAAGTTGCCTCATCTAAAATCAAAATTTTAGGATTTGCCAATAACGTTCGTGCGAATGAAATTAGTTGACGCTGTCCGGCTGAAAGAGTACTGCCTCTTTCTTTCACTGCTGTATGATAACCATCCTTTAATTCTGAAATAAAATCATGTGCTCTGACAATTTTAGCAGCTGCCACGACCTCTTCTTCTGTGGCGTCTAATTTCCCATAACGAATATTTTCCATAATCGTTCCTGAAAAAATAAAGGTATCTTGCAGCATCACACCCATTTGTTTACGTAAGGATTCCAACGTTACTTTTCGTAGGTCGATGCCGTCAATTAAAATTTCTCCCTCATTAATATCATAAAAACGACTCAATAAGTTAATGACTGTTGTCTTTCCGGCTCCAGTTGGACCAACTAACGCAATTGATTCACCCGGTTCTACATGAAAATTGATATTTTTTAAGATATCTTTTCCCTCTTCATAGCGGAAAGTCACATTTCTAAAGAGTACATCTCCTTTGATAGGTGGCATTTCAATCGCTGTTGGACTATCTTTAATATCTGGTTCTACGTCCAACGTTTCAAAAATTCGTTCAAGATAGGCCGTTGCAGTAATTAATGAATTATAAAAATTCCCAATATTAATGACTGGATTCCAAAAATTATTCACATAACCAATAAAAGCAATCAACGTTCCCGTAGTAATATCTACGCCAATTCCACGAATCCCGACATAATAAATTAAGGAAGTCGTAATCACCGCAATATTTTGTACCCCTGGCCATAATAAAAACTGAATACTAACAGCTTTCATCCATGAAGCTCGATAATTTTTACTTACTTCAGAAAAAATCTCATCATTTACATTTTCTCTTGCAAAGGATTGCGTAACTTTAATGCCTGCAATGCTTTCATGAATATACGCATTCATATTCGATTGCTTGTTACTTAAATCTTGATAAGCTTTACGCTGTTTATTTTTGATAAACATAACAAAGACAAACAATACTGGCAACAAAACTAAACTATATAACGTTAACTTCCAATCAATAGCAAACATAAAAATCAACGTGATTACAACACTTAAAATATCTGAAATTAAGTTAATTAAACCGTTCGATAATAAATCACTCAACGTATTGATGTAATTGACCACACGAATCAATATTTTCCCATGAGGACGACTGTCAAAATAAGAAAATGGTAGCTTTTGCAAATGCTCAAAAATAGCTGAGCGCATATCCTTTAATATATCCTGTCCAATTACTGTAATGGACTGAATACGATACCACATACACCAACCCGTTACAATTACAGAGGCTAGAAAAGCTACACCAACCCATATCAACAAAGTCATATTTTTAGTTGGAAGCACATCATCAATGACAACTTTGCTTAAATATGGTCCTAGCATCATTGCAATATTCGCAATTAAAATAACAAACAACGTTTGATAAATCGGCTTTTTATAAGGTTTAACATAAAACAATAATCGTTTAAAATCTTCTCTATTAAATTCCTGAGCCAACTCTTCATCTACATCAAATTTATTCCTCGCCATTACTTGCTTCCTCCTTTTCATCAAAATTGCCTAGCTGTTTATTAAAGACATCATAATAATAGCCTTTTTTAGCTAACAAAGATTCATGCGTTCCTCGTTCAATTATCTTACCTTGCTCCAAGATCAAAATCTCATCCGCATCTTTCACAGATGAAATGCGATGGGCAATAATAAATGTTGTCTTATTCCCGGTAATTCCATCAAGTTCCTCTTGAATCTTCGTTTCTGTTTCCATATCAACTGCTGACGTCGTATCATCTAATATCAAAATAGCTGGGTTTTTCATCAATGCTCTTGCTAAAGAAATTCGTTGCTTTTGTCCACCAGATAACCCAACACCTCGTTCCCCAACAATTGTGCCATATCCTTCTGGCATCTTTTCAATAAAATGATTGGCATCTGCAATTTGAGCCATTCGTTGAATATCCGCATCCTCAGCATCCGGTACACCAAAAGCAATATTGTCCCCAATTGTATCCGAAAACAGAAAAATATCTTGCATGACGATTGCAATATGATTACGCAATTCACGAACATGCCATTTTCTAGCATCTACTCCATCTATTAAAATTTTTCCAGCTGTTGGGTCATAAAAACGAGCAATCAAATTAACTAACGTCGACTTACCTGATCCTGTTTCACCTAAAATACCAATCGTCTGACCTGGCGCTGCCTTTAAACTAATATCACTTAAAACCTCTGTGGTTGGATCATCATCAAAATGGAAAGACACATGATCAAACTCAACAAAACCTTCTAAATGTGGCACCGAATTTTCAGAATGAATTGGGATTCTTGATTTTGCTCCTAGCATTTCACGAATTTTAAATGAAGAGGCAATAAAACGTTGCACATCGTTAATAAGCCAACCGCTCATTCGCATCGGCATATTTAACATCCATAAAAAACCTGTAAATGAGACTAAATCTCCAAGTGTCATTTGTTCGATAATCACAAGATACCCACCAAAAACAAAGGTAATAATCGTTAAGCTACTTGCTAAGGAATCCAAAATTGGCAAGTATCGTTTTGAAACTGCAGCTGAATCCATATTTCGTTGCTTAAAATCCTCATTGTGTTTATTAAATTTATCAATTTCATAGTCTTCTCTAGCAAAAGCTTTCACCACACGATTGCCACTAATATTTTCTTCTACCATTGAATTCAATCTTGAAAAACTTTCTCTAATTTCATAAAAAATAGGTTGTGCTTCATTGGCCATTCGCATTGTTAAAATCCCAATGATTGGCGTAACAGCAACTAGCGCCAACATCAAGCGCCAATCAATCGTCGCCATAACAACTACTGCGCAAATAAATAACAATAAATTCTCTAATAAATTATAAAATACCCAGGAGATAAAGTGACGAATCGCATCTGTATCACCTGTCATACGAGCCATAATATCTCCCACTCTCGTTTGATTGAAAAAATTAAAATCTAATTCTTGCAATTTTTGATATAGATCTTCTCGTATCCGAAACAATGAATCTTGACCAATTTTTTCAAACATGATTTGATAGCAATATCGCAACACCGTTCTTAAAAAAGCAACGCCCATCATCACACCTAGTATCGGTACCAGTAAATTTGTTTTTCCTTGATCAATTACAACATCAACAATTTTCCCTCCTAATAATGGATAAACAATACTTAAAACTGATGTTACAATAACTAAAAAAATAGCAATTACAGTTAACAAACGATACTGCTTGGCGTATTGCCAAACCCACTTCACACTCTCCATCACACTTCCTCCTCACGTCTCACTAACTACTAACAGATTAATGTATCCGGATACAAAAAAGAATGGTCATTTTTCTTATTTTTGATGGATAAAATTCTTTAATTAATTCTTGCAAAAGAGACATAATAGTTGTTTAATAAGGCATAATGGTTCACAATTAGTGTACATATTTGCAAGACAAAGGAGCATTTTTATGGAATTTTTCATCGACAAAACGGCTGAAAAAAAATTAGCACTCTTTAAACTACTTTTCTTTGCTGACGAACCAATTTCTGTAAAGGAAATTCTAACTCAATTACAGTTTTCAAAATCAACACTTTTTCGTTATTTAAAAGAACTAGAAGAAGATTTGGCTTTAACTTTTGATCCTCAAAGTTTTTTGCTTATCAATGAAAATAACGTGTACGCATATAAAAGTGAAACTCAGATTGATAAAAGTTTGATTGTGAATCGACTGAATCTGTACTATGTTAAAGGCTCGATTCGTTTTAAAATCATCCTCGCTCTTTATAAAAAACGTTACACTTCAGTTGATGAAGTTGCTAATGATCTCTATGTCAGTCCTTCTTATTTATATCGACAGCTCAAAGATATTTATACTTTTTTAGATGACTTTCATTTGAAAATCAATTTCAAGCCAGACATACAACAATCGACAAATTTTGTAGGTAGCGAGATTCATTTACGCTTCTTTTTCGTCTATTTCTACTGGTCTGTTTTTAAAGGCATTGAATGGCCCTTCAAGCGCTTACCTGAATCAATGTATGATTTATATTATAAAAATGAAATTGACAAACATTTTCCAAAAGAAAATTTAGCTCCTGCTAAGGCAACCCAAATTGGTTACCTATTGACCATCACTTTTTGGAGAGTAAACTCAAGAAAAGAATATATTCAATTAGACAATGATTTAACTGAAATTCTTACAGCTATTTGTGAAATCAATGATATTTCAAGCTCCATTGCGACAACTTGGACTCAATTACCAGAAAATATTGTCACTCAAGAAAAATTATTTTTTAATTTTTTTACTCGGATAGTTGTGGCAAGCGTTGATAGTGATGAAATGAAGGCCGACATTGCAAGGCATCTCCTAACCTTAGATTCTTCAATCATCTATTATGGTGTTTCTTTTTTAGACGAATTACAGCTTTATTTCAACTTAAAAATGACACCTCAAAAAAAGATGATTAATCTTTACTACGTTATTTTATATCATCTGTACATGCGCTATATTAAGGTTGAGCATGCTAAGTACTTAAATGATCCTTTTCAATTGAAGGAATTAAATAGTCCTGTCAAACTTTCTAAATCATTAGAAGCCAGTCTTAATAAATTTTACTCTCAATTTATTAAAAAAAACCATTCATTCAATCAAAGCGATTCTTCCAAACAACTTACATTTTCGCTAAGCTACTTTATTATCAACAGCATTGAATTAGAACCGATTCCCGTTTTGGTTCACTTTTCTAATAATATTTCTGGAGAATACCTCATAAAAAAACAAAATCAATACTATTTTCGGAACCTCAAACATTCGATTTATTGATGATATCGATCAAGCCTTTCTAGTTATTTCTGACTGCTACGAAGGGGCTATCCCCAATGAAAATTATTTCTATATTGAAGAAATGCATAATTCTATCATTTGGAAAGGTCTTTTTGATTTTATCCAGCAACACCTCTTCAATCGTTCTTTTGCAAATTAAAAACCAGCAAGGATAACTTTTACAAGCTATCCTTGCTGGTTTAAATTATTTAAATGTTTCTTTAATCGTTTTAGCTAACTTAGTATATCGCTTTTCTAATAACGTGTATTGCTTCATAATAAAAACACTCTCATCTGCCGCAGTCATCATCAGTTCTAGTGGAATATTTTCAATGGCTTTTTCTTCATCAATCAACTCATCACAATATTGTGCATAGTACAAAATATTACTTTGAGCTCGATTCAACGCCTTAACTAACTCTATATTCCCATAAATATCAAGTTGCTCCGACCTTTGATCGTCTATACGTTTTCCGTAATCCAATTTAAAAAATCACCTCTTCTTTGATACATGGTATTATTTGTTATCACATATTTTTTGTGCTTATTTGAAAATTTATGAAGTTCGCGATCCGTCACTACAAGGCCTACTTGCTCATCTAAATAATCAACCACCTCAATATGATCTAGTAGCTCTAATGTTAAAAATTGTCTTTTAAAACTGTGGCTATTAAAGCCATGAATTGCTACATGTAGTTTTATTTTGTCAAATTCAATAATCTCTTGCAAACACCACGCAATCGCTTCATTGCTTAAATAATCATTTTGATAATGACTTTGATTTAGCAATTTTAAACACTTATAGTAATTCATACTTTGTTTCTTAATCCCAATAAAATAATTTAACACAACTGAGCTATTGCATTTTCTTAAAATCATACATTTTTTGATTTTTAAATGAATTCGATCTTGATTTTCTTCATTCAATGTAACACCTAATATTGAATGAATATCTTTTAATACTTTTTCATAGGGTTCATCAAATTCTGACAAGCAAACTTCCTCAGTCTTTGGTAAAATTTGATGCACTGTTTCTTCTAAACCAACAATCAACTGATACCAAATAAATTTTGCCTCCATATAAATCTGCTTTGGCTTGACATCTGGTGGCAAATGATTAGACACCCACATCAAAATCGATTCAGGAACCTCAACCCGATCTTGATTTTTTACTTTAATAAAATTACCTTGCTCCCAACGTATTTTAGAGGCAATCAGAACTGTGTAAATATAGGAATTTTTAGGTGGTAACTCAATCCCTTCAAGAAGAGGATAAAGATCTTCTAGTGATTCTTTTAATTCATCTAGTTGTTCTTGATATTCATTATCTGTTTCAAGCATCAAAATAGCAATGTACTGACGTAATACTTCTTCATTTCCGATTATTTTAACTGGTGAACTTCTTTGAATTTGAAAATGTGGACTAAATTGCTCGTTAATCAAATGAATCCTTCGGTAAACTGCTGAGTAACTTAAATATTGATTGTCTGCATATTCTGTAATCGATGGAACTAGTTCTTCAAAACAGGCAAAAAACAAATTAATTAAAAGAGATTCTTGATAAAAATAATGTTTTAGTCTTTTCATAGAAAATTCTGTAGAAAAGACTGCTTGAATAAGTGAGCTTTGACGCTCCCAAGTTACTTGAACACCTAATTCTTGAAGTTTAGTACTTTCTACTATTTCGTCAACAACTACACGTAATGTTTTTAGAGTAACCCCTAGTTCCTTTACTAGTTCTCGTTTAGAGACTAATCCATTTGGTGACTCATATAACCTTTTAATAATACTGTATTTTCTTTTCTTCTCTTTTTCTACTAAAAAACCATCCTGTTCCAATTTATTACCAGCTTCTTTCTTTTTATTTTGATAGGTTATATTTATAAGATAACATCAAAAAAGCAATTTCCTTTCTCTATTTCCAGTCCATTTCGTCCCATTTTTGTTCAAAGTTCTATTTTTCACAAAGGGGTATTTAATAACAAAGAAGCTCCTAAGTTAGTGCTTATTTTTTGAATGCCTTTTCTTTCTTTGACGAACACTTGAAATACTGTTGCCACTAGTTTCTATTTCACGTATAATAGAAAGCGCTTAAGGAGGTGTTTTAATCGTGTTACAACTAAATCCAAAAACATTTAACCCTGAAATTTTATATATTTTTGACTATTCCAATGTTGGCCCTACTACGGGACAAAATCATGCCCATGACTTTTTAGAGATGTCGATTATTATCGATGGTTCTGTTGAATATTTAATTGATGAAAAAGCTTTTTTATTAGAAAAAGAGACTATTCTTTTATTTAATCCAGGGATTCATCACTACGAACATTACGAAGCAGGTATGGAAAGTACACAGATTCATATTGGTTTTCGCAACTTTTCTTTAACGGATTTCCCCAGAGATCATTTCCCTTTTAAAACATCGATTCTAAAATTAACCAAGTTTAAAAAAGAATTTTTTGAAGTCTGTCAGGAAATTTTAGTTGAAAAAGCAAAAGGCGAAGAAGGATACGACTTAATGTTAAAGACGTTAGTTATGAAGTTGATTATTTACATTTTAAGGGATGCTGAATCCAATCATTTAGAAATTAATGCGTTAAAACTATCCTATGAAGAACAAGAAAAACAAACAATTGTTAGCAATATTATTCATTATTTAGAAAAACATCATACAGAAGACGTCAGCCTATCTTCACTTTCTCAAACTTTGTACATCAGCCCTACCTATATTTCTCGTGTTTTTAAGGAGGAAACAGGTGAATCTCCGATTAATTATTTAATCAAGCTCCGGTTAACTAGAGCAAAAGAGCTACTAGAAAATCAAGAAGACATTACCGTTAAAGAAGCTGCAAACTTAGTTGGCTATAATGATGCATACTATTTTAGTAAACTTTTCAAAAAATACTATGGCAAACCACCTTCTGTTTTTATCCGAAACAAGCACTAAATCAGAAATGATGATAGGCTTGTTTTTAATTTAATGCCTTAAGTGGTAAAATGTGGTTATACTTGCACATCAGAAAGGACGTTTTTCTTGATTACTTTAAATCATCAATTAAAAAAACTAAAGAAATTAGAATTTGTAGAAATTATTTTTTATTTCATTAAATGGAGCTTTTATGCTGGTGTCGTCGGAATTCTAGTCGGCTGTTTATCGGCTTTTTTTCTTTTGACCTTAGACATGGCAACTGCTGAACGGCTAGCTCACCCCTGGTTGCTTTTTGGACTGCCATTTGCTGGAGCATTTATTAGCTATCTGTATTTTAAGTTTGGAAAAAATGCTGGTCGAGGTAATAATTTAGTCATTGAGCAAGCAAATGGGGGTTCAGAAACTATCCCTAAACGATTGATACCTTTAACATTAATTGGAACACTTGCTACTCATCTTTTTGGTGGTTCTGCTGGTCGTGAAGGAACCGCTGTTCAAATGGGCGGTTCAGTTGCAGATGCTGTTGGGGCTCTTTTTAAAATTAACGCAAAAGAACGACGCATTTTAATTATTTGTGGTATGAGTGCTGGTTTTAGCTCTGTTTTTGGAACCCCTATTGCTGGAACACTTTTTGCTTTAGAAGTGCTCGCTCTAGGTTTTTTTCGTGAAGAAGGTCTATTTCCAAGTTTATGGGCTGCATTGATTGCCAATTGGGTGACCCTATCTTTTGGAGTCATTCATCATTCCTATCAAATGGGCACTATTCCTGCTGCAAGTTTTGGCTTAATAGCAAAAATTATGCTAGCGGCTTTGTGTTTTGGCTTAACCGGTCGTTTATTTAGCCGTCTAACCGACTTCTTGAAGAGCTTCTTTAAAAAATGGATTCTAAATCCTGCTTTAAGAAGTTTTATCGGCGGCGCTCTAATTATTTTGATGGTTTTTGTCGTTGGATCAAGAGATTATTTAGGTCTAAGCTTGCCGTTGATTGATCAAGCTTTTAATGGAGAAGCTCATCCCTTTGCATTTTTATTGAAGTTATTTTTTACTGCTTTTACTTTAGGAACAGGGTTTCAAGGAGGCGAAGTCACTCCGTTATTTGTCATTGGAGCTACACTTGGAAGTACATTAGCTCCCATACTGGGGGTTGCAATCCCATTTCTTGCTGGTCTTGGTTTCATTGGCGTCTTTGCTGGTGCCACAAATACACCAATCGCATGCTTTGTAATGGGGCTAGAATTATTTGGAACTAAAGCACTGCCCTATTTATTTTTAGTTTGTGTCATTAGCTATCTCTTTTCAGGAAACTTTGGCATTTATGAGTCTCAAAAAATTGGAATTCGTAAAACAAAGCTTTTTGAAGATGACTAATAAAAAAAAGCCATTGACTCTATCTTTTATTAAAAGATAAAGTCAATGGCTTTTTTTATTTTAATCACACATAGGTAAAAGGAACCGATGGACGGTTATTTTTAATCCATTCATGCAAATTCATTTCTTTAAAGTGTGGATTCTCATAATCAATTTCTTCATGTTTTTTCATACAAACATCCATATAAGCTGATGCCGTTTCACTAAATTTATTTTCTTTATCTTGACGCATTTCACTAATAATTCTAAATTCATCCTTATCTTCAATTCCTAGTAGTTCACAAGTCCGTTCCCATTCGTTGTCTTCAATTAAATTCAGCATAATATCGATAAAACATTTTAATTTTAATGGGTTCATGTTGAACCACTCCTATCTTAATTTTGAATGATTGCATAATGTTAAATAACAGAAAGATAGATACACTAATTCCTTTGGAATAGTTACAAAAACTATTTAAAATCAGTCTAACTTTCGTTTATTACAGGTATTAAGATAACATATAAAAAAAGAAATTAAAATATTTTAGTCTTTATTAACAGAAAACTCTCACCCTTTTTATACTATGAGTTGTGTTGATAAAAGCTTATTTAAGTTCATTTCAAGCAGTTTATACCATCTTTTTTTGCTAATTCTCTATTTTTTTCTGAATTTCTCTAATTATTGATAAATTTAAATCCGGCTAATTTTTAGAATTTTTGATAATTCAGGCTTAGACGAATTTCAGTCTAAAGGTCTATATCTATCTCTACTTATTTCTTGTATAATTATTAAAAATACCTATTACATACAAAAAGGATAAACTAATGAAAATATACCTAGTTTTAACAGCTACAAGTAGCTTACTTTCAAAAACAATTAAATTATATACGGGTGCAAATTACAATCATGCCTCCATCGCTCTTTCCTCTGACTTAAATGATTTAACTAGCTTTGGTCGAAAGGACATTAACAATCCATTTATTGGAGGCTTTGTTAAAGAAGATATTTCCCACGCTTTTTTTCTAGACGCACAATGCTCTATTTATACGTGTGAAGTATCACCTAAAGAATATGCTCATCTAAAAAGAGAATTAGATTACTATCATCAACAACAAGATTTCTTTCGTTACAATTTTCTTGGCTTACTCGCTTTAGCTGTCAATGTAAACTACAAACGAGATCACGCTTTTTTTTGCTCTGAATTTATCGCAACACTATTAGAAGAGTGTCAGATTTATCAATTTGATAAATCTCCAAACCTTGTTACTCCCCAAGATTTACAAGCTTCTATTATTTTCAAACCTATTTATACAGGAACAATCAAAAATTATCTTGTCAAAACCCACATACCTCTGTATGACTATGTTTAAAAAACAGCTTCTAATCGAAGTTGTTTTTTATTTTGCTCTTGTTATCTTTTTCTTGACAAAAAACGATTACAAGTGTAAACTTCAATTATCACAAACGTTTACTTCTGTAATCGAAAAAAAGAGAAAGAAGGAATCTATTATGAAACAAACTTTTAAAATCACTGGAATGACTTGTCAACATTGCGTTAAAAATATTGAAACTGCTGTTCAAGAACTAAATGGTCTTAAAAAGATAAAAATTCACTTAAAAAAAGAGACTGCTTTAGTACATTACAACGAAGAACAACTTTCAAGTGAAGCGATTATCAATAAAATTACTGAAGCTGGCTATCAAGCCGAGGTGATTTAATATGAGCCAAGATAAAAATATTGCCATGGATACACTCGTACTCACTGGAATGACCTGTGCAAACTGCGCACAAAAAATTGAAAAAACATTAAATCAACAAGAAGGCGTAGAGTTCGCTAATGTCAATTTAGCAACTGAGAAAGCCACCGTCACCTTCAATACACACACAACTACCTTGGAGCAATTAATTGCAAGTATTGAAAAAACAGGTTATGGGGCTATTCGTTACGACGAAGAACATCGCGCTGAAGTAGCTAGAATCAAAGAGAAGAAAAACAAGCGGTTAAAAGTTGACTTTATTGCAAGCGCGCTTCTTAGTGCACCTATGGTTCTTGCGATGATTTTTATGTTACTTGGCTTCCACAACCCTGTTATTAATTTTTTTGAAAAGTCACTTGTTCAATTTATTCTAGCAACTCCAGTTCAATTTATCATTGGTTGGCGCTTTTATAAAGGAGCCTATCACGCTATTAAATCGCTATCTCCCAATATGGATGTCTTAGTTGCAATGGGAACTTCTGCTGCCTATGCTCTTAGTGTCTACAACGGTTTCTTTTCTGGGAATAGCCATGAGCTTTACTTTGAAAGTAGTGCTGTGATCATTACATTGATTCTATTAGGAAAATATTTAGAGCATAATGCAAAAAATAAAACCGGATCAGCGATTAAACAACTGATGGCGCTACAAGCAAAATCTGCAGTCGTCATTCGAGATGGCAAAGAAATAACTGTTCCAATTGAAGAAGTTCAACCTCATGATCTATTAAGTATTAAACCTGGTGAAAAAATTCCCGTTGACGGAAACATTATCGAAGGTAGTAGCTCATTAGATGAAAGTATGCTTACAGGTGAAAGCTTACCTGTTGACAAGACAACAGGCGACAATGTATTTGGTGGCACTGTCAATACCAATGGTCGTTTAGTGGTTGAAGCGACTAAAATTGGCAGCGAAACTGCTCTTTCTCGTATCATTCAAATGGTAGAAGAAGCTCAAGGCAGCAAAGCTCCGATCCAACAAATTGCCGATCGAATTTCAGCGATTTTCGTGCCAATCGTACTCGTAGTTGCATTAGCAACCTTAGTCATCACTGGATTTCTCACTCAAAATTGGGAAACAGCCTTGATTCATAGTGTAGCTGTGTTAGTTATCGCCTGCCCTTGTGCATTGGGACTTGCTACACCAACTGCAATTATGGTTGGAACGGGACTTGGTGCTAAAAACGGAATATTAATCAAAGGGGGCGAATCCTTAGAAGCCGCTGCAAAAATCCAAGCGATTATTTTAGACAAAACGGGTACAATTACAAAAGGAAAACCTGACGTTACCGATTATGAAACACGTCCAAATACTGATAAAAATGAAATTCTCTCTTGGATGATGGCACTTGAAAAAAATTCAGAACACCCTCTTGGCAAAGCTATTTTCAATTATGGCGCACAAAAAATAGCTATCGATACTCCAAAAGTCGATGACTTCAAAGCCTTAGTTGGATCTGGTATTTCAGGAACAATTAATGGAATGCCGATGTATATGGGAGCCAAACGTTTAATGATTGAAAAAGGAATTGATTTTTCTTATTTTGAAAAAGATATCGAAAGGTTAGAAGCAAGTGGCAAAACAGCAATGCTTTTTGCTAAAGAAGATCAATGTTTAGCAATGATTGCTGTAGCTGATCAAATTAAAGACACGTCAAAAGAGGCCATTGAAAAACTAAAACAACTCAATGTAGATGTGTATATGCTAACGGGTGATAATCGCTTAACTGCAGAAAGTATTGGTCGTGAAGTTGGTTTAACAGCTGATCACATTTTTGCAGAAGTCTTACCTGAAGACAAAGCAAACCACGTTGTGAAACTACAAAAGCAAGGTCTTTTGGTTGCTATGGTTGGCGATGGTATTAATGATGCTCCGGCACTTGCCACAGCTGACGTTGGAATTGCGATGGGCACTGGAACTGACATTGCGATGGAAGCTTCTGATATTACCTTAATGAATGGCGACTTAAACAGCATTCCAAAAACCATTCATTTATCTAAAATCACTTTAAGTAAAATCAAGCAAAACTTATTTTGGGCATTTATTTACAATACGATTGGCATTCCCTTTGCTGCTTTTGGTTTATTAAATCCAATTGTTGCAGGCGGGGCGATGGCTTTTAGTTCTGTAAGTGTCTTGATTAATTCACTAAGCTTAAATCGCCGAAAAATCTAATACAAAAGCCCTGAATTAAAAATAATTCAGGGCTTTTTGCTATTCTTTTTTTCGATTTTTTAAATTAATGACTAATAATACGGCGAAAATAATGGCAATGACTAATAATCCAAACAGACAAATTTTAACCAATAACATATTCTTCGTAAAGAAATAAAGTCCTAAGAATAGAATAATTAAAATTGAATAGATTGAACTTAATTGACTAATCAATTTTTTTTGATCAATATTTTTCATAAACGCTGGCACTCCTTATTCACATTAGTAGCTAAAGCATACCTTAATTTCTTGATGATATCAAATATTTTCAAAATCAGTAAACGATTTTCACAGTTTTTTTAAATTTCCTTACTTTATATAAAAAAAGTTGTTCAAGAAAGACCACAGCCTCCACTGAACAACTCGTTTTTAAAATTCATAATCTGATTTTTGCATAGGTTCTACAACGCCTAATAAATAACCATTTCCCACTTGTGAGAAGAAATCATGATTACTTGTTCCAGCCGAAATCCCATTCATCACGATTGGGTTAACGTCCTCTGCATTATCAGGGAATAACGCATCCATACCTAAATTCATTAACGCTTTGTTTCCGTTATAACGTAAGAAGACTTTTACTTCCTCTGTCCAACCCACTGTATCGTATAACAATTCTGTATACTTCACTTCATTTTCATACAGTTTGTACAACAACTCATATGTCCAACCTTTAAGAGCCATCTGCTCTTCTTCTGGCAATTCATTGAAGCCTAATTGGAACTTATAACCAATGTACGTACCATGAACTGATTCATCGCGAATAATCAATTTAATGATTTCTGCCACGTTTGGTAGTTTGTTGATTCCCAAGTAGTAAAGTGGTGTGTAAAATCCTGAATAGAACAAGAATGTTTCAAGAAAAACGCTGGCCACTTTCTTTTGTAAAGGCGATCCATTTTGGTAAATATCATTGATAATACGTGCTTTTTCTTGAAGAAAAGCATTTGTATTTGTCCAATCAAAAATTTCTTCGATTTCTCTAGGTGTATTCAACGTGCTAAAAATAGACGAATAGCTTTTAGCATGGACCGATTCCATAAATTGAATATTATTAAAAACAGCTTCTTCGTGAGGAGAGCGAACATCGGCTTTCAATGCTTCAATTCCATCTTGTGATTGTAGTGTATCTAGTAAAGTTAAGCCACCAAAAACACGCTCTACTAATGTTTTTTCGATGCTAGACAGCTTGCGCCAATCATCTAAATCATTTGAAATTGGAATACGTGTATCTAACCAAAATTGTTCTGTTAGTTTTTCCCAAGTTTTTTTATCAATTATATCTTCAAAGCTATTCCAATTTATCGCAGCATAGTTTTCTGATTCTGTCATCGTCTAAAATCCCTTCTTATCCAAACAGCATTCAAAATCAATGACTCATTTTAGATAAAATGAACCATCGACTTTGAAGCGTGCATTCGTTTATTCTTATTTAAATCGAGCAACTTTCACAGGCATTACTTCCAATTTCTTGCGTATCGTCAGTAAATGTGCGGATATAATAGATTGATTTTACACCTTTATGGAAGGCGTAGTTACGCAAAATACTTAAATCTCTAGTTGTTTGTTTATCAGAAGTTTTCCATTCATATAGACCCTCTGGCATCGTTGAACGCAAGAATAGCGTTAAGCTCATTCCTTGATCAATATGTTGTTGTGCCGCAGCGTAAACATCGATGACCTTACGCATATCCATGTCGTAGGCTGACGTATAATAAGGAATTGTATCATCCGATAAGAATGGTGCTGGATAATAAGTTTTACCTGTTTTCTTTTCTTGACGTTCTTCAATTCTTTGCGTGATTGGGTGCAAGCTTGCACTTGTTTCATTGACATATGAAATCGATCCATTTGGAGCAACTGCTAAACGGTTTTGATTGTATAAACCATGAGCTTTCACACTTTCACGTAAGTTTTCCCAATCTTCTGGTGTTGGGATAAAAATGCCTTCAAATAATTCTTTGATTTTATCGGTTTCAGGGAACCAAGCTTCATTGATGTATTTATCAAAGTAAGTGCCTGATGCATAATCAGATTCAGCAAAGCTAGCAAAGGTTTCTCCACGTTCTTTAGCAATCGCATTGCTTTCTACTAGCGTCCAGTAGTTTAACAGTAAGAAATAGATATTGATGAAGTCAACCGATTCAGTTGAACCATAGTGAATATGATTCTTCGCTAAATACGTGTGTAAACCCATTGCGCCTAAACCAATCGTATGGGCTTCATCATTTCCGCGCTTAATTGAAGGTACCACACCAATTGATGAGCTATCTGTAATAAATGTCAATGCACGCGTCATCACTCGAACCGATTTCCCAAAGTCTGGTGATTCCATTAAGTTCACGATGTTACTTGAACCTAAGTTACAACTAATATCTGTTCCAATCACTTGATAGCTTTGATCGTCATTAATCACAGATGGTTTTTGAACTTGTAAAATCTCTGAACACAAGTTACTCATTAGAATTTTACCGCTAATTGGATTGCTACGGTTAGCAGTATCAATGTTAATAATGTAAGGATAGCCTGATTCTTGTTGCAATTTACTGATTTCAATTTCTAAATCACGGGCTTTAATTTTTGATTTTTTGATTTCAGGGTTATTTACTAGTTCATCGTATTTAGCTGTGATGTCGATATAAGAGAATGGCTCGCCATAAATGCGCTCCACATCATATGGACTAAATAAATACATATAATCATCGTTTTTTGCCAACTCATAAAATTTATCTGGAACCACTAGCCCAAGAGATAGAGTTTTCACACGAACTTTTTCATCGGCATTTTCTTTTTTAGTCGCTAAGAAAGACACCACATCTGGATGGAAAACACTTAGATAAACCGCTCCAGCACCTTGACGTTGACCTAGTTGGTTACTATATGAAAAACTATCCTCTAGCAATTTCATTACAGGCACTACACCACTTGCAGCTCCTTCATAACCTTTAATAGGGTCACCTGCAGCACGTAAGTTAGAAAGTGAAATCCCAACTCCACCACCAATTCTTGATAATTGCAAAGCACTATTAATTCCACGTCCGATACTGTTCATATCATCCGTTAATTGTAATAAGAAACAAGATACCAATTCCCCACGACGTTTTCGACCTGCATTTAAAAATGAAGGTGTCGCTGGCTGGTAACGTTGGCTGATTAGTTCTTCTGCTAAATCCATTGCCAATTGTTCATTGCCATCTGCAAAGTACAACGCATTAAAGGCGATACGATCTTCGTAACGTTCTAAATAGCGCATATTGTCGTTGGTTTTTAACGCATATTGAGTATAAAATTTATGAGCTCCCATAAATGAACGGAAACGGAATTTTTTGTCATAAACTTGTTGGAATAATTTCTTGATAAATTCAAATGAATAATTGCTTAAAAACGCTTCTTCTACATAATCATTTTCAACCAAATAATCAATTTTCTCTTTTAAGGAATGAAAAAAAACAGTGTTTGGGTTTACATGCTCTAGAAAATAAGCACGAACCGCTTCTTTATCTTTATGTAGTTGGATTTTACCATCTACAGGAATATTTAATTGGTTGTTTAACTTGAAGTAGCTCGGGTTGTGTTGTTCTTTTGGAATATCATAAACGTTCAATCTGCTCAACCTCTTTCTTAAAATTAATGACATCTTGGTCTGTTCCACTGAATTCAAATTCAAAAATCATCGGAACGTTGTAAAGTTTGGCTAAATCTTTTGCTGTGAAAACAAACAAGTCCGCAAAATTACGATTTCCACCACCTGCAACACCCTTTAAGTGTTGTTGGTTATCGCCATATTCAATAAAATCATTGATAATCTCAGTGACTTCGATGTCATATGTCGGTGCAACTACAATATAATCTTCTTCAATTGGTTGAAAAGGATTCGTTGCATTGACTTCATAGCTATCTAACCCTAGCTTTTTGACAAATCTTCTTGTTTGTCCAGTCAATGAAAAGTAAACGATTTTCATATTGCTTTCAGTTCTTTTAGACGTTCAGGCTGAAATCCAACGATTGGCTCAATTCCTTCCACTAAAACAACAGGAACACTCATAAACCCTTTTTCTTTTAAGAAATTAAGATGATCTTCATCTTCCATAATATTTCTTTCATGAAATTCAATATTTTCGTTCTTTAATAAGAACTTTGTCATATCACATTGTGGACAATTTGGTTTACTATATACATGAATTTTACTCATTTTCAATTCCTCCAGTTACGTAAAAAATTAATTAATTTATTCAACAAATTCTATTATAGGCTACCCGAGAAAGAAACACAATATATTGTACCTAAATCTTCATTTTTATTTAACAATACTATATATAGCGTTTGTTTTTTTCTTAAGGAAACCTTATTATAGTCTAATTTACAGGAAAAAAGCAATCAATTTCTACTGCGTTTCCCTTTATTTTTTAGTTGCTGCTTGTTTTAACTTGTTCTAACAACCTTTCGCCACAAAAAAATAAAACAACTAAATGTTGCCCTCTCTTTTAAGGAAACATTTAGCAGTTTATTTATAAGTGATCGGTTCCTGCTGGCAACCCTTTTTCAACATCAATCATAACTGTATCGATTACTTCATCATTTTCATCAAAAAAGATTAGGTTGACTGGATTGACATTATTTCTTAGTTTCCAGCCATCAATGCAATCAATTGTTTCTGATTGCCCAACATATTTATCCGCATTTTGAATCAACTCATTATCAGTGTCTGTTAAACTAGCATACTCAAAGTAGGCTTGCGAAATGTACGTATCTCCATCTGGCATAGCGGATGCTTGGCTAATGTCTAAATAAGTATCATTAGCAGACATCTCTTCTTCACTATTGTTTTTAAATGTATAATAAATAAGCACTGCTGGTAATGCTTCGTTATCCCGAACTACTTTATAGCCTGTAAGCTGCAATTCAAAAGTTTCTCCAGTAACGGTTTTATTTAATTTGTAAAACTTATCATAATTAAAGGCATTCTCAATAGTATTTGACTCTTTTTTCATTCTAGTACAACCTACCAATAAAAATACCATAAAAAGAAATACGATGATTTTCTTTGACTTTCCCACTTATTTCCCTCCCTTTAAGTCTTCTTCTTTTTATTAATTATAACATATTCAATTTATCTATTCTTGAATTAAATAAAAATCAGTTCTTAGAAATGATTTCTCTAAGAACTGATTTTTTGATTATCTAACTATTCTTGTTCGACGTTTATGCGTAAAGTATAACGTAGACAAGCCTAATAATAATACTCCTACTTGTTGAATCAGTTGATTCCTCTCATCTTCCCCAGTTTGTGGCATTTTTTGATTCACTGGCGGTGTTGGATTCATTGGCGGCAAAGGACTAGGTTGCGTGTTAGTTTGAGGTACTATCGGCTTAGTGACAATCGTTTGAACCTCATTACTATCTAAGTCTTGACCTTCTGTTATAGATGGATCATCCGAAACAAGAGAGGCAATATTTGAAATGGTTGTTGTCTCACTGGGAATATCTGTAATCTTCACTTGGAATCGAATAGTCACACTTTGATTCCCTCGTAATCCTTCAATCATCACAGAAAGGTGACGTCCTTGCCAAATAGTATCATCTGCCAACTTAATGCTTTCACCTGTTGTATTAGTAACTGTTGTGCTGTCTGGAAGATAGGCAGTATGCTCTGGTATAGTATCTGTAACTTGACCAGACCACAGACCGCCATTGGGTCCATTTTTCACGACTAATTCATAGGTTAATACCTCCCCAACTGTGGCATTTTTTTGATCGACCACTTTTAAAATTGATATTTCAGAGGCTATTTTATTGTCTACGGACGGATGTTGTTCAATTCGTGTTTCAGGTTGACCAGCTACTTGAACTGCCGTACCAGTAACATCTGCTGTATTCAAGATAGTAGTGTTCTCAGCTACTTTTTGTCCAATCAGCACCTCAAAGGAAATAACAGCTTTTTCACCACTAAGCAATCTGCCTACCTCAACTGTAATCGTTTGGCCAACAACATGTTCATCCCCTAACCGTTCTGAGTTTAAATGTAGGGTTCCTTTGATATAACTCAAGCCGTTTGGCAATTGATCTTGCATAACAACTTGATTGACGTTTGCTGGTCCCGTGCTGATATTTTCAATCACAATTTCATAGCGTAATTTATCCCCTACTTTTACTGCTTTTCCACTGACATCTTCTGTTCCTTGGTAAGCTTTCTTAGTAGAATTTAATTTTCCTGGACCAGCCTGTAGAATAAATTCTGTTTCATCTTCTACTGGCTCCGTTAGAACTCCGTCCCCATTTGCACCAATAAATGTTGCTTTATTAACAATCGCTTTATCAAACTCAAGAGAGGTTACTAGAACCTTGAATTCAATGGTTAATTCTTCATTTTCTGCTAGCTTAATGTCTTTGATTGTTAACGAATTATTTTTCCAAATACCTGCATCTGCAATGTCTTTATTTGCAATTTTAGTCGTATTTGGTTGGTAACGAACTCCTGCTGGTAACGTATCCGTCACTACACCATCTTGTAAGAAACCTGCATTTTTGGCATTGCTAACAACCAAGCGGTACGTCAAAATAGTATTGGTAAAAGAATGCCCATTGAATTGAGGTGTTCCGTCTGTAACTGTTTTTATAATGTTTGGTTCTGGTTGCGCATTATTTAAAACATTAGGTGTTTCTTTTAATTCCGTTTCTTTTTCAGGTTCTTCTGAATTGACAGCGGTCATTCCTTTTGCTGTTGCAATATTTGCAATAATTCCACTTGCTTTATTGGTTATTTTCACATCAAATATCACCACTGCTTTTTCTCTTGATTTCAAGGTACCAATGTTCAATGATAAGAATTGTTTCTCTTGATTAACGGCATCATCACTTTGTTGAATCAATTGGTTATCTTTTTCTAAATAAAGAGTATTTGGCAAATAGGATACTCCGCTTGGAAGTAAATCTTCAACAATAACATCATGTACTTCTGAAAGTTTTTTCTCGCTTGTATTTTCTACTATCACTTTATAGCGAATGGTGTCATTAACATTAACTACTGTGTTATGAATGTTGTCACCATCTGATCCATCTGCATGAACGGCATAAACGGATTTAATCGCATCAATTTCACCTGGATCCGCAATAACATCAAATTTTGCACTGTCTTTTTGTTCCGTTATTGGATTATTGTAACTGTCTGTTCCGTTCATATAAGCAGTATTTAAAATATCTGTAACTACTTGCGGAACAGCTACTTTTACTTTGAATTTGATTTCCATCATTTCGCCACCAGCCAATTCAATATTACTTAATTTGAATTGATTGTTTGTCCAACTAAGTTGATCAGTATTATCTTCGATAGAAACGCCATTTATTGTGGTTGTTCCAGGTTGGTACTGTACTTCTTTTGGTAAGTTGTCTTCAACCGTTCCGTTTTTCAACACACTCGCACCTACTTCATTATGCAAAACGAGTGTGTAGATTAGGATACTCTCATTAAATACTACTGTTTTATTTATCGCATTTTCTTCGGTAACAGATTTTTTAATGCTTGGTTTTGGATGAACTTCATTTTTAACTGAATTCGTTGGAGTTTCTCCAATTTCTAAATTTTCACGATTTGGATCTTGTGGATCTGAGGGGGTTGGTGTCACAACCCCGTTAACTAAAGCTATATTGGTTAATAGTCCATCCGCCTTTTTATCCACGGTTACTTCAAAGCGAATAATCGCTTTTTCACCACTTAACAGATGTCCTATCGCTAAGTTTAAATAGTCGTTTCCATTTGAATCTGTAATTACGTTATCTGCTACGGTTTTTCCATTGACGGTTGTGGTACCTTTGATATAATTTAACCCCACTGGAATTGCATCTGTCACTACAATGTCGCGTACTTCAGAAATATCTAGCTCTGTATTGGTTACGATAATTTCATAGCATAAAGTATCGCCAATCTTAACTACTTGATTTTCAATTGGCTCACCAGCTTTATTGTAGACCGCTTTGACGGGTTCAATCTTACCTGGTCGTGGAACTACGTTTAATTTAGCGGAATCTGAAGCTTCTTCGGATGGTAGATTGTCTTTATCGGTACCATTAAAGGTTGCTTTATTTACAATTCCTGCCGTTGCTTTAGCAACGGTTATTTTAGCTTTAAATGTAATCGTCATAAATTCACCTGAAGCTAATTCAATTTGATCAAATCTAAAATTGTTGCCATTCCAATAGTTTTTTTCAGCATCTTGCCCATTTATTTGAGTAGTTCCTTCTTGATAAATAACGCCATCTGGCAATTTATCTGTTACAACCCCGTTATAAAGGTGTCCACTTCCCTCTTCATTGCGTACAATTAAGGTGTAGACTACTGTGTCTCCATTAAAGTTATTCTCTTGGCTAACTGATTTTTCAATACTTGGTTTTGGTTTAGCTTCGTTCACTACTGGTGGTGTTTGACTACTATCTGGTTCAGCTGGCTCGTTTGGTTTAGGTGTAATTACCCCATTGGCTACAGCAATATTAGTTAATTTCCCACTCGCATTTGACATAACTTCAACCTCAAAAGAAATAACCGTTTGTTCCTTGCTGGCTAAATGTCCAATTGAAACTTCAAGCAGCTGATTTCCTGGACTAGCAGGGTTTTCAAAAATAAGTTCGTCGTCATTTGACATTAATTGATTATTGACAGTTAATGTATTTTTCACATATTTTAGACCTGTTGGAATAGCATCTTTTACAATCACATCACGTACTTCAGAAAAAGGAGTCTCAGTAATGTTCGAGACACTAATTTCATAGCGAATTGTCTCGCCAACTTTAACCTTATGATTATTGATATCTGTGCCATCTTTCCCATAGACCGCTTTTTTGGCTTCTAGTTTGCCGGGACTGTTGATAATTGTAACCGTCACATCGTCTTTTTTAGGCGGTAGCTTGTTTCCGTCACCGTCTTCACCCACAACTGTTGCTTCATTGAGGATGTTCATTGGAACTGCAGTTGCTGCTACTTTAACGGTAAAACTAATCTTCATTTCTTGTCCACTAACTAATTCAATATTTTCTTTTTTGAAAGTATTTCCTTGCCAATTTTCATCTCCTACTGACTTCCCATCAATAAAGGTTGATTTCGGTTTGTAAACAAGACCCTGTGGCAAGGAATCTTCTACCACACCATTTTTTAGTAACCCTGCTCCTGTTTGATTCGTTACAATTAACGTGTAGATTAACTCGTCTTCGTTAAATGCAGGTAGTGGTACCATCTCATGAGTTGTTTCATTTGTTGTGCCCACAGCTTTTACTGACTTTCTAATGGTTGGTTCAGGTTGAATCAGATTATTTACTGGTGGTGTTGTTTTATCACCAGTCGGCGTATCTGTTTCAGTTGGTGTCTGATTTGTTGTTCCATTTGCGATTGCAATATTTTTTAATGTTCCACTCGCATTTTTAGAAACGACTACTTCAAAGGATACCGTTGCTGTTGCTAAACTTCCTAATGTACCGATTGGTAGATTTAAATGGTAGATTCCAGTTTTTGAATCTAATGTAATAGCATCATCTTTTTGCAATACTCCATCTAAGGTTAACGAACCTGCTACATAAGTTAAACCAAATGGAATTTCATCTTTCAAGTGAACCTCTCGAACTTCGGAAAGAGGTGCTTCAGTTGTATTTGACACAATAATTTCGTAACGAATTGTGTCTGACACACTAACTTTCCCATCATTAATTGATTCACCCGCTTGGTTATAGACTGCTTTTTTGGCTTCTAACTCGCCTGTATTGCTAATCACTTTAACAGGAACTTTGGCTTCAACCTTCTTAGTACCTTCGCCATTGACATCTTTACCTAGGAAGCTGGCTGTATTGGTAATTGTTTGAAGTTCTTTGACTTTTATTTTAACTTTAAAACGAATGGTCATTTCTTGATTCTCGATTAACTCAATATCTCTTTTATTAAAGATATTGTCTTTCCAATTGTCATCATTTACTTTTTTGCCATCGATTTCTGTCGAGCCCTCCACATAGGTAATTCCGACTGGTAAACGATCTTCAACTTCTCCAAAATACAATTTACCTGCGTTTTTTTCATTTTTGATGACTAAGGTATAGTAAAATTCATCGTCATTGAATGCAACACCTTGATTATCCAACGATTTTGTAATGGATGGTGCAATTGGAACGCTATTTTTAACGGTTTCAGTTTCTGCTTTTGATGGTTTGGTAATGGTCAAATCATCTGGTTGCAAGGCTACTTCCCCTTCGGATTGGGCTGTATTCGTGAATTCTCCACTAGCCGAATCAAGTACGATAACATCTAATAAAATTTCAATTGACTTACCACCTGTCAATTCTTTTAGTTCAACAGAAAGAGTTTCTTCCCCTTGATCATTTTTTGTTACTTTCGCAATCGCAGTATTATCCCCCACTACTTTCAACGTATTATCAACATAATAAACGCTACTTGGTAACAGGTCACTTACTGTTATATTTTTAATAGTTGAAAGTGACTTGCCTTCGTTTTTCACTACAATTCTGTATTGAATTTGATCGCCAACTTGAAGTTTTTCTCCATTGATATTGGTTGCAATTTTCCCTGTAGAATATACAGCTTTTGTCGCGGACAGTACCCCTGGTGAAGCAACAATATCAAATTTTGCTTCGGCTGTGTTGCCGATAACTTCTTTTTTATCTTTGTCTGTTCCTTTAATTGAAACTTTATTTACGATATCTGTTTTCAACTGTTCTGATTTCACTTTTACTTTAAAGAGAACTTTGAAGGATTCGTTTTCTGCCAAGGTAAATCCTGAAATTCTTAACTTTCCTTCTATCCACACATCTTGATCTTTTAACTTTTCAATTTTTCCGTCTTCGTAATGAATCTCTGTACTTTCTGCAATATAACTTACTTCATCTGGTAATTTTTTATCCTCAATTTCGCCATTAAAAAGAACTCCTGCATTTTTCCCATTGGCAACTGTTAAGGTATAAGTCAATGTATCTTCATTAAAAGTTTGCAAATTTTCATTTTCTTTTGCGTTACGTATCTCCTCACCTACATTACGGCCCACTTCTTTTTTGATCGTTGGTTTTGGAGGCACATGATTTTGAACGCGGTCTGAATCATGTGTCTCAGCAGGTTTTGTTGGTTTGTCCTCTTCAGGTAACTTAGGATCCGTTGGTTCGGTAATGACATTTCCTTTTGAGGTTGCAATATTCGTTATTTCACCACTCGCTTCTTTTGTAACCGTCACTTTGAATGTTAGTGTAGCAAATTCACCGCCTTTGAGCGTCCCAACTAAAGCATCAATGGCTTGCTTTTCAATGTTGATAGTGTCTTCATCTTTTAGAGCAGTGACGGTGTCTCCAATTGTTAACTCCAAACTATTGGGCACATAAGCCAATCCTTTTGGCAACTGATCCTGTAAGTGAACGTTTTTCACTTCAGTTGCTCTATCGCCTGTATTGGCTACGCTAATTTGATAAGCAATTGTATCATTAACTTGAACATTTCCATTGTTGATCGTGCTATCTAGCGAGCCATCTTCCGTTAAGCTATAAACTTCTTTCGTTGCTGCGAGTTTACCTGGACTTGGAACAAGTTCAAATTCTGCCTCAGCATCCTTTTCGTAATTTTTGGAATCCTTTCCTTCATTACTTGTTCCCGTAATTTTCGCATAATTAATAATGGGTTTTTCAAATACAGCCTCTATCACTTTAACTTGGTATTGGATGGTAATGGTTTCTCCCTCTTTTAAAGTTAGTCCTGATAAGGAGAAATTACGCTCATTCCAATACTTGTCATTTTGAGCGCCTTCATGAATAACGCCATTTTGATCGATAATAACTGTGCTACCTGTTTCATAGGCCACTTCATCTGGTAGCTGATCTGTTACTTTGCCATTTACTAATAAACCGGCTTTTTTTGTATTGCTTATTACAAGTTCGTAATTTAAAACGTCATCTTTAAAAGCAAACTTACGATCAATTGACTTTGTGATTGTTGGATCTGGATCAACTACTGTGGTTGTACTTGAGTTGGGAGGGTTTAAAGAAATATCCGGCTGTGACGGTGTTTTATCAATAAATCCAACTACTTGCGCTTCATTTTTCAATGTTCCACTTGCTTGTTTCGTCACTCTAACATTAAATGTAACGACTGTTCGCTTGTCTAGTTCTTGATTGGTTCCTTGTAAATTCTTAATCTTAACAGTTAAAATAGGATGCATGGGATCTGCTGTATTCATTTCTGCATCTGCAACAACTTTTCCTGATCTAGTAACCGTTAACGTACCTTGCATATATTCTAAACCTTCTGGTATAACATCTTTGATTTCGATATCTCGAACCGCCGTATTTTCATCTAATGGATTCCAAACAACAATTTGGTACTGAATAATGTCTCCAACAGCTACATTTTCACCGTCATTAGATTCGCCAACAGTACCATCCACAATTGGAAAGACAGATTTCTCTGATTCTAGTTCTCCTGGTTGGAAAACGAATCTTGTGTCTACTTTGTCTTTATCAGTTGTTTTAAAAAGTTTATCTTTGTCGGTCCCACTAACTTCGGCCTCATTTTTCAAGATTTCCCCAGCAATTGACACATCTGGAATCACCTTAAAGGCAATGACTGCCTGTTGGGTACGGTTCATGGTTAAATCACTAATGGTTAAAACATCTCGTCCTTCTGTATTTTGGCTCCATGAAGAAGTCACATTACGAAATTCTCTTTTCAAAGCTGGATCTGTTATTAACTTTGTAGTGGGTTTTGTATCAATTATAATCGTAGCGTCTCCTAGTGGTTTTAAACCTGCTGGCAAGATATCGGTTATGACTCCATTATGAAGTGCTCCGGATTCTTCATCTAAGGTGACAACCAACCTGTATTCAAAGGGTTCTCCAACATAACCTACCGAATTAGCCATTTTTTTAATGTTAACGTTAGGTTCAATGTAGTTTTCTACTGAATTTGACGTGTAGTCAATAGACGCTCCCCATGAATTGTCAACAAAATCATTCTCTCTTACTTGTCCTTTTACTAATGCCGTATTTTCTAGAATCCCACTAGCATCCGGAGTTAATTCTACTTCAATTGTAATTAACATTCTCGCATCCTTAGGATCGTTTGTAATACTTAACAATTTATTTCTAGCAATTCTAGATACTGCAATTGATAGTTCATTTCCGTTTAACTCAAATAATTTTGAATTAATTGGTGGCTTCCCATCAATAGAAACTTTAATTTTAGATGGGTCACTTACATTAATTCCAGCTGGTAATGTGTCAATAATATCAGTAGGTTTAATTTGACTATAGAGCTCACCTATTGCCGTAATTTGTATATCGTAACGCAACTTATTACTTCCGATAATAGTTGCTTTATTGTCTTTAATATCTGTAGTGACCCATTTTTCTGTCTGTTCTTTTGATTTTTCAAGAACTTCTACGGTTTTATCAACCTTTAAACTAATTGCTTTTTTAGGGTGAGCCATTACTTCAGCTTTATTTGCAAATTTTATAGATGCTTTTCCATTTTTATCAATCCCCATACCATTAATAGACATGGTGTACATCTGCATAAATGCTTTTGAATCTCTAGGAGTCATAATCCATTCTGTTACTAATTCTAATTTTTCTCCTGCTCCTAAAGGTTCTTTTATAGTAAATCCATTATTTTCATCTGTTAAGTCTATTTGATAGTCCAAAATATAGCCTTCTTCAACACTGCCTTGCATTTGCCAAACATCGTCATCATTCAAAGAAATTCGATCAACTTCAACATTATCTTTATATCTAATTAGAACTGGATTAGGCAACTTCCTTAAACCACGTGCACTAGCTTGTGGAATACCTGCATCTGAAGGAATGGAAATGAAGTGTGCTTTGACGGCATCTGTTCCATCTGTATAAATCATTTCTTGTCTGAATGTTACCTTATCTCCATAATAACCTTCAATTATATCTGCTGTTACTTTATTTTCAATAATTGGAGCACGCGCAATTAACCCTAATTCATTTGGGTTTCCTTCACTAGCATTACTAATTCTGTTGGCCTCTCCTTCAAATTCAAACTTATATTGTTCACCGTTATCTCCTGTTATTAAATATCCAGATGCCTCTAATATCATAATAGAATATTTTGATGCGTCTTTGTTCTCTCTTAAAGGTAAATAAGCTACACCTTTATCATCTGTATAAATAGTATAAATTTCATCATCTGCTAGGACATTTTTCACACCTAGTTTAACATTAGGGATTGTCATTCCTGATAAGCTATCTTTCGTGACAACCTTTGTTGCTTGAGGATAAGTCCCTTTCAGTATGAATTCTGAAGAAGAAACACTTTTTTTATTAGAGGTTTCATAGTAGATATCAAAATTCGGTTTAAAATCATTAAACCCTGAATGTAAATTAAAAATTGAATCGTAATTAACTCCAAGTTTTAAAAGCAAGGAAAAATCATAAGTATACGTACCCGCAGGAAGATTATCTCCTATAAATCCATCCTCCATATCTTCATAAAAATCATAATATGCATCATTTGAGTTTCCAGAAGAATCTGTATACGTAATATCTATAGGGGTTGTAATCCCAGTATCTGTCCAAAATGAATCCAACCCCAAATTGTTATCAAATCTTAACTCATTGAAGTCTTCTTCACTTGTAATCGTCATTCTAAATCGGACTTCTTTTTTATAATCACTTGGAGTCGCTAGTGTAGGATTCGTTATTTCATTTCCACTTTCATCAATCACTGCGAAACTTGTTTTTACATCTGCAGATTTAACTTGTTTTGTTTTTTCTAGGTTCTCTGATTCCTTTGAATTTTCTACTTTTTCTTCTTTATTTACAACAACCGTTAGCGGTCGTGCAGTATAGGTTTGTCCATCTCTCGTGGTTTGAACTGTAATATTATGACTTCCTGACTCTACTCCTTTAAACACCAATAAAACTTTTTTAGGTTTTTGTTCTTTTTCTTCAACGGGTGGTGTATTTTCTATTTTAGAAGCAACTTCAGCTTCTTCTTTAGAAAGTAATCCTGCTTTTTCTGCAAGTGTCGTTGCTTCTTGTTGAACCTCTTCTTGCGTTTCATTCGTTTCTACTGTTGGTGACGTTACCCAGTTCACTAAAATATTCCCAGCTTCTTTACTATACGCCACTGTCACTTGGTTCTCTTGATTTGCACTATTCGTTGCTTCTTGATCTAACTCTAACCCTGGCAAAATCGTAACTGATAATTGCTGATCCGATGGATTATCAGATTTGATAACTGTCGTTAATTTTTCTCCCAATAAAATAGAAGCTTGGTCTAGTTTCTCTCCCGCTTCATTTGTAAAATATAAATCTTCAATTTGATTATTAACCCCGTCAGCAAATGCTTTGACACTTGTGGTTGCTGTTGCAACGACTTGAATAAACATGCTCAAAGTCAATAACCAATGAATTAATTTGCTTTTTTTCATTTTTTATCCTACTCCTTTCAGATTTAAATACCGATCATTCCTCATTTTTTTTATCTTCATCTACGACTGTAACAGTTGCTGGATTGGTTTTCTGCTCTAGTTTTTCTTCCGTTATCTCACTAGAAACTTCACTTTTTTCTGGTGAACTTTCTTTATTTTTATGATTCTGACAAGCTCCCAAGCTTACCAACAACAGACAAAGTAATAAAATATTGATTAATTTTTTCATTTTTTTCTTCCCCCCTACACTAAAATAATCGATTTTTTAAACATATTACATTCTATATTGAAAGTATCAAAATAACTGATTTTTATATATATATATAAACCACCCACTATCAAAACATTATATCAAACAAAATAACAAACGATTTTTTTATTTTTTCTCTTTTTCAAGTAATTTATAAAAATAAAAATAAGGAATCATGATTATTTTATATCTCCTCACATTCGATCTAATCTACTGTTCACTTTACCTACAGCGATTATGTTCGAATCTTCCCTATCAAGATTTCGCAAACCATCAACTTTAAACACACACACATTTTCCATCTGATTTAATAACATTTATTATCTTCATTTCAAACTGAACAATAAAAAAGATACCTTCCAAAAATAGGAAAGTATCTCATAGATCTGTTTGACTTTTTAAACCATCACTCTAGTTTTTTTATCGATTTGTCTAACTATTTTTGAATCTCAATGAAAATAGAACTCTTCTTCTTAGCGTTCTTCACTTATCATCAATTCTTGTGGAACTGCAAATAGATACGTTAAAACAAAAGCAACAGCAAATGTTAACACTCCAACTAAGATATAGGTAATTAATTGATAAGGATCATAAATATACATCAAGGGAGATAAAATCACGGCTAGCCCATAGGAGTTCGCTTGAATGCCTAAAATAGAAAGCAATGCTCCACCAACGGCTGAACAAATCAGCATCACTGATAACGGTTTCATTCCATATCGGAGAGTAATTCCAAATAATGCTGGTTCGCTAACACCTAACAATTGTGTGATTCCTGCACTTGTTCCAATCACCTTGATATTTTTATTTTTGGCTTTAGTACTAATTGCAAAACAAACTGCTGCATTCGCAAATCCATACATCGCACATAGAGTAATCAAAGGATTGAAACCTGTTGACGCTAATAATGTCGTTTCAATCATAATAAATAAATGATGCATTCCCGTCATTACGGCTAACGGATATAAAAAACCAATAATCAATCCGCCAATTCCAAAAGGAACATGAATCAAGCCTTCAACTACGTAAACTAAACCATTTTCAACAAAGTGCAACAGTGGTCCCAATATAAGTAATCCTGTTAGCATCATTACAAAAATAACGACAAAAGGGGTGAACATTAAATCTAGTGAATCTGGCATTCTTTTCCGTAAAATCCGCTCTAATTTTGCGCCTAAAATCCCAATGACTAATGCCGTCAAAACACTTCCTTGATATCCCACAATTGGTATAAAGCCAAATGCAATAATTGGATTAACGCCACTGTTAATATCTGCTACAGAATATGCATTAGGAAGCATTGGCGACACTAACATCAATCCTATGACAAATCCAATAATTGGTGTTCCTCCAAATTTTTTAAATGCAGACCAACAAATTAATGCTGGTAAAAAAGCAAAAACAGTGTCGGTTAAAACACTCATCAACGTTAACATATACGCAGGTATATGGTCGGCTGAAGTTCCGAAAAATCCCAAGACTGTATCATTTAACACAACACCTTTTAGTCCGAGAAATAGACCCGTTGCAACAATTCCTGGAATAATTGGAATGAAGATATCCGCTAACGTACGAATCCCTCGTTTGATTGGATTGCCTTCTTTTTTGATTTCTTCTAAATTGGTAACCTTGTCTTGAAAGACAGGATTATTTTGAATAATCGACTCGTATACTTTATTTACAATTCCAGTTCCTAAAATAATTTGGTACTGTCCAGCATTAAAAAAGACCCCTTTGACTTGATCAATTTTTTCTATCTCTTGGTCCTCAATCAGCATCCGGTCCTTAACTTCTAGTCGTAAACGAGTTGCACAATGTGTTATCGATAGAATATTTCCTTCGCCAACTACTGCAAGAATGTCTTCGCCTATCTTTTTATAATCTGTCGCCATGTTGTTCCCTCCAAAATTTTCTATTTTACTAAAATACTTTGATACGGTGCAAGTTTGATTTCTTTGCCTAGTAGCTGCGTCGAGTGAGATGTTAAATAAAGCACTTCCACTTCTTTTTCTACTATCAGCGTTTCTGACACAGGACTCAAATTGGTAAAAGAGTATATCTTTTCTCCTCCTAATTCTCGATAATACCCAATAATAGAATCTGGCAATTCCTTCAAGAAATGAATAGCGCCAGTTTTTAAAATTGGACTTATTGGCGAGTTTTGTCTCAACTCAATCATTTTTTTATAAAATTCTAACACTGTATTTTTCGCAGCGTTAATCGTTGGATATTCTTCAGTCATCGCTAACCATGGTTGATGATTTGAAAAACCACCATATTGGCTATTGTCCCATGGCATCGGTGTCCGAGAGTTATCACGACTTCTCAAGTTAACAAAATTAAGTGCCTCTTTTTCAGAAATTCCCTCTTGTATTGCGCGGTAAAAATTATCAATGCTTGAGATATCATCAAATTGTTTCATATGATGTCGCTCGGCATTAATCATCCCTAATTCTTGACCTTGATAGATGAATGGCGTTCCTCTTAAAAAGAAATACATTGCACCAATTCCCTTAGCAGCTTCAGCTGTTTGAAATTCTTTCTTAACAAGCTTAGACAATGCTCTTGGTTGATCGTGATTTTCAATAAAATTGGCTCCCCAACCTGCATTTTGTAGCGCTTCCTGAGATTGAATTATTAATTCTTTAAATTCTTTTGTAGTCCAGTGGGTTCGTTTAAACCAGTCAGATCCAGATTCCACATCAATATCTGCATAATGGAAATCAAAAATCATTGAAAAATAACCCTCTTCTCCAATAAAATCTGAAAATTCATCGTAAGCCACTCCTGGAGCTTCTCCAACAGTTACACAATTGTATTTCTCAAAAGTCTCTTTCTTTAATTCATTTAGGAACAATTCGATGCCTGGTTGATTTCTAGTCTTATGCTTGCAAGACACGAGACCGTCTACACCATCCGCAGGTAGACTTTCATAGTTCTGATCCTTCTTGATAAACGTAATCGAATCAATACGAAACCCTGCAATTCCCTTTTCAAGCCAACGATTAATCATCTGATACAACTCTTGGCGTAGCTCTGGATTTTCCCAATTTAAATCGGGCTGCTTTTTATCAAAGACATGCAGGTAGTAGCACTCTTCTCCTGGAACTTTTTCCCAAACAGATCCTCCAAAAATCGAACGCCAATTATTCGGACGTTCCTTCCCTTCTTTAAAGATGTAATATTCTCGATATTTACTTTTTTTGTCGGCCAATGCTTGCTGAAACCAAGTGTGTTCGTCTGAGGTATGATTGATGACAAGATCTAGCATCAGCTTAATCTCTAGTTTTTTTGCTTCTGCTACTAATTCATCAAACTCTTCCATTGTTCCAAATTCAGGGTTAATGCCTTCAAAATCTGCAATATCATAGCCATTGTCAACCATTGGTGAGGTAAAAATTGGGCAGATCCAAAGAGTTGTGATGCCTAATTCTTTTAGATAGGGTAACTTTTCTTTGATTCCTTTGATGTCTCCTACACCATCATTATTTGAATCTTTAAAACTCTTGGGATAGACTTGGTAAATAACTTCTTCTTTCCACCAATCTTTTGTTGTTTTGCTCTCTTTCATTTTTTATACCTCTTTCCATTTTATGGTATCGATATCATATTAAAGATATAAGAAAACCCGTATATGTTTAAACGGATTTTCTTTGAACTAATGTTAATTCAAGTTGTGATTGATCTACTTGGTACGTTGTTTCTTCAATGAGCGAAATCAATAACTTCGTGGATTCTGCACCTAATGCGGCAACAGGTTGATTAATCGTTGTTAGTGGAACGGCCAGCAGTGAAGTAAATGGCTGGTTATCAAAGCCCATGATTGCTATATCTTCAGGAACTTGAAGCTTTTGCTGAAGAGTGTATTCTAAAATCCCCATCGCTACCTCATCACTATTTGTAAAAATAGCATCTGGTCGATTGCTCTCAGGCAACTCGATTAGTTGCTTTGCAACTTGATGGCCATCTTCAATTGTGTGTACTTGTTGAAAAATCCATTCTTTCTTAATAGCTAATTTTTGCTCAAGCATCGCACGTTCAAAGCCTTGCGTCCGCGTTTTTCCATGTCCCTTTGTTGTTAATGTTCCACCTGTACAATAGGCAATTTTCTGATAATTTTTTTTAATCAAAAATTGAATCGCTTCATATGTCGCTTGCTCTTGATTGGTTATGACCTGAGGTACTGCTGCTTCTGGTAGTTGTTCATTGCAAAAAACAATGGGACCAAAAGTTTGATAATCTTCTATCATTTTTGCATCGCCTTCAACTGAGCACATAATCAATCCATTAATAACACTCTGCTTCAACATTTCCAGCATCTTCATTTCTGCATCTGAATCATCATAGGTTTGCATAATCAAAACATTATAGCCATGCTCCTTTGCTTGCTTTTCTATGGCATCCACCAAATAAGAAAAAAATGGGTTGGTAATTCTGGATACTAAAATACCAATCATTGTTCCTTTTTTTGAACGTAGCTGAGTAGCGATTGAGCTAGGGGTATAATTTAGCTCCTCCATTGCTTCTTTAATTCGCTTTTTCTTGTCGTCAGAGATATAAGGATGTTGGTTTAAATACCTTGAAACGGTGGAAACTGAAAGATCAGCCCTTTTTGCTACATCTTTAATCGTCGCCATTTTCAATAACTCCTTTATGGTATCGATTTCATAATCAGTTTAAATGATTGCCCTTACATTGTCAAGACAATTTAAAACTCTATAAGAAAAAAAGAACACTTAAAAAAACTGTTACGTGTCCTTCTACCCTATTTTTTAAATTGCGATTTCTGATTTTTCTTTTACTAGCGTAAAGGAAGTAGCTTCAGCACCAAAATAAGTTTGAATTTCTTTTTGTAATTCATTCATTGCTTGATTAGCACGTTTTGATTGATTTTCATTGATTGATTCTATCACTAAAATTGCATCTTTAGTTTCTTCTGTCAATAGGGTACGTTGTGCTTCACGCCAATTCAAGCAGCGACAAATTGCACCTTCATTGTCATAATAAATAAATTCTCCTGCTAACGCTGGCGCATCTTTATCTGCTCCTAAAGGACGAAAAGCTTCTCCGCCAGTTGCTATTCCAAGACGCAACGCCCCATTAATTGAAGCACTATCTTCACCGCCGCAAGGAACTCCATATTTTAAAGATATGCTGTTGTAACAATCTACTAGAGGATTAATCGGGGTAAAGCTTTTTTCTTGGCTCACTCGTTTTAGCAATGCTTCTATTGAGGAACGTGCTCCTTTTTTAGTTTTAAACTTTGAAAAAGCCTCTCTCCATTCAGCAATTACTTCATTTTGGCTAAAAATTTCATCTTTCAAAAACCCTTTTGCTTCTTGCATTGCGTTCGTTAATAAATCAGCAAAATAGGCTTCATTCACTTCCGTTTTGTGATTATCAATGCCTTTAACAATCAGTATATTGAGTTGTCCTTCTGGAAAAACTTCCCAGAAAGCAGGTTCTACAATCATTTTGTTCATTATTACGCCTCCATTGTCGTTACTTTTTTTGTCATAATAATATCTAGTTGTTTTTCGCTTCCCATATAAAATGAATGTTCGCTTGTTTCTACAAATCCTAAGTGTTTATAAAAGTCCCGCGCATGGCTATTGTGTTCCCATACTCCAAGCCAAATTAGCTTTTTCTTTTTTTGATTTGCTAATTCTTCTGCTTTAACAATCATTTTTCGTCCATACCCTTGACCTTTAGCTATTTTCTTAATATAAATTCGTTCAACTTCTAAAGCTTCCTCTGCGATATTTTCTGACTGAGCAGTGTTTACATTAACCTTCAAATATCCAACAATTTCTTGCTTGTCCTTCAAAAAAAGAAAGGTTGAATCTGGATTGTTTAATTCATTTCTTAATTGTTCTGTATGGTACGCTTGCTCTAAATAAGTTGTTAGATTTTCCGTTGTGTTTTGGTCTTTGAATGTATCGCTAAATGTTTCAATACTCATTTTTTGTAACGCCTGTAAATCACTCTCTTTACAAATACAAAATTCCAAGGTCATCTAATTCCTTCTTTCCTTTTTTAATATGTGCGTTTTTTTCCTTTTTTTACATCGTTCCAATCGTCTTCGATATTTTCTTTGACTCTCTTCAATAAACTCGCAATCTGTTCTTTTTCTTGATTGGTTAAGCCTTTTAGAGCTACTTCATTGGAATAGTGATGTTCTTTAATAATAAACGGAAACGTCTTTTGACCTTTTTCAGTTGGAAAAAGTTTTTTTATTTTCTTATTAGTGTTGTCCATTTTTTTTTCAATAAACCCTTTTGCTTCAAGCTTTTTAATCGCTCTTGCCGCAGTCGTTCGATCTACTTTTATCATCTCTGCCAACCGATCTTGAATAACACCTGGATTTTCAACAATCCTCACAAGGTAGAGGTATTGCCCTTTGGCTAGATCGTATTCTTTAAATTCTATATTTGCAATTGAATCCAATGCTCTACTTATAATCCCGATATCTCTAAGAATGTCTGTCATATCCTATCTCCCTATTATTGGTTACCTTCAGTATAAATTAATATTGTTGTATTTGCAACAATATAGAAAGACAAATCACTCAATGAGGATTGGCAAATCTTTCCTTTGATTCTTTCGCCTATTCTTAGTATAATAATTGTGCCTTTTGGAAAAGTAATTGCGCGAAATAGAATGGAGTTTAGCTATATGACAACTAATTTTTGGGCAGATTTACCAAAGCCCTTTTTTATTTTAGCACCAATGGAGGATGTGACGGATGTCGTCTTTCGCCATGTGATTAAAGAAGCCGGCTCGCCTGACGTCTTTTTTACGGAATTCACAAACTCGGATAGCTATTGCCATCCAGATGGAATCGAAAGCGTACGTGGCCGTTTAGTTTTCACCGAAGACGAGCAGCCGATTGTCGCTCATATATGGGGAGATAAACCAGAATTTTTTAGAGAAATGAGTATTGGATTAGCCGAAATGGGCTTTAAAGGCGTTGATATTAACATGGGCTGCCCGGTTCCAAATGTCGCTGGTCGCGGAAAAGGCAGTGGCCTAATTTTACGCCCAGATGTAGCTGCAGAGTTGATTGAAGCTGCCAAAGCAGGTGGCTTACCCGTTAGCGTCAAAACCCGTATCGGATACAAGGAAATGGCTGAAATGGAAGACTGGATTACTCACTTGCTGAAACAAGACATTGCCAACTTGTCCATTCACTTACGAACACGAGAAGAAATGAGTAAGGTGGATGCCCATTGGGAGATTATTCCTCAAATTATGGCGATTCGCGATCGCATCGCACCTGACACACTTATCACAATCAACGGCGATATTCCTGATCGTCAAACAGGTTTGATGCTTGCTGAAAAATATGGAGTGGACGGGATTATGATTGGTCGAGGGATCTTTAAAAATCCTTACGCCTTTGAAAAAGAACCTCAAGAGCATTCTTCAAAAGAGCTACTTGGTTTACTACAATTACAACTAGATTTACAAGATCACTATTCAGAGCTAGCTCCACGCTCCATCGTTGGCTTGCATCGTTTCTTTAAAATTTATGTAAAAGGCTTTCCTGGTGCTAGCGATTTACGTGTTAAATTAATGACGACCAAATCGACAGATGAAGTTCGTCAGATTTTGACTGATTTTAACAAGAATGATTCTTTGATTTAATAGGTTGCACATTTTGAACACTTTCCAGAAATGGGAGGTGTTTTTTGTTTTAAAGATGATTTGCGAAAAAGCTTTTTACTATGTAGTCGTTATTTTAGATAAAAAATGGTAAAAAAAAGACTCTCCATTTTTTGGAAAGTGTTTTTAAATCGCCCTATTCTCATTTAAATAATTATTTATTATAAATTTTCGGACCTTTTCGCATGTTTTTACGGTCATTTTTTGGCGCTGTCACTTGGTTTGATCTGCCACCAGATTGTTTATTTTTAATGATTTCTAACATTTTTTCTTTTGCGTTCATTTCTTCTACCACCTTTAATACTATTATCACTTGCTCACTCTCTTATGTCAATCTAGTATTGGTGATTCGTGTAATAAAAAGACGCTTCGCAACAAAGGAATGAATGATTTTTGAAATGCTACAATCAAAAAAACCATCGAAACTTCCACGTATATTGAAATTTATGACTACGAAACAATTATTACCCCCAAGAAAAAAACTATGATAAATTATTCTCTCAAAATCAATATGATAATTCAAAACGCAAGCAACACTATTATAAAAATATGCGTTTTGAAATTGTCCGCCTAGTGGATACAAACAACGAGGCAAGTAAAAACAACACGAAATTTTTGAGAGCATATTTATAATAGCCCCTGTAGCATTTATTTTTTGATTACTTTCTACAGAAGCAATCAAATCCTTAGATATAGTAAGACAATTAATAGAGAGCCCCAAGTTAGTAAAAAAATCTATTCAATTAACTATTTAAAAAATAGGAATTGTCTGATATTTTGAAAAATATCAGACAATAAAAAACATGCTTTTTTTATTTATATGGTAAAATAGAAAATAAAGTAGCTTACTTAATGAGTAGTGAACTGAGATGAGGTGTGATTTTGCGAAAGAAAACATGGGTATTAGTAGGGATTCTTATATTTATTCTAATTGGAGGTGTTAGCTTGTTTGTGTTTAATCAAAACGAGACGCAACGGAAAGAACAACAAATTGTGAAGATGGAAACAATAAATGCAAAACAAATAAAAAATACTTTTGCTAATGTGACGGAAATTAAGTTTTCGGAAAAATATGGTGAAAATAAACTAACTGGCTATACATCAGTGGATGTGACTATAACAACTAGTTATGGGGTGACCTCATTACTTGATGTCAGTATGTCTTTGAATGATAAATCTAAAAAGTTAGAATCTTATGGAGTAGACCCTAATCTTTTAGAAGGCTCGACAGAAAATAAAGTCAAAGTTATTTTTTCTAATAAGACAGAAGGGAGTCTATAATGGCAACAGAAAAAGAATTAAAAGATTTAAACAATAGGGTTTACCAGGTTGACCCTGATTATAAGGAAAGTGAAATTAAATATACAGATAAAGCTGATAATCAACTGAAGAGTAACGAGAGGAATATAGTCAAGGCGGGGAATCAAAAATTTAAGGTTCTTTCAGTGAAAGATGGTGATTATGGGTTTCAAGGAATGGCAGTAGCGCCACTGGTGAACGGCGTGGCTGATGTATCACACGTAACAGTTGTGGCAGCTGGAACATATCCTGATGATGGGATAGATTTTAAAGCTGCGTTAAAAGGGCTGTCTCCAAACGGTTCACCCCAAGCAGATGTAGCTGTAGACTATGTTGGAAACCTTATTGACAAGAATCCTGACTGGACGATTACGCAGTTGTCTGGCTACTCTCAATCTGCGTACATATTGAAAGCTGGTGCTCATTTTAAAATACCAACAACAGTATTTAGTGGTTGGTTTCAATATCGTTCTTTGTCAAAAGAAGAAGAAACCTTTATGAAAAATAATCCACATTTATTTTTGAACTACCGTCAAAAGAATGATGATGTCACTAAGTGGAATGATTTTAATTCAAGTTGGGGAAACAGTGACGATTTTGGAACGATTGTGTGGATAGATGGCAGTAGCCATAAATTAGACAGTTGGGATTTTGATGAAAAAACTGGACAATTAAAAATTCCGAATAGCTCAGGTAACTCAGAAGGAGCCATGATACAAGCAAGTCATTATATTATGCGTGAATTTTCTGCCCACTTGACAGCGCTAGATTAACTAAAAATAAAACTAACGGCAAGTGGTGGCGGACTTTCGAAGAATGAACAGCTCTATTTAGATGACCAACAAGCACTGATAGCAGTAAATACAGGGCGTTTTGCCTATCAAAATGCAATGGCAAACGCAATAAGAGCGTATCAAAAAGGGATGACAGACGCAGAAGATAGCTGGCAAGAGACACTGAGAGAATCACGTAGACAAACAGAGTTACTGTCCGAAAATGAAATAAAAGATAGTCTAGCAGTTGTAGGAGCGACCCAGCAACGAATGGTGGATGAGCCAACAGAATATTTTCAAAAAAAAATCAATAAGACAAAAACGATGGATGAAAAATTTGAGAACTTATCTAAAGAAATAAAAAATAAAATTGATGAGCTCATTCAAAGAGATAAAGAATTAGCACAACAGTTAAGGTCGTAAGGGGGATTAGAAAATGAAAGAAGAACAAATCCTTGCAGACTATCAACGAAAACGTCGTGAATTGGAAGCAGATGAAGATAGATTAAAAAATGCTCAACAAAAAGGAGAACAGTTGATACAAGAAACGTTGTCTGATATCTACCGAACAGTTCAAGAATCTGCTGTAAACAGTGAACCTTTTGATAAGGCGAGACAGTCTATTACGCGCTTAGAGCATGACTACTATGAGGAAATAGCAAGAGCAAAAAAACAAGTCTATCAGCAACAAGAAGAAGCTGAACGAAGGTATCGAAATGACCTTCAGAAAGTAAATAAAGAATAAGGAGTTGACAAATTGGAAGAATTCACAAAGAATTTATTAAAAGATTTGCAAAAGAATTTAGAAAAAATAAGTGTTCTAGCAATTGGAGGAGCAAAAATACAAAAGTCTTATACAAGTAAACAGGATGCCCAAAAACAAGGGGAAACAGCGATAAAGAGTGCGAAAAAGGCACTTGATTCCTCTTCAAAAACATTAGAAAGTTCAATTAAAGGACAGTTTGGAACGAAAGTAACTGAAGTCTTTGAGAAGCAACAACAAACGTTAGACAACATCTAGCAGATAAAAATATCAGCGACCTATAATGATCATCTTAACTAGTACTTTACGGAGAGTTCATCAATATCAAAATAAATAGACAAAAAGAGTCCCTTCCATTTGGAACTAACCCCATTGAATGGAACATAATCAAAAAAAGCGCTTGTTAGGCTATAAATTCCCGATATTCTATCGGTGATTTATAGCCTAATTTTTGATGAATTCGAGTTTTATTATAGTATTTAATGTAATATTACAGTCTGTATTACAATAAAAAAGACACCTTCCAAAAACTGGAAAGTGTCTTGAAATCCTTGATATACCAAAGATTAACGTTTTGAGAATTGTTAAGCTTTACGGGCTTTTTTAAGACCTGGTTTGATATAGAGCAAATCTAAATCAATTGATTTTGTTTATTTTTATTACTTTGTTTACTTACCCGATTGCTATAATTTGATTTTATTAATACTTATTTTAAATGCTTCGTCCCTGATTATCGACACAATTTATGCTTCAAGTAATGACATAATTCGCTCATGCCACATTATAATCTCATCTAGCAAGAATTCATGCCCTTGGAAGTCTTCTTCTGTTGTTGCCAATATATATTCAGTATTAAATTTATTTTTTACTCTACCCACTTTATCTTTTTTCTTTTTATCAGTAACATCATCCCAATCACATGTCCTGGATTCTGCTGAATTATGAATACTCTTAGCGATTGATTCTGGAATATCACATGTTCCCCATTCCTCTATGCTGTTTAGCACTTGAGATTCATAAAATCTTTTTAAAGTATTCATGGGTATATAATTCTCAAATTCTCTCATTGTAGTTTCAAGTCCGATACAATTACCTCTAGTGTTAATAGTGTTAATACTATCTATATATTTATGTTCTCTTCGAGAACCAATATCACTATCATAAAGATGAAATTGAGCCAAGTTAAGCTTTCCTAAATAATCTTCATTAACCCAAAATTGTAAAGTACTTCCTCCCATAGGAATAAAAATAATCTGATCACTTTCCAAATCAATTATCTGTTTTAACATAGGTATGGCTCTATTTATATTTTTTAGAAATTCTATATCATTTTTTCCTTCAACACAAACAGCTAATTTTACTCTATTCATATCAAACGGCTCAATACTTGGTAAAATTCCTAAATCCAATGAAATTTCTCTAAGAATATCACTATGTTCTGAAGCAGTAAAAATAACAGTTTCATTATCTTCGTTTTTAGTTATAAAACGCAAGTTATTAGTAGGAAGCATTTTTACTGTAGCAGGGCTATGAGTAGTTAATATCACCTGGTTAACCTCACTTTGAGCCAATTCTTTAAAAGCTTCAATTAACATTTTTTGATGTTCTGGATGTTGTGATGTTTCAGGTTCCTCAAATGCATATATTATTGTTGGTACTTTTCGTTCTGAACTTCGTCTTTCTGCTTCTGCTCGGAAAAAATTTAATAATATTAATCTTCTAACACCACTACCTCTTTTATTCAATGATATTCCTTGATCAGTATCAAGAGAAAACTTAAATACACTACTCCAGTTTGGTTTAGAAAATTCTGATATTAGTTCACTTGCAATTTCTGGATTCATTTCTGATATTTTTGAAACTGTTCTATCAGTTAATATTTTAGTTTTTGTCTGTATTTCATTAAATATTTCATTTAATCTTTCTTCCATTTCATCTTGTTTCAGTATTTCTTTTATAAGTAATTTTACTGGACTTTGTACCTCATCATCTTGATCTAAGTTTTTTCTATCTGATTGAAACAATTCATAAAGTGGCATGTATTGTTCTAAACTAGACCAAATTTGTTTTGCTCCCTGTACATCAATAGGAATTTCTTTTATTGTTAAACCTTCATTTTCTACACTGTTAAAAATTTTTTTCCTAATTAATGATGATTTTCTGTAATCCTCTACTTCCAAATTATGACTCTCTAATATTTCTTTTAAATCAGCAATCGATTTTAAATGAATATCTTGTAATTCAGAAGATACCGGATAATTAGCAACAATAAAAGTACCAGTTTTTTTACCATTTTTAAATTGTTTTTTTATTTCTAACATACTTTCATTATTTAATAAAAATTCTTCTTCCAAAGACGTTTCCACTGTACTATCAACTATAATTTTGGAAGGATAATTGTCAAAACATACTCCTATTGTAAAAACATCAGAATCTCCATAAATACAAGCATCGTCTTTTTCAATCTTTATAATGTTTTTTCCTTCATTAAAAAAAATATCCAATGCTTCAAGCACAGTTGATTTTCCTGCATCATTTCTACCAACAAAAGTTGTTAGAGTTTCAAAATCAATATCCACCCTATTTTTATAACCTCTAAAATTTTCAATATACACAGTTTTAATTCTCACTCTGAAACTCCTCCAAACTTTAGAATATATATACATCTTACCTTATTGTGAATTTTTTCTCAAGACAATAAAAAAGCACCCTACAAATAAGAAGTGCTTTTAATATTGAGATATAATAGTTAATTACATACATATAGTTTTCCTAAAGCATATAAATTACAAGCTATCAATTAATTTTAAATCTTCAATAGTCAATGTCGCATCTGACGGTAAAACAGTTTTCAAATTACTGGGTAATTCTACTCCCTTAGTCATTCTTTCCACAAGACTGTCAACTAATACTACCAAGTCATTTTCAAGTTCATTACAAAATTCTATGATTCCGTAAAGTTTACTCCATTCGTAAGCTTTTGTATTATAGAATTGTAATTGTCCTTCCGTTTTAAAACCTATAGTCCTCTCAATTAACGAACCAAGTATAGGTGGACGGGTCTGTACACCAAAAAATTTTGATTTGCTTTTCAGATGTTTTTTTAGCCAGTCAGCTATATATTGAGGAATAGCTAATTCCATTCCCTACTGTCAATAATAACTTTGTAACCTGAAACATCCATACTATGACAAAACGTTTAAAACTCTACAACAAGCAAAACAAGCTGATTTAGATTTTGATAATTATATTCAAGAAATACGAAGGAGACAACATATGAATGAGTTTGAGCTTGGTGGAAATATGATATTTGAGGATTTTTGTATCAAATATTGGTATGATGCTTATATCAATGGTTCAACAAGTTCTTATCCTACCCAACCCACCTGCTATACAGAACACTAAAGATATGTTTAGACTTCATATCTTGCCAATGCTCGGAGAACAGACATTAAACTTTTTAAATAACCACCCTGAATTTGTTACACCTAGAATGACTGAGAAAGCTAAAGAATACGCTAATTTTAAAGTTCTAAGGTGTTACGTGAATCAGGTTTTTGATTTAGCTGTTCACTATAAATATATTGAATACAACAGGGTTGCTGAACCACTTAAAAAAATAAAAGCTTTGAAAAAGATTCAGCTAGCAGAAAGCAAACTTGATGAAGACAAGTATCTAAACGAAAATGAATTGAATTACTGCTTCAAAGCAATTAATGAAGACTACAAAAATGGCGATTTAACTACACAAGAATATACGCTATTTTGGACAACATTCTTTTTGAGTTGTAGGAAAAGTGAATGCTATGCACTTCAATGGAAACATATTGATTTTGAACATAATTGTATTCATTTAGATCAAACATTGGATAAAAAAGGAACTGTAAAAGCTACTAAAGGACGCAAGAAAACAACGATTAAAATATCAGAAAATTTAAAAGCTATTTTAATCGCTTGGAATGAGCAACAGAAAAGAGAGCTGAAACAATTTGGAATTTCTCAAGACCCTAATCAGTTCCTCTTCACTTTCTGTGATAGTCAAGGAAATATTAACAAACGGGTTCACACGGATTATTTAAATTACAGAATGAAAGTAGTCGAAAAACGACACCCTGAGCTCACACATGCCTCACCCCATAAACTTCGACCCACTTCAGCAAGTTTAGCTAGTAAGCACGGAATGTCGTTAGACGATATTATGGAGGCTTTGACTCATAGTGACCAAGAAACAACGAAAATTTATATTAATATAAAGCCTACTGTTAGGATTACGCCTGCAGATTACATCTTTGATAATATTTCTGAATGTAGCGGTGGGGAATAGATGGGGATTCAAAAAAAAGACTCCCAGATAAAATATCTGAGAGTCTTGTAAATACCTTGATAACAAGGTTTTAACGTTTTGAGAATTGTGAAGCTTTACGAGCTTTTTTAAGACCTGGTTTTTTACGTTCTTTCATACGTGGGTCACGAGTTAATAGTCCAGCCGCTTTTAATGGTGCGCGGAATTCTGGGTCAACTTGTAACAATGCACGAGCGATTCCGTGACGAGCAGCGCCTGCTTGTCCAGTGAATCCTCCGCCATTTACGTTAACGTGGATATCGTAGCTTCCTAGAGTTTCTGTAGCTGCAAGAGGTTGTTTTACTACCTCGTGTAGGTATGGAAATGGAATGTATTCAACGATATCTTTTTTGTTCATGATGATTTTACCTGTTCCTGGTACTAAACGTACGCGAGCAGTTGAGTTTTTACGACGGCCTGTGCCGATATATTGTACTTGTGCCAATGAAATTCCCTCCTTAAATTAGGTTGTTGATGTCCAATAATACTGGTTGTTGTGCTTGGTGTTCATGTTCAGTTCCACCGTAAACGTTTAATTTAGTAAATTGTTTGCGACCTAAAGAAGTCTTTGGTAACATACCTTTTACTGATAATTCAACTAATTTACGAGAATTGTTCGCACGTAATTCGCCAGCTGATACTTGTTTCAAACCACCTTGGAATCCACTATGGTGATAATAGATTTTGTCAGTTGCTTTTTTACCAGTTAATTTAATTTTGTCTGCATTGATTACGATCACGAAATCCCCTGTATCTACATGAGGTGTGAAAGTTGGTTTATTTTTACCACGTAAAATAGTTGCTACTGCTGTAGATAGACGTCCCAATGGAATATCAGTTGCGTCTACTACGTACCATTTACGGTCTACTTCGTTTGTTTTAGCCATATAAGTTGTACGCACGTTAATTTCCTCCATATTCTTATCTGTTTGTTTGAATGCACAATAAGTTTCCGGGGCTCATCGTGGGGGCAAACAATACCATCTAACATATTACCGTTTTTTATCGATTTTGTCAATCTTATTTCAAACTTTTACCAGAATTTATTTGTTTAGTAAATACCCCATAAAGACATCCTCTACATATCGATCCTTGATCCAAAATTCATCTTTTAAAACGCCCTCTTTAACAAATCCATGGCGTTTATAAAAACGAATTGCTCCTTCGTTCGTCCCTAATACCCGTAGTGATAATTTATGAATACCGCGTTCTTTAGCAAGCTCTTTAAGCTTTGACACCAGCAAATTCCCTACACCTCTACCTTGTGCGCTTGGCAAAACGCCAATGTCTAATAACAAGGTTCTTTGATGCGCTGCTAAGCCTGTTGGGGGATGAAAGCCTAACAAGCCTAAAACTTCTCCGTTTTCAACTGCAACTAAATGTGAACCTGCAGGATAGCGCAGTTGAAATTCAGCAACACTATTATAGGTCGTCACAGATGGCGTGTTTAAATCATTCCAAATACTATTTTCAATGGCTACCATTCCGGGATAATCTTCTACTAAACTTAATCTAATCTCCATTTTCACTCAGCTCCTTTTGTCGATCCCAAGCTTCCTTTTCAGCAATTTTTTCAGCGATTTCAGCAGCATTCAAATAATATACTTTTTTTAAATAGAGTCCATGGGGCAAGGCTGTCGGTCCTGCTTGTTGTCGGTCTTTTGCTTCAATGATGCGTTTCATATCGGTGACAGGTCGACGTCCGTTTGCAATTTGCATCAACGTCCCTATTAAAATCCGAACCATATTGTATAAAAAACCATTGCCATAAAATTCAAAAATCAATTCATCACGCGTTTCATCTTTCGTTACGGTTGCTTCATAGATTGTTCTAACTTTATTTTCACGTCCACTTTTCACCGCACAAAAACTTGTGAAATCATGAGTTCCTACAATGTCCTTTAACGCTGCTTCTAAATACTCCATATGAATGGGGTAGGGATGGTGTAACGTATAATCTCTTAAAAATGGATCAGCAACTTTGCTGATATTGACTCGATACTGGTATCTTTTACCATTTGTAAAGTAGCGGGCATGAAACTGATCGTCCACAATCTCTGCTTCTATAAAGGCAATTTCATCTGTTGTTAAGCTATTTAAAGCCCGAAGCATATTAGCTGGTGGAATCTCACTAGGATAGTCAAAGTGAATCACCTGCCCTAATGCATGGACACCAGCATCTGTTCTACCCGACGCTTGGATTTTGATGACAGTGCCTTTCGTCATGGTTTTTAAAGCTTTTTCGATTTCTCCTTGAACCGTTCGACACTTTGGTTGAATCTGAAAACCAGCAAAATGCGTGCCATCATATTGAAGAGTTACTTTATAGCGTGTTGTTTTCATTCGATTTCTCCTTGTTTCTGCTAATAGAAAAGACTATTTCAATTAGAAATAGTCCTTCAAGTTGTTTAAGTTCTTAAATATACAAGTAAAACAGTTACCACTGCGTATACTAAAATGACGAGTGTATCATTGCGTTTCCATTTTAGTAAGCGATACTTGGTTCGACCTTCCCCACCTTGATAGCCTCGAGCCTCCATTGCTGTTGCAAGCTCTTCCGCGCGGTTAAAGGAACTGACAAAAAGCGGGACTAGTAATGGGACGATGGATTTCATTTGTTGGAAGACATTGCCTTCACCAAAATCAACTCCACGAGCCCGTTGAGCGTTCATAATTTTTTCCGTTTCATCCATCAATGTCGGAACAAATCGCAATGCTATCGATAGCATTAACGCAATTTCATGCACTGGAAATTTAACTACATTTAATGGGCGTAATAAAAATTCAATCGCATCGGTTAATGCTAAAGGCGCCGTAGTTAACGTCAATAAGGTCGACATAAAAATAATCAACACAAAACGACAGAAGATAAATACACCGTTTAACAACCCAAATTGTGAGATGACGATTGGTCCCCACTCAAAGTAGACCTCGCCACCTCGGCTAAATAAAACTTGTAAGACAACGGTAAACAAGATTAACCAAATTAGTGGTTTTACGCCGTTAATAAAAAACTTATACTTGATTTTAGAAAGAGCGATTGTTGCCATTGTAAAGGCAAATAAAAATAAATATGTTTGCCAATTGTTTGCTAAAAAGATAATACCAATAAAGTAAAAACTTGCTAGTAATTTTGCTCGCGGGTCTAAACGATGAATAATCGAATCCCCAGGTATATAACGACCAAAAATCAGTTTGTCCATCATTTGCCGTCACCTGCTTTGTCTTGAATTTTCGTCACAAGCAAATCAGCTAAAGCCTCTGTCGTTAATGGCAATTCGCCTAAGTCAACACCTGTTCGTGCTTCAAAATAGTTACTGAAAGCAACCGCCGTTGGCACTCCTAATTGTTTTTCCTTTAACCAATCGGATTCTTTAAAAATCTCACTTGGCAATCCTTTTTTCACAATTGTGCCACCTTCTAAAACAACCATTTGATCCGCATAATCTGCCACGTCATCCATTTGATGGGTTACTAAAACGATTGTCAGTCCCTTTTCTTTATAGAGATAGTGAAACATTTCCATCATATCTAGACGTCCTTTTGGATCTAAGCCTGCTGTTGGTTCATCTAAGACCAAGACATCTGGCTCCATCGCTAAGACACCTGCAATCGCCACACGGCGCATCTGGCCACCGGATAGATCAAATGGTGAGCGTTCCATATAAGATTCGTCTAAGCCCACCAAATCAAGCATTTCTTTTGCTAGCGCTTTGCCTTCTTCTTCCGTTGCGCCAAAATTTCGAGGACCAAATGCAATATCCTTTGCGATGGTCTCTTCAAAAAGCTGCGCTTCTGGAAATTGAAACACAATACCAACTTTTTTACGAATGCCTTTTAGGTTCTTATTATTGGTTTCAGGTGTAATCACACGATCGCCAATCGTTACAACACCTTCAGTAGGTTTCATTAGCGCATTTAAATGTTGTAATACAGTCGATTTTCCACTACCAGTATGCCCCACTAACGCTGTAAAACTGCCTGATTTGATTTCTAAATCAATATCATATAAGGCGCGATTTTGAAAAGGAGTGCCTTTTTGGTAGGTATAGCCTACTTTTTCGAAAGTAATGTCCATAGCCAATCCACCATCCCTTCCTCAGTTAAATACTCTTCTGGTACTGTGATATTTCTAGCCTTCAATGCTGACTTTAATTTTTCTGGAAATGGCAAATCTAAGCCCATTTCAATCAGTTCATCCCCATAAGAGAAAATTTCTTCTGGAGTCCCTTCTTTAATCAACTTGCCCTCTTTCATCACTAACACACGATTTGCACTAGCCGCTTCATTGATGTCATGAGTGATTGAAATCACCGTTAAATTAGCAGTCTCTTTGATTGCTCGCACAGTCGCAAGTACTTCTTCTCGGCCTTGAGGATCAAGCATACTTGTTGCTTCATCTAAGATAATAATATCTGGACGCAGTGCCACCACACCGGCAATGGCCACTCGTTGCTTTTGTCCACCTGAAAGTCTGGCCGGCTCTTTTTCAAGATAATCTGTCATTTTCACTTTATCAATTGCGTCTTTTACGCGTTCTATCATTTCTTCACGGGGAACACCTATATTTTCTAAACCAAAAGCTACATCATCTTGAACCGTTGAACCTACAAATTGATTGTCTGGATTTTGAAAGACCATTCCAACCATTTTTCGAATATCCCAAACAGATTCTTCCGTTAAAAGATGTCCGCCAACGGTAACCGTTCCTTGAGTTGGAGCTAGTAACCCATTAATGGTTTTCGCTAAGGTGGATTTTCCTGAACCGTTATGTCCAATAATTGCGATCCATTCTCCTGCTTCAATATCAAGTGAGACACCGTCAATTGCTAAACCTTCTGCATCTGGATGATATTTATAGGATATGTCATTTAATGTTATAATTTTCTCCACTGACGAAACCTCCATATTGATTCAATTCAATCCCTATAAGACTATCAAAAAAGAGAGTCTTATGCAATATTATTTGTTTTAACTCCCTCTATTATAATGTTTCTGAAATTCAAAAACTAGCCTAAAATTTTCCCTTAGACTAGTTTTTTTATTAGTTATTTAAATAGTTATATGCGTACTGAGCATACATCTCTGCTCCCATTTTCATTGCGTCTTCATCAACGTTGAATTTCCCATGATGGTGCGCCCATTCTGTGTCTTTATCTGGATTTCCACAGCCCACTAAAGCAAAGCAACCTGGAGTATATTCTGTATAGTAGCTAAAATCTTCCCCACCAGTAGTTGGTGGCTCTTGAAGTAATGCGTCCTCACCAAAGCTATCTTGAATAATTTTTTGCGCAAACAAGGCATCTTTTTCATCATTTACAACTGGAAGCGTCCCGTATTGGTAATCAACTGCTGCTGTTGCTCCGTAAATTAACGCTGTATGTTCTGCATATCGTTGAATCGCTTTTTTTACTCGCTCTCTTGTTTCAATACTAAAGCAACGAACGGTTCCTTCTAAACGTGCATTTTCCGCAATGACATTGAATCGCGTTCCAACATCCATTCTACCAATCGTCACTACTACTGGATCTAACGGATGTGTCTCTCTTGAAACGATTGCTTGAACATTCATTACAAAAGCAGAAGCCACCATCGTTGCATCAATACATGCATCTGGCATCGCCCCATGACCTCCTCGTCCAGTAAAATCAATTGTGAAAATATCAGCAGAAGCAAATGAAGAACCTACTACACAAGAAACTTTTCCCGAAGGCATTTGTGACCAAATGTGAATGCCAAAAACATTGTCTACCTCTTCGACAGCACCTTGCTCCACCATCGCTTTAGCCCCTTTTGCATTTTCTTCAGACGGTTGAAAAATAAATCGTATCGTTCCTTTAATATCAGATTGAATCTCTTTTAAAGCTTTAGCAGCCGTTACCAGCATCGCTGTATGGGCATCGTGTCCACAGGCATGCATTTTACCGTCTTCTAAAGATTTATAAGCTAATCCTTCATTTAATTCTTGAACAGGTAATGCATCCATGTCAGCACGTAACGCTACTGTCTTACCAGGTTTCCCTCCTACTAACTCTGCAATCAAACCAGTAGGAACTGTTTTTCTATAAGGAATTCCTAACTTATCCATTTCATCTGCTACTTTTTGAGTCGTACGAAATTCTTCCCATTGCAATTCTGGGTGTTGATGTAAATCTCGTCTAAATGCAATCATTTCTTCTTCGTATTTTTTAACACTAGCTTTTAAATTCCCCATCAATTAAGACCTCATTTCTATAAATTTGATAAAATGCTTGAAAAAATACCTGCTAAAACAACAGATACGATTGTAACCGTGATAAAGCCTGCTACTAGCATCGGAGGCAGCATATGACTTGTTAATGCTTCTTGCTCTTTCTTGTCTTCTGTCAAAGCTTGGATCACTTCATTGGTAATAATATAATCTGCTGGGAAACCATAGAGCGCTGTTAGCGAAACTGCAAAAGCCATTTCTTTACTCACACCTAGTAGCCTTCCTATAATTGCTGAAAATACATACATTCCAAATACTCCAATGACAATAATTCCTACCATCGGCAACAATAATTCTTTTAGCATTTCTGGTGTCGCATTTTTTAATCCATCAAAGATAAACAACATCAAGCCTAAAATTGCAAAACCAAAACCATTTGCTTTTTGAAGTGGTTGTTTTTCTAAGAAACCACTACTTGAAGCTATAACTCCAAATAATAAACACAAAACAAACGGGCTAACTGAAACAAATGGAGCCAACCAAACAGAAACATAATAAGCGAACATTCCAACAATGGACAATCTAAAAAATCTAGAAAAATTTGTATGATATCGTTTTGGAACTTTGGCAAATAATTTAGGAATTTCTTCATCCTCTTCTTTTATTGCTTTTTGCTGTTCTTGCTCATTTGTAGGAATCCATTCGCCACTTCGATAGTTGGCTAGCATTCGTTTGCCTTCCTTTTTCAACATAATCGATGTCAAAGGATACCCTGCAAAACCTTGCATCACATAGATCAAAATTGCAAGCACGGATAATGACATCAAACCAGCCTGTTGTGCTGCTTCAGACATAATCAAAGAGGAAACAACTCCACCCACCAATGGAGGGATCGCTACTAAAATCGTTTGTAAATCAAAAAACAACATCCCAACTGTTAAAAGTAAGACAACAATTCCAGCAATTCCTGACAGTGTGATGACAATCGTTTTCCACTGATTGATTAGCTCCTTCACAGAAAGTAATGTTCCCATATTGGTAATTAGCAAGTACATCAGTAACGTAGCTACGACACTTGGAATACCTGCGACTTCAACAATATTCGTTGGAAAAATAGTCCAATACCCAATAATAAACAAGACTGCACAAACAAAGACAGAGGATACCCAAGCTTTCGTTTTAGCAGATATAATATCTCCTATGTATAAAATTCCCATCAATAAAGTAAAAGCTAACATTTGCGACATAAACATTCCCCATTTCGTATTATTGTCAGAATATTCTGATTTACAATAGTATACAAAAGAACCATTTGAATTGCAACCTTATTTTAAAACAAGCGTTAGTTTACGATTCTAATCCAAATAAAAAAACAGTTTTTACGAGCTCTTTCAAAAGAGTTTCGTAAAAACTGCTAGAAAACAAAAAAAATAATCACCTTTGATGAATTTACCTCCCCTGAAAACATTCAGGGGAAGTTTCGAGCTAGACTTGGAAGTAAACTTCCATCATCGTAACACTCTTTACAAACATCGATAAAGTGAAGCATTTGTAATGTTTAAATTGAAATTAAACCAATTCAATGATAACCATTGGTGCAGCGTCTCCGCGGCGAGGTTCAGTTTTCATGATACGAGTGTATCCACCTTGACGCTCAGCGTAACGAGGTGCTACATCGCCAAATAATTTTTGTAAAGCTGATTCAGTAACAATTTTTTCGCCATCTTCTTTAACAGAAGCAACTTCGTTACGAACAAATGCAGCTGCCTGACGACGAGCGTGCAAATCGCCACGTTTACCTAAAGTAATCATTTTTTCAGTTGTAGAGCGAACTTCTTTAGCACGAGCCTCAGTTGTTACAATACGTTCGTTAATGATTAAATCAGTCGTTAAATCGCGCAACATTGCTTTACGTTGTGAACTTGTACGTCCTAATTTACGGTAACCCATTGTGATTTTCCTCCCTTGATACGGTACTAGTCGTCTTGACGTAGACCTAAACTTAATTCTGCTAGTTTAAATTTCACTTCTTCAAGTGATTTACGACCAAGATTACGCACCTTAATCATTTCTGCTTCAGATTTGTCTGTCAATTCTTGAACGGAGTTAATACCAGCACGTTTCAAACAGTTGTATGAACGTACAGATAAATCTAGTTCTTCAATTGTCATCTCAAGCATTTTTTCTTTATGCGTTTCTTCTTTTTCTACCATGATTTCAGCTTTACGGGCTTCATCAGTTAGATTTACGAAGATATTTAAATGCTCTGTAAGAATTTTAGCTGCTAAACTCACAGCCTCTTCTGGGCTAATAGAACCATCTGCCCATACATCAAGCGTTAATTTGTCAAAGTTATCTTTTTGACCCACTCGAGTATTTTCTACTTGATAGTTCACACGACTAACTGGGGTGTAAATCGAGTCGACTGGTAATACACCAATAGGCATATCATCGTGTTTATTATGTTCAGCTCTTGCATAACCTCTTCCTGATTTTGCAGTTAAACGAACGTGGAAACGTGCGCCTTCAGCTACTGTACAAATGTACAAGTCAGGATTTAAGATTTCAACATCGCTATCATAAGTGATATCGGCTGCTGTTACAACTGCTGGACCTTTTACATCGATTTCAATCGTTTTATCTTCACCAGAATATAACTTGAGTGCAAGTTTTTTAATATTCAAAATGATTGAAGTTACATCCTCAACAACGCCATCAACGGTTGAAAATTCATGTAAAACACCATCAATTTGGATAGTAGTTACTGCTGCACCTGGAAGAGATGACAACAATATACGACGTAGAGAATTCCCTAGCGTTGTACCATAACCACGTTCAAGTGGTTCTACAACGAATTTACCAAACTTGGCATCATCGCTGATCTCAATCGTTTCAATTCTTGGTTTTTCAATTTCGATCATTCTATACATACCCCTTTCAAAACGTTAAGTTCATGTTACTGAGTGCAAACAAGTTCAATGTAGCAGCTCTCAATTAAACACGACGGCGTTTTGGAGGGCGGCATCCATTATGAGGAACTGGAGTTACATCACGAATACCTGTAACTTCTAAACCAGTAGCTTGTAATGAACGAATTGCAGCTTCACGTCCTGAACCAGGACCTTTTACAGCAACTTCTACAGTTTTCATACCATGTTCCATACACGCTTTAGCTGCAACTTCTGCTGCCATTTGAGCTGCGAATGGAGTTGATTTTTTAGATCCACGGTAGCCTAATGATCCAGCTGATGACCATGAAATTGCATTCCCATGAGTATCAGTAATCATTACAATAGTATTGTTGAATGTTGAACGGATATGTGCTACACCAGATTCAATATTCTTTTTCACACGACGTTTACGAACGACTTTTTTTCCTGCCATGAAGAGTTACCTCCTAACTTAATTAATTATTTTTTCTTGCCTGCAACTGTTCTAGCTGGGCCTTTACGAGTACGCGCGTTGTTTTTCGTGTTTTGTCCACGAGTTGGTAAACCACGGCGGTGACGCATGCCTCGGTATGATCCGATTTCCATTAAACGTTTGATGTTTAGGTTAACTTCACGACGTAAGTCACCCTCAACTTTCAACGAGTCAATTTCAGCGCGGATGCGATCTAATTGATCATTTGTTAATTCACGTACACGAATTTCTTCTGATACGTCTGCAGCTTTCAAAACTTCGATAGCTGTGTTTTTACCGATTCCATAAATATAAGTTAAAGAGATTACTACACGTTTATCACGTGGAATATCTACACCTGCAATACGAGCCATTACAATTACACCTCCTGTATATTTTTAGTTATTATCCTTGACGCTGTTTGTGTTTTGGATTTTCACAAATTACCATAACACGTCCGTTACGACGGATAACTTTGCATTTTTCACAAATTGGTTTTACTGATGGTCTTACTTTCATGAACTATACCTCCCATTTTATTGACGGAGTACAATTATTTAAAGCGATAGGTAATGCGACCGCGAGTTAAATCATACGGTGACAATTCTACTGTTACTTTGTCTCCAGGTAAAATACGAATGTAGTGCATACGGATTTTTCCTGAAACATGAGCCAATACAACATGCCCATTTTCAAGTTCCACTTTAAACATTGCATTCGGCAAAGTTTCAACGACTGTTCCTTCAATTTCAATGACATCGTCTTTAGCCACGCCTAGTACCTCCTTAAAATTGTTTCGCAAATCAATGCGATAAACTTAGCGAGAACCTTGGCCCCCACCATTCTGTTTCATCTTAACCTATTAATTCTATCACAATATAGACGCATTGAAAAGTCAAGACCCCGAATATTGTACCATAGAATTAAAATAGTGACAAGCCCCTCATGAGACTACCGCTTTTCCTCGTTCAACAATTTGGATAAAACGAGGCTTCATTTTCGTCATTAAAGAACTAAGCTTTTATTTTTCAATAATTGCTTTTACTTCTTTGAAAACATCGTGAATGTCTTGATCACCTTTAACAGTGTTCAAAACATGGCGCGTTTCATAAAAGTCTAACAAAGGTTCTGTTAACTCTAGATTAATATTGATTCTGTTTTCAACTGTTTCAGGTTTGTCATCATCTCTTTGATAGAAATCATGTCCGCCACAGCGATCACAAGTTCCTTCAACTGTTGGAGGATTAAATACTTTATGATAAGTAGCCCCACAAGTGCGGCAAATGATTCTCCCAGTTAAACGTTCCATTAAGATGTCTTTATCCACATGAATGTTGATAACGGCATCGATTTTTTTTCCCAGATCATTAAGGATTGTTTCCAAGGCTTCCGCTTGGTTAAGCGTTCTTGGGAAACCATCTAATAAAAATCCTTCTTTTGTATCAGCTTCAGCTAAACGTTCTTTTACAATCCCGTTTGTCACTTCGTCTGGTACGAGTTCGCCTTTATCCATAAAGGATTTAGCTTTTAAACCTAAGGCTGTTTCATTTTTGATAGCAGCTCGGAACATATCACCAGTTGAAATATGTGGAATTTTATAAGTATCCACAATTTGTTCAGCTTGTGTGCCTTTACCTGCACCAGGAAGACCCATTAAAATGAGATTCATGTTTTTCCTCCTTAAATGTAAGAATGAGTGCTGAAGGAAATCCCTCAACACTACTGTTCTTATTGTATAAAGCCTAGATAGTTACGCTTAATCATTTGGCCTTCTAATTGTCTAGTTGATTCTAATGCAACACCTACTACGATAAGTAAGCTTGTTCCACCAAGACCAATAGACTGAGGTAGGTTCCATAAGTTTTGCGCGATAATAGGTAAGATTGCAATTAAACCTAAGTAAACTGCACCGACTGTACTTAAACGCATTAATACGCCTGAGATATAATCTTCTGTCCCTTTACCAGGACGCACACTTGGAATATATCCACCTTGTTTTTGTAAATTTTCTGAAACTTTTTCTGGATTCACTTGAATGAATGCATAGAAGAATGTGAAAAGAACAATTAACAATGTGTATAAAACCGCACCTGCTGGTTTTTGATAATTAAAAATATTATTCATAATGATATACCATTGATCGTCAGCATGTGTCTTAGCGAAGAATCCCATAATCGTTTGCGGAGTTACAATAAATGAACTTGCAAAGATAACTGGGATAACACCAGCAGAGTTAACTTTTAACGGTAAGAACGAGCTTTGGTCGGAACCAGTCGCACGCTTAGAATATTGAATTTTAATTTTTCGTTTTGCTGTTTCAAAAAACACAACTAGTAAAACTACTGCAAGAATTGCAACAACTAAAGCAACAGTAAACAAGATTGCTTTCCAAAGTTCTGATCCCGCATTTTTGATTTGTGTATTGTAATAGGACATAATCCCATCTGGTACACGAGCCACAATACCTGAAAAGATAATCATAGAGACGCCGTTCCCAAATCCCTTAACAGTGATTTGTTCACCCATCCACATAACTAACATTGTACCTGCTGTTAACATCAATGCAATACTTAGGTAAGTCATTGTCCCTGGATTTTTAACTAAGCCAAATCCAGATAAAGCGTTAAACCCGTAAGAGATACCGATTGATTGGACAAATGCCATAATAATCGTTAAATATCTTGTTACTTGATTTAATTTTTTACGACCAACTTCCCCTTGCTTCGACCACTCAACAAACTTAGGAACAATGTCCATTTGAAGTAATTGAACAACGATTGAAGACGTGATATAAGGCGATACACCCATCGCAAAGATGGAGTATTGACTTAACGCGCCACCACCAAAGGTATTCAGCAAGCCGAAAATTCCAGAATCTGAAATGTTAGAAACGGCTTTAGCGTTAATGCCCGGAACTGTTAAATGAGTTCCTAGGCGAAAAACGATTAAAACACCTAAAGTGAATAATATTTTGTTTCTAATGTCTTTTACTTTGATTGCACTACTCAGTAATTTGATCATTAGATCACCTCGATTGAACCACCAGCAGCAACGATTGCTTTTTCTGCTGCTTCGGAGAATTTGCTTGCTTTAACAGTCAGTTTACGTTCAACTTGACCATTACCCAAAACTTTAATCCCTGATTTTTCATTTTTAACGATACCAGATTCCACCAACAATGCTGGTGTAACTACTGTTCCGTCTTCGAAGCGATTTAATGTTTCTAAATTAACGATTGCAAACTCTTTGCGGTTAATGTTAGTAAAACCACGTTTTGGTAAACGACGGAATAAAGGTGTTTGTCCACCTTCAAAGCCTAAACGTACTCCACCGCCTGAACGTGAGTTTTGTCCTTTTTGACCGCGACCTGAAGTTTTACCATTACCAGATGAAGTTCCACGTCCAACGCGGTTACGCACTTTACGAGAACCTTCAGCAGGTTTTAATTCATGAAGTTTCATATAGATTGGGCACCTCCTTCAATAATAAGTCTCATTCTTTTTTTAAACTTCTTTTACGTCCACTAAATGCGAAATTGTGTTAACCATACCTTTGATTGCTTCATTAGCTGGTTTCACGACAGTGCTGTTCAGTTTGTTTAAACCTAGAGCTTTCGCAGTATCTTTTTGATTTTGAGGACGTCCGATAACGCTACGTTTTAAAGTAATTTCTAAATTAGCCATTTCTTATTGTCCTCCTTAACCTGTAATTTCTTCAACTGATTTGCCGCGAAGTTTTGCAACTTCTTCAACACGTTTCAATTGTTTTAAACCGTCAACTGTTGCACGAACAACGTTAATTGGAGTGCTTGAGCCTAATGATTTACTTGTAATATCAGCAACACCTGCTAACTCAAGGACCGAACGAACGGGACCTCCAGCACTGACTCCAGAACCGGCTACGGCTGGTTTCATTAAGATGTTTCCGCCGCCAAAGCGTCCGATAACTTCATGAGGAATTGTTGAATCTACCATTGGTACTTCAACAAGATTCTTCTTAGCATCTTCAATTGCTTTACGGATAGCTTCAGGTACTTCTTGGGCTTTCCCAGTACCGAAACCTACGTGACCATTTCTATCTCCTACAACTACTAAAGCAGCAAAACGTAAACGACGTCCACCTTTAACAACTTTAGTAACACGGTTGATAGCAACGACACGGTCTTCTAATTCCAAATGTGTTGGATCGATATAAACCATGAATGGTATTCCTCCTTTTATTAAAATTCTAGTCCATTTTCGCGAGCAGCTTCAGCTAAAGCTTGTACACGGCCATGGTAAAGGTAACCACCACGGTCAAAGACTACTTCTTTAACGCCTTTTTCAACAGCGCGTTTAGCTACTAAAGCTCCCACAGCAGATGCTAGTTCAACTTTAGTTTCGCCTGATACTTCTTTATCTAATGTAGATGCACTTGCTAGCGTTACACCCGCTACGTCATCAATTAATTGAGCGTAGATGTTTTTGTTTGAACGGAAAATGTTCAAGCGTGGGCACTCTGCAGTACCTGAAATCTTAGAGCGAACTCGTGCGTGTCTCTTTTGACGCATTTTGTTTTTATCTAGTTTCGTAATCACAATTGTCACCTCTTTAATAGTTTATTTAGGCTATTCGCAGGCGATTATTTACCTGTTTTACCTTCTTTACGACGAACGTGTTCTCCAACGTAACGAATCCCTTTGCCTTTATAAGGCTCTGGAGGACGTACTCCGCGGATGTTAGCAGCTAATTCGCCAACGCGTTCTTTGTTAGCTCCTTTGATAATTACACTAGTATTTGAAGGAACTTCAACAGTAATTCCTTCTTCTGGTGTAAATTCAACTGGATGTGAGTAACCAACGTTCAATACAAGTTTTTTACCTTGTAATTGTGCACGGTACCCAACCCCGATTAATTCTAAAGCTTTTTCAAATCCTTCTGTTACTCCGATAACCATGTTATTTAGGTTAGCGCGCATTGTTCCGTGTAAAGCACGGTTTTCTTTATCGTCGTTTGGACGAGTAAAAGTAATTTCGTTACCTTCCACATGCATTGTAATGTTAGGGCTGAAAGAGCGAGTTAATTCACCTTTAGGTCCTTTAACAGTAATATCGTTACCATTTTCAGTAACAGTTACTCCTGCAGGAATTGTGATTGGTTTTTTACCAATACGGCTCACAGCAATGCACCTCCTTGTTTAATCTTAAATATTACCAAACGTAAGCGACGATTTCGCCACCAATGTTTTTAGCTCTTGCTTCTTTATCAGTGATAACACCTTCAGAAGTTGAAACGATCGCAATTCCTAGTCCGTTAAGAACTTTAGGAACTTCACCAGTTTTAGCGTAAACACGTAAACCAGGTTTAGAAATACGTTTCAATCCAGTGATAACACGTTCGTTGTTTTTTCCATATTTTAAGAAAACACGGATAACACCTTGTTTGTCATCTTCAATATACTCAACATCTTTAATAAAACCTTCACGTTTTAAAATTTCAGCGATATCTTTTTTTATTCTTGAAGCAGGCAATTCTAGTGATTCGTGACGCACCATGTTGGCGTTACGAATGCGCGTTAGAAAATCTGCAATCGGATCTGTCATGACCATTGTACTTATTACCTCCTTTTTGCAAGTATCGTTTTACCAGCTTGCTTTCTTCACGCCGGGAATTTGTCCTTTATAGGCAAGTTCGCGGAAGCAAATACGGCAAAGTTTAAATTTACGATAAACTGAATGTGGACGACCGCAACGTTCGCAACGTGTGTATGCTTGTGTTGAGAATTTTGCAGGGCGTTTATTCTTAGCAATCATTGATTTTTTAGCCACGTAGTTCGCCTCCTTTTTTTATTTTTGGAATGGCATTCCAAGTTGTGTTAAAAGTTCGCGTGATTCTTCGTCTGTGTTTGCAGTTGTTACAATAACAATATCCATTCCGCGGACTTTGTCTACCATATCGTAGTCAACTTCTGGGAAGATTAATTGTTCTTTGATTCCTAACGTGTAGTTACCGCGTCCATCGAAAGCTTTTTTAGAAACTCCGTGGAAGTCACGTACACGAGGTAATGAAACTGAAACTAATTTGTCTAAGAATTCATACATTCTTTCGCCACGTAAAGTTACTTTAGTGCCGATTGGCATTCCTTCACGTAAACGGAATCCAGCGATTGATTTCTTAGCTTTAGTGATCAATGGTTTTTGACCAGAGATTACAGTTAATTCGTCAACAGCTTTGTCTAAGTTTTTAGCGTTTGAAACAGCATCACCCACACCCATGTTAATAACGATTTTATCAACTTTAGGAGCTTGCATTACTGATTTGTAACTAAATTTTTCCATCATTGATGGAGTAATTTCTTTGATATATTTTTCTTTAAGGCGGTTCATGAAGTTAGTACCTCCTTCCTAATAGTATTATTTATCTAGAACTTCACCGGTTTTTTTAGAAACACGTACTTTTTTGCCGTCTTCAACTTTAAAGCCAACACGAGTTGGTTCATTTGTTTTAGGGTCAATAAGCATTACGTTTGATACGTGGATAGGAGCTTCCGTTTCAAGAATTCCACCTTGTGGATTTGCTGAATTCGGTTTTTGATGTTTTTTCATCATGTTGATTCCTTCAACGATCACGCGATCTTTTTTAGGGAAAGCTTTTAAAATTACGCCTTCTTTACCTTTGTCTTTACCAGTAATAACTTTAACTTTGTCACCAGTTTTTACGATCATGTTTTTCTCGCACCTCCTTCATGGATGGTTGTATATTAAAGAACTTCTGGAGCTAGTGAAACGATCTTCATGAAGTTGTTGTCACGTAATTCGCGAGCAACAGGTCCAAAGATACGTGTTCCACGTGGGCTCTTGTCATCACGGATGATAACACAAGCATTTTCATCAAATTTAATGTAAGAACCGTCTGCACGACGAGCTCCTGTTTTAGTACGAACGATTACTGCACGTACAACTTCACCTTTTTTGACAACGCCACCTGGTGTAGCGTGTTTAACAGTACACACGATTACATCACCAATGTTCGCAGTCTTACGGCCAGATCCGCCTAAAACTTTAATAGTTAAGACTTCACGAGCGCCTGAGTTATCAGCAACTTTTAAACGACTTTCTTGTTGGATCACTTCAGTATCCTCCTTTCGGAATTAGAAATCTCTTTGTCTCATCAAAATTTGTTTTAGATAACTACTGCTTCTTCAACAATTTCTACTAAACGGAAACGTTTTGTAGCTGATAATGGACGAGTTTCCATAATTTTTACGATATCTCCAGTTTTTGCAGCGTTATTTTCATCATGCGCTTTAAATTTCTTAGAGTATTTTACACGTTTACCATAGATGCCGTGTTTTTTATAAGTTGCAATTTCAACAACGATGGTTTTATCCATTTTGTCAGAAACAACACGTCCTTGGTAAACTTTACGTTGGTTACGTTCTTCACTCATTTAGATGTGGCCTCCTTTGCTTACTAGTCTCAACTATTTTTGTAATTCACTTTGACGTAACGCAGTTTTAATGCGTGCAATCGATTTGCGAACTTCACTTAAGCGAGCAGTATTTTCTAATTGACCAGTCGCTAATTGGAATCGTAGATTGAATAATTCTTCTTTATATTCTTTCTCTTTTTCAACCATTTCAGCAGTGGATAACTCTTTAAGTTCATTAGCCTTCATTCGATTCACCACCAATTTCTTTACGTTTTACAATCTTAGTTTTAACTGGTAATTTGTGAGATGCTAAGCGTAATGCTTCGCGAGCCACTTCTTCTGATACGCCGTCAATTTCAAACATGATCTTGCCGCGTTTTACTGGTGCTACCCAACCTTCAGGTGCTCCTTTACCAGAACCCATACGAACTCCGATTGCTTTTGCAGTATATGATTTATGAGGGAAGATTTTAATCCATACTTTCCCACCACGTTTCATATAACGAGTCATGGCAATACGGGCTGCTTCGATTTGACGGTTAGTAATCCAATGTGAATCTACAGCTTGTAAACCCCATTCACCAAAAGTTACTTCTTTTCCACCTTTTGCTTCACCACGCATTTTACCTCTAAACTCACGACGGTGTTTAACACGTTTAGGTACTAACATGATTATTTCCCTCCTTTCTCAGCGTTCTTTTTTGTAGGAAGTACTTCTCCACGGTGAATCCAAACTTTAACGCCTAGTTTACCGTAAGTAGTGTCTGCTTCTTCCCATGCGTAATCGATATCGGCACGCAATGTATGAAGAGGTACAGTTCCTTCAGAATAGCTTTCCGCACGTGCGATGTCTGCTCCGTTTAAACGACCAGAAACTTGCGTTTTGATCCCTTTAGCGCCAGAACGCATTGTGCGTTGAATTGCTTGTTTTTGAGCACGACGAAATGCTACACGGTTTTCTAATTGACGTGCAATTCCTTCGCCTACTAATTTAGCATCTAAATCAGGTTTTTTGATTTCAACGATGTTGATGTGAACTCGTTTACCTGTTAATTGGTTTAAGTTTTTACGTAACGATTCAACTTCAGAACCACCTTTACCGATAACCATTCCTGGTTTAGCAGTGTGTACTGATACGTTTACGCGGTTAGCGGCACGTTCAATCTCAACGGTTGAAACAGCTGCATCGCTTAGGTTTTTAGCAATGTATTTACGGATACGTAAATCTTCGTGTAAATAGTTAGCATATTCTTTTTCTGCATACCATTTAGCATCCCAATCACGGATAACGCCAACACGCAAACCTATTGGATTAATTTTTTGACCCACTGATTACCCCTCCTTTTTTTCTGATACCACGATTGTAATGTGGCTTGTACGTTTCATAATTGGTGAAGCTGAACCTTTTGCACGTGGACGGAAGCGTTTCATTGTTGGTCCTTCGTTTGCATAAGCTTCGCTAATCACTAAGTTTTCTACGTCTAAATCGTAGTTGTGTTCTGCATTAGCTACTGCTGACATTAGTACTTTCTCAACAGGTACTGAAGCACCATTTGGAGTGAATTTCAAGATTGAAATTGCTTCTCCTATGCTTTTTCCTCTGATAAGATCGATAACTAAACGAACTTTTCGAGCTGAAATGCGAACAGTATTTGCAGTTGCTTTAGCTGCTGTAATTTGTTCTGACATGAGTAATCCTCCCCTCGATATTAACGTCTAGTTTTTTTGTCATCCGCAGCATGTCCGCGGTATGTTCTTGTTGGTGCAAATTCACCTAGTTTGTGGCCTACCATATCTTCTTGAATATATACTGGCACATGTTTACGTCCATCATATACTGCAATAGTGTATCCAACAAAGCTTGGAAAAATTGTTGAACGGCGTGACCAAGTTTTAACAACGTGTTTTTTTTCACTTTCAGCGAGAGCATCCATTTTTTTCATTAGGTGCTCATCAATAAAAGGTCCTTTTTTTAAACTACGTCCCATGGTTGAACCTCCTTCTATTCGGTTGCTAACTGGCTTGTCGCCAGTTAACATTATTTTTATTTAGTTTTACGACGACGAACGATAAATTTATCTGATTTAGCTTTTTTGTTACGAGTTTTGTAACCAAGAGCTGGTTGACCCCAAGGAGAAACTGGAGCTTTACGTCCGATTGGAGCTTTACCTTCACCACCACCGTGTGGGTGATCGTTAGGGTTCATTACAGATCCACGAACTGTAGGACGTTTGCCCATCCAACGTGAACGACCTGCTTTACCAATATTGATTAGTTCATGTTGTTCGTTACCAACAGAACCGATTGTTGCACGGCATGTTGCTAAGATCATGCGAACTTCACCAGAGTTTAAGCGAACTAATACGTATTTGCCTTCTTTACCAAGTACTTGAGCACTTGTTCCAGCTGAACGAACTAATTGTCCACCTTTACCAGGTTTCATTTCAATATTGTGGATAACAGTACCTACTGGAATATTTTCCAATGGTAATGCGTTTCCGATTTTGATATCTGCGTCTTTACCAGAGAAGACACGTTGACCTACTTCAATTCCTTTTGGTGCAATGATATAAGTTTTAATACCATCAGTATAGTGAATTAGGGCAATGTTAGCTGAACGGTTTGGATCATATTCAACTGTTTTTACGATACCAGCGATATCGTCTTTGTTACGTTTGAAGTCAATCACACGGTATTGGCGTTTGTGACCACCACCATGATGACGAACAGTAATTCTACCATTATTGTTACGGCCAGCAGTTTTTTTAGTTGATTCTAACAAAGTCTTTTCAGGCGTTGTTGAAGTGATTTCAGCGAAATCTGAACCAGTCATATTACGACGACCGTTTGTGGTAGGTTTATACTTTCTAATTCCCAAGTGTTTTCCCTCCCGATATTTATTTTTAAGCTTTTAATTAAGCTTCAAAAAATTGAATTTCTTTAGATTCAGCTGTTAAAGTTACGATAGCTTTACGACGTTTTTTAGTGTATCCAGCGTATTTACCCATACGTTTTAATTTCCCACGTACATTCATGATATTTACGTTTTCAACTTTAACATCGAAAATTTCTTCAACTGCTTGTTTTACTAACGTTTTATTAGCGCGAACATCTACTTCGAAAGTGTATTTCTTGTCATCTGTAACAAGCATTGATTTCTCAGTGATGATTGGGCGTAAAATTATGTCACGTACATTCATTATTGAAGAGCCTCCTCTACCTTAGTAAGAGCAGTCTGTGTTAAAATCATTTTTTTGTTTGAAACAACATCTAGTACAGTAACGTTGTCATGAGCTACTACTGTAACTCCTGGAATGTTACGTGCTGATAATGTTGCAAAGTCGTTAGTGTCTTCAACAACAACTAATACTTTTGAATCAACGTTAAGATTTTTTAACACTTGTGCAAATTCTTTTGTTTTTGGTGCATCAAAGTTCAATGCGTCAACAACGATTAGGTCTTGTTCTGCTACTTTAGTAGAAAGAACAGATTTAATCGCTAAACGACGAACTTTTTTAGGAAGTTTATAGCTGTATGAACGAGGTGTTGGTCCGAAGACAACGCCACCGCCACGCCATTGTGGAGATCTGATTGACCCTTGACGAGCACGACCAGTTCCTTTTTGACGCCATGGTTTACGTCCACCACCGCGGACAGCACTACGGTTTTTAACCGAGTGATTTCCTTGTCTTAATGAAGCGCGTTGCATGATGATTGCATCAAAAACAACGTTTTCGTTTGGTTCGATACCGAAAATCGCGTCGTTTAAAGTAACTTCGCCGTTTTGTGTACCGTCTTGCTTAAATAATGCTACATTAGCCATTCCTTAGTTCCTCCTCTCTTCTCTATTATTTAGCTGCTGATTTAAGAGCAGTTCTGATTTGGATTAACGATTTTTTAGCTCCAGGAACATTACCTTTAATTAAGATAACATTTTTTTCTACGTCAACACGGACGATTTCAAGGTTTTGAATCGTAATACGATTTCCACCCATACGACCTGGTAATAATTTACGTTTAAATACTCTATTAGGAGCAACTGGACCCATTGAACCAGGACGACGATGGTAACGAGAACCGTGGGCCATTGGGCCGCGGCTTTGTCCGTGACGTTTGATAACGCCTTGGAAACCTTTACCTTTAGAAGTCCCTGTGACATCAACGATGTCTCCTGCTTCAAATACATCAACTTTAATTTCTTGTCCTACTTCGTATTCTCCAAGCTCTACATCGTTAAATTCACGAATGAAGCGCTTAGGAGTAGCATTTGCTTTTGCTACATGACCTTTAGCAGGTTTGTTTGACAATACTTCACGTTTATCTTGGTAACCCACTTGAACTGCTTCGTATCCATCGTTTTCCATTGTTTTTAATTGTAAAACAACGTTTGGAGTAGATTCGATTACTGTTACTGGGATTAATTCACCATTTTCAGTGAAGACTTGCGTCATTCCTACTTTTCTTCCTAAGATTCCTTTGGTCATGAGTACACCTCCATTATAATTAGTTTAGTTTTTTGTCTTGCGGGGTATTACAGTTTAATTTCGATGTCTACGCCACTTGGTAAATCAAGTTTCATTAATGCATCAACAGTTTTTGGTGTTGGATTAACGATATCGATTAAACGTTTGTGAGTACGCATTTCGAATTGTTCGCGAGAATCTTTGTATTTATGAGTCGCACGAATAACAGTGTAGAGTGTTCTTTCAGTTGGCAATGGAATTGGACCAGACACGCTAGCACCAGTTCTTTTTGCTGTTTCTACAATTTTATCCGCTGATTGATCTAAAATACGGTGTTCATACGCTTTTAAACGGATACGAATCTTTTGTTTTGCCATTTTTGTTTTCCCTCCTTCGCCTATTCTTAAGAAATTAGACATTGCTCCACGAAAATTTCTGGCACGCCCTTCCGTGACAAAGCGGCCGGGTGTGTCACAACCTCTCGTTTCATAGCCGCAGGTATTCTTTCGAATTACCTCAGTGCGATTTGCTCTACAAATTCAGCACCTTTATCATTATACAAAGAACACACATAAATTACAAGCTTTTTCTGTTGATTTATCTAGGTTTTTTCTAATTTCTTTATTCCTCATTTTGAAAAGGGTTCCACTTGGAATGTTATTCCCCTTTTTTAGAAGGAGTTATTTTTGCCATCTGGTATAAAAATAAAACAAATAAATGCAACAGCGTAAAGACACCAACAAAATGAATCATTTCTGAATCCACTGTTTCAGCGACAGTCCGCATTGTACCTATAAAATCTGTAAGCAAGTAAACAGTATGGATGCGTAAAAATCGCCCTAAATAAATAGCATAAGCACTTAATAGAGATATAATAACGTAAAAGCCACTCAAAAGAAGAAGGTTATTTCCAAATATAGTTTCTTTTAATTTCGTAGCAACAGCTGTTAAACTTTCAAATCCCATAAAAACGCCTAACATGATTCCAGCTGTTAATAATGAAAAATGAAAATAGACATCCGGACTACTAATTGTCATCCCCACTGCTGACAGATGAAAGAAATCTGTCAGCATATAAAATGCATTTGGATAAAATAAGAGCCAACTAATAAGCAAAACAATTGAAACCATTTTTTGTTTATTTTTAGCATATAGCCAAGCGATTTCAAGCGGGATATAAGCAAGCCCCACATTTAAGATTAAAAATTGATACCTATTTTCCGTAAAATAAACGAGAGAAAAGAATAAAAGAACCATTAATCGATAAATCCATTTTTTATTTACCATAAAGAAGCCTCCTTGTTTGTTCATCTTATGTATTATACAAGTAAAACTCTTTAAATTTACTTAAGCTTCCACAAACCTTTTATTAAATAAAAGAATTAGCAAAGAAAACTTCTTTGCTAATTCTAACTTTTATACCTTCATTACCCAACCTGCCGGACTTTCGATATCACCAAATTGTATCCCCGTCAACTCTTCGTATAATCGTTGAGTTACAGGGCCAACTTCTGTTTCACTGTAAAAAACATGGAAATCAGCTCCTGCTTGGATACCCGCAATCGGAGAAATCACCGCTGCTGTCCCACATGCTCCTGCTTCTTTAAATTGATTTAACTGATCTAAATACACGTCTCCTTCTATCGCCTCTAAACCTAGTCTGTTTTCCGCTAAATAAAGCAATGAATATTTTGTAATGCTTGGCAAAATCGACGGAGAAATAGGTGTGACAAATTGATTTTCTTTTGTTATTCCAAAAAAGTTAGCTGAGCCGACTTCTTCAATTTTTGTATGTGTTTGAGGGTCTAAATAGATACAATCACTAAATTCCCGATCATGGGCTTCTTTACCTGGTAGTAAACTTCCACCATAGTTCCCACCAACCTTAGCAGCTCCCGTCCCGTTTCCAGCAGCTCGATCATACGTTGAAACAATAAAATTAGTCGGAACAATGCCCCCTTTAAAATAAGCCCCCACCGGCATACAAAATATTGAAAATAAATATTCCGGTGCTGCATGTACTCCAATATTATCCCCTATCCCTATCATATATGGTCTTAAATATAATGTACCTCCACTTCCATAAGGAGGTACAAAATGTTCATTTGCTTTAACAACTTGCTTACACGCATTTATAAATGTTTCTACAGGGATTTCTGGCATCAACAATCTTCTACAACTCGCTTGCATTCGTTTCGCATTTTCGTCTGGTCGAAATAAATTGATTGATCCATCTCTGCATCGATATGCCTTCAAGCCTTCAAAGCATGTTTGACCATAATGTAAAGCTGTTGAACCTTCACTAATATGGACTTGGTTGTCTGTCACTAGCTTGCCATTATCCCACTGACCATCTTTCCAATAAGACAAGTAGCGTTCATCTGTTTTGATATAGTTAAATCCTAAATTATCCCAATCAATTTTCGCTTCATTCATATCTTATCCCCCTAGTTGTTTGTTCTATGTACCAGTTTATCACATTTATGACAAATAAATGAAATTTAAATGTGAACTATTTTAATTTAAAAATAAAAAGACCTGCTATTTATACAATAGCAGGTCTTTTTCTCGGATGGGCACGCATTGCACAAAGGCAATGACTAGAGTATTTTTCGAGATGTTTGATTCATCTTATTTTGAAAACTTAATTGCTTAAGTTTTGACTATGCTTCGATTTCAGCTACAACGCCGGCTCCAACTGTACGTCCGCCTTCACGGATTGAGAAGTTAGTTCCTGCTTCGATAGCGATTGGGTTGATAAGAGTAACGTCGATAGTAACGTTATCTCCAGGCATTACCATTTCAACGCCTTCAGGTAATTCACAAACACCAGTAACGTCAGTTGTACGGAAGTAGAACTGTGGACGGTAGTTAGTGAAGAATGGAGTGTGACGTCCACCCTCTTCTTTTGATAATACATAAATTTCAGCTTTAAATTTAGTATGTGGAGTGATTGTACCTGGTTTAGATAATACTTGACCACGTTCGATATCTTCACGAGCAACACCACGTAGTAATGCGCCAATGTTATCTCCAGCTTGTGCGTAATCTAATAATTTACGGAACATTTCAACACCTGTAACAGTTGTTTTAGTAGGTGCTTCAGTGATACCAACGATTTCAACTTCTTCACCAACACGTACTTCACCACGTTCAACACGGCCTGTAGCAACAGTACCACGTCCAGTGATTGAGAATACATCCTCAACTGGCATCATGAATGGTTTTTCAGTATCACGTTGTGGAGTAGGAATATACTCATCAACAGCAGCCATCAATTCTAGAACTTTTTCTTCGTATGAAGCGTCGCCTTCTAGAGCTTTAAGTGCTGAACCAGCGATAACTGGAGTGTCATCACCTGGGAAATCGTATTCTGTTAATAGATCACGAACTTCCATTTCTACTAATTCTAATAATTCTTCGTCATCAACCATGTCAACTTTGTTTAAGAAAACAACGATGTATGGAACACCAACTTGACGAGAAAGTAAGATGTGCTCACGAGTTTGTGGCATTGGACCATCAGCAGCAGATACTACTAAGATAGCTCCATCCATTTGTGCAGCACCAGTGATCATGTTTTTAACATAATCCGCGTGTCCTGGGCAATCTACGTGTGCGTAGTGACGAGTTTCAGTTTCATACTCGATGTGTGAAGTATTAATTGTAATACCACGTTCTTTTTCTTCAGGAGCGTTATCGATATCAGCGTAGTTTTGCGCTGAACCGCCACCGTGTTTTGATAATACAGTTGCAATTGCAGCTGTTAAAGTTGTTTTACCATGGTCAACGTGTCCGATAGTACCGATGTTAACATGGGCTTTTGAGCGATCAAAGGTTTCTTTTGCCATTTTAATATTTCCTCCTCGTATTGAGTTATAGATTTTTATTTTTGTTATAAACAACAAATAGAGCAAACTCTTTTCACTGTTTATAAGAAATTATATAGGTTGTTTCAAAGAAAATCAACCGTTAGAAACGAAAGACTAAGCAGAGCTTAGTTGCCACCGTTTTTGCTGATGATTTCTTCTTGAATTGATTTTGGTAGATCTTCATAATGATCAAATACCATCATGAATGTTCCACGTCCTTGTGTTGATGAACGCAATGTTGTCGCATATCCAAACATGTTAGCTAAAGGAACAATCGCATTAACGATTTGTGAGTTACCATGAGCTTCCATACCTTCAACACGTCCACGACGAGCAGTAATGTGTCCCATAATATCACCTAGGTAATCTTCTGGTACTGTAACAATTACTTTCATCATTGGTTCAAGAATTACAGGATTTGCTTTTTTAGCAGCTGCTTTTAAGGCCATTGATGCGGCAACTTTAAAGGCAGTTTCATTTGAATCGACATCATGGTAAGAACCATCATAAAGTTTTGCTTTAATATCTACTAATGGATATCCAGCAAGAACCCCATTGTCTAATGAACCTTCCAAACCAGCTTTAACAGCAGGAATGTATTCACGAGGAACAACCCCTCCGACAATTGCGTTTTCAAATTCGAAGCCTGCTCCTTCTTCATTCGGTGTAAATTCAATCCATACGTGACCGTATTGACCTTTACCACCCGATTGACGAACGAACTTACCTTCTGCTTTTGTAGAACCACGGAATGTTTCACGGTAAGATACTTGAGGAGCACCTACGCTAGCATCCACATTAAACTCACGACGCATACGGTCTACTAATACATCTAAATGTAATTCACCCATACCCGAGATAACAGTTTCACCAGTTTCAGCGTTTGTTTCAACGCGGAATGAAGGATCTTCTTCTGCAAGTTTTTGTAATGCAATACCCATTTTATCTTGGTCAGCTTTTGATTTAGGCTCAACAGCAACTTGGATAACTGGTTCTGGGAATTCGATAGATTCAAGAATAACTGGCGCTTCTAACGCACATAATGTATCACCAGTTGTTGTGTCTTTAAGACCAACAGCAGCAGCGATATCTCCTGAATAAACTTTATCGATTTCTTTACGTGTATTTGCATGCATTTGTAGAATACGACCAACACGTTCTTTTTTATTTTTAGAAGCGTTCAAAACATATGAACCACTTTCAAGAACACCAGAGTACACGCGGAAGAAAGTTAGACGACCAACAAATGGGTCTGTCATTACTTTAAATGCTAATGAAGCAAATGGAGCTGAGTCGTCAGCAGGACGAGTCGTTTCCTCTTCTGTTTTAACATCAATTCCTTTAATAGCATCAACATCAAGTGGTGATGGTAGGTAATCAAGAACTGCATCAAGCATTAATTGAACCCCTTTATTTTTAAAGGCAGAACCAGCCATTACTGGGAAGAATTCAACGTTAATTGTTGCTTGGCGGATACCCGCTTTTAATTCTTCTTCAGTGATTTCTTCACCGTCAAGATATTTCATCATTAATTCTTCATCAGTTTCAACAACTGCTTCGATTAATTTTTTACGCCATTCAGTAGCGGCTTCTACATATTCTTCAGGGATATCTGTTTCTTGGATATCTGTTCCTAAGTCATTTGTGTAGATTTCAGCTTTCATTTTAACTAAGTCGATAATACCAGTGAAATCGTCTTCAGCGCCGATTGGCAATTGAATTGGATGTGCATTGGCTTGTAAACGTTCGTGTAATGAATTTACTGAATATAAGAAATCTGCACCAATTTTATCCATCTTGTTACAGAAAACAATACGTGGAACTTTATAATCAGTTGCTTGACGCCAAACTGTTTCAGTTTGAGGCTCTACTCCTGATTGTGAGTCAAGAACAGTTACAGCACCATCTAATACGCGTAGAGAACGTTGAACTTCAATTGTGAAATCCACGTGTCCAGGAGTATCGATAATGTTTACACGGTAATTTTTCCATTCAGCTGTTGTTGCAGCAGATGTAATTGTAATACCACGTTCTTGCTCTTGTTCCATCCAGTCCATTTGTGATGCACCTTCATGCGTTTCACCAATTTTATGGATTTTACCAGTATAGTATAAAATACGCTCTGTTGTTGTAGTTTTACCTGCATCAACGTGAGCCATGATACCGATATTACGAGTTTTTTCTAGAGAAAATTCTCTATTTGCCATAATTATTTTTAACTCCTCTCTATATCTTAGTAACTTGATAAGAAGGAAGACTCGATAATGTTATAAAATTCTCAATCAAAGGCCTTCTACTACAATAGCAGAGACCTTTTAAAGAGAAAATTTTACCAACGGTAGTGAGCAAACGCTTTGTTCGCTTCTGCCATTTTATGAGTATCTTCACGTTTTTTAACTGCAGCACCAGTATTGTTAGCTGCATCCATGATTTCTTTAGCAAGACGTTGTTCCATAGTATCTTCTCCGCGTAAGCGAGAGTAGTTTACTAACCAACGTAAACCTAAAGTAGTACGACGATCGCTACGAACTTCGACAGGGACTTGATAGTTAGAACCCCCAACACGACGAGCTTTAACTTCAAGAACAGGCATGATGTTTTTCATTGCTTGTTCGAAAACTTCCATAGGATCATTGCCAGTTTGTTCTTTAATAACATCAAAAGAGCTATAAAGAATAGTAGCAGCTTTTCCACGTTTACCATCAACCATTAAACGGTTAATTAAACGAGTTACTAATTTTGAATTATACATTGGATCAGGTAACACATCACGTTTAGTAATAGGACCTTTACGAGGCATCCAAATTCCTCCTTTCGATAATAGTCATTTTATAGTTCATAAGTTTTAGTTTAAGCTTTTGGTTTTTTAGCTCCATATTTAGAACGGCTTTGTTTACGATCTGTAACACCGGCAGTATCTAAAGCACCACGTACAACGTGATAACGAACTCCTGGTAAATCTTTTACACGTCCACCACGAATAAGAACCACACTGTGTTCTTGTAAGTTATGTCCGATACCTGGAATATAAGCTGTTACTTCAAGCAAGTTTGACAAACGTACACGCGCGTATTTACGTAACGCTGAGTTAGGTTTTTTAGGAGTCATAGTTCCTACACGAGTACACACACCACGTTTTTGAGGTGAGCTAGTGTTTGTTTGTGATTTTTTGAAGCTGTTGTAACCTTTATTCAAAGCTGGAGAATCTGATTTTTCCATTTTTGCTTTACGAGGTTTACGTACTAATTGATTAATAGTAGGCATTTTTAGTTTCCTCCTTCCCTATGTTATCATTCTAAGTCCACACATCCAGGTGGTTCCTTTTTTTGCAAAAAAATAATTGCTATAATTGCAACCTTTTCCCATCAGTGTTTTAATGATGGCCCTTGTAACAGTCAGAACGACTGATTTACAGGAATCTGTCTACAAAAGCACCTTAGAAAGCATACCATGTTCCTTTAATATTTGTCAACCTATTTTAATAAAAAAACAGTTTTTTTTACTATTCTTTTTTTTTAACACTATTTTAAATGAAAACTCCTTGTTTTTCGTATAGTATAGCTAGGATAGTTATTAAGATTGGAGTGAAGTTTCATGTTGTTTTTAATATTACTTTGGATTTTTGGGTGTTGTTTTGGATCTTTTATTTTAGTAATTAGTTTGAGGATACCATTAAATCAATCTATCATTCGCCCTCGTTCTCATTGCGAGCATTGTAAAACGACACTGCCTATTCTTTCTTTGATTCCCGTTTTTTCTTATATTATTCAAAAAGGTCGCTGTTTAATTTGTCAATCTGTTATTCCTTTTTATTACTTATTAATAGAATTTTCAACAGGAGTTCTTGTTGTCTTCTCTTTTTTCTTATTTAAAAGTCAACCTTTAGAGCTTTTGATTGCATGGACCTTGATTTTTTTTAGTTTAATCTTTAGCCTAACGGATTTATTTTATTTTATTTTGCCAAATTCTTTAATGCTTTTATTTTTAGTTATCATTCTTTTAGAATGTTGGTATTTAGATGATTTTAATTGGTTTCACAGTGCGTTAAATTCTATTTTTATTCTCTTTTTATTACTTAGTATTTCTTTTGTAACTCATGAAGGGTTAGGTGGTGGCGATATTAAATTTTACTTTGTGTTAAGTTGGCTCTTAGGTTTCCAAGGAATATTAGTAGCCATTATTATTAGTTGTTTTTTTGCATTAATAGCAATTTTTATCAGTCGAAAGCGACTGTTCTTTTCACTAAATGATAAACTTCCTTTTGCTCCTTTTATTAGTCTTGGTGCTTTTCTAGTTTTTTGTTTTCAAAGATATTAAAAAAAACGATTAACCTTGGCTAGATTAATCGTTTTTATCATCTACTATGGATTCATATATTCTCGTGTCATTGGCAAATCATTATTGGCTCCTTTAGTCACTAAGTACTGAATTAAATCAATATTGCCTGATTTAAACGAAGCAGCACAAGCTTGCAAATATAGATCCCACATTCGAATAAAGCGTTCGTCTTTTATTTTGCGTATTTCTGGCAATTGCTTTTTAAAGTTTTCATCCCAAATTTCTGTTGTTTTTTGATAGTGACGACGTAGGCTTTCTAAATCTATTAATTGCAGTCCATTTCCAGTAATTTGTGTGACCATTTCTGCAACTCCCGGAACGTAGCCTCCTGGAAAAATATATTTGTTTAACCAACCATTTGTGGCACCGCCTTGTTGTCTTGAAATCCCATGAATTAAAGCTGTTCCATTTGGTGCTAATAATTCATAAACATCTTTGAAGTAGATACCTAAATTTTCTTGCCCTACATGTTCAACCATTCCCACGCTTGTAATATGATCAAAGGTTTCATTTTTTAATTTGCGATAATCTTCTAATTTAACCGTTACAAGTTCTTCTAAATTTTCGTCTTTAATTTTGCTATTAATGTATCGGAATTGCTCTTTACTTAAGGTGATACCCGTTGCTTGTATTTGATATTTTTTTGCAGCTGTCAGAATTAAAGTCCCCCACCCACATCCAATATCTAACAACGTTTCATTTTCTTTCAAGTCGAGTTTATTTAAGATGTGTTCCACTTTGTTTTGTTGAGCAACTTCTAAGGTATCTTGTGGGTTTTTAAAATACGCACATGAGTAGGTCATCGTTTTGTCTAACCATAAATTGTAAAAATCGTTTCCTAAATCATAATGCATTTGGATATCTTTCTTACTTTTTTGCTCAGAATGTGACATCTTTGGTAAATACTGACGGAAATCTTTTTTTAACATAAAACTTTCTGCATTTTCATAGGCGGATGCAATTAACTCTTCTAAGGAACCTTCTATTTCAATTTTTTTATCCATATAGGCTTCGCCCAATGCAATTGAAGCATTATTAAGAATTTCTTTGATTGGGATATTTTCATGAAACGTAATTGTTACTTGAGGCTCGCCAACTCCATAAATTTCGAATGTTCCATCCCAAAAATTCACTCTGACAGGTATTGAAAATGAATGACTAAATACTTTTTTGAAAAATTGTTTTTCTAACATACTTATCGCTCCCTTGTCTGCTAACCAATTTATAATCCACTAAATTATTTATTTGCTTAACTCCTCATCTTCTATTGTAGACCTCATTTTTATAGTTTTCCAATCATAGCTCTTTATGTAACTTGAGTTTCCAAAAAAATATCAAAAAACCACCCACTATTTGATTGAACAAATAGTGGATGGTTTAAATGGATTTAGAAATCTGTTTTTGGTTCAATTGTGTCATTAATACTGTAAACATTTTCACTCACAACACCAATTCCTTTTGGTTCCATGTTACGGTATTTAGCCATACCGGTACCAGCTGGAATGATCTTACCAATGATAACATTTTCTTTAAGACCAAGTAACGGATCACGTTTTCCACGAATTGCAGCATCTGTTAACACACGAGTTGTTTCTTGGAAAGATGCAGCTGATAAGAAACTGTTCGTTTCAAGAGAAGCTTTTGTGATTCCAAGTAGTACAGGACGACCAGTTGCTGGTACATTTCCTGCCATAATTGTTTCGTAGTTTTTGTCTGTAAATTCGCTGATATCCATCAATGTTCCTGGTAAAATCTCTGTTGAACCTGGGTCCATAACTCGGACTTTACGTAACATTTGACGAACCATTACTTCGATATGTTTATCGCCGATTTCTACCCCTTGCATACGGTAAGTTTTTTGAACTTCACGTAATAGATAGTTTTCAACAGATAATACATCACGAACACGTAATAGTTGTTTTGGATCGATTGATCCTTCAGTAAGTGCTTCTCCACGATGAATCGTGTCGCCTTCTGCAACTTTCAAGCGAGCGGTATAAGGTACTGGATAGCTACGAGTATCCGTTGTTCCTTTGATTGTCACTTCTTTAGTGCGTTCAGCAGCATTTTCTGAAATGGCAATGATTTCACCAGTAACTTCAGTGATAACCGCTTGCCCTTTAGGATTACGAGCTTCAAAGATCTCTTGGATACGAGGTAAACCTTGAGTAATATCATCTCCGGCAACCCCACCTGTATGGAAGGTACGCATTGTTAATTGGGTACCTGGTTCTCCGATTGATTGAGCCGCAATTGTACCAACTGCTTCCCCAACTTCAACTTCTGAACCTGTTGCAAGGTTACGACCGTAACAATGTTTACATACACCATGTTTCGTGTTACATGTAAATACTGAACGGATTGATACTTCTTCGATTCCAGCGTCCATGATTTCTTTTGCAAGATCTTCAGTGATAATCTCGTTTTCTTTCATGATAACTGAACCATTTTCTGGATGGAAAATAGTTTTACGAGTGTAACGACCAAGTAAACGCTCTTCAAGAGGTTCAATGACTTCGTTTCCTTCTTTGATTGCTGAAATATCTAAGCCACGATCAGTACCACAGTCTGTTTCACGAATGATAACATCTTGTGCTACGTCAACTAGACGACGAGTCAAGTAACCTGAATCGGCAGTCTTAAGGGCTGTATCGGTCATACCTTTACGAGCTCCATGGGTTGAGATAAACATTTCTAAGACGGTTAAACCTTCACGGAAGTTTGATGTGATTGGCAATTCCATGATTTGTCCATTAGGAGCGGCCATAAGTCCACGCATACCAGCAAGCTGAGTAAAGTTGGAAATATTCCCACGGGCTCCAGAGTCACTCATCATGAAGATTGGGTTCTTCGCATCTAAACTTTCCATTAATTTAATTTGGATACGGTCTTTAGCTGAATTCCAAATGCCAATAACGCGTTCGTAACGTTCCTCGTCAGTGATTAAACCACGACGGAATTGTTTTGTTACGTTATCAACTTGTTTATGAGCTTCATCTAAAATTTCTTGTTTTTCATGTAGTACTACGATATCAGCGATACCTACTGTAATACCAGCACGTGTAGAATGTTTGTAACCTAAGTCTTTCATTCTATCTAACATTTTAGAAGTTTCAGTGATATGGAATCTTTTGAAGACTTCGGCAATGATATTTCCAAGATTTTTCTTTTTAAATGGTAAATTGATTTCTTGTTTTTTAATATGAGCTGGGATATCTGTTCCTGGCTCTACAAAGAAACGATCTGAAATAGCAACTTCTAAGTTTTCAGTAGTTGGTTCATTCAAGTAAGGGAATTCTACAGGCATGATTTCATTGAAAAGTAATTTCCCTACTGTCGTAATCAATGTACGTTCTTTTTGCCATTCAGTAAATGGTTTGTCTTTTAAGGACGTTGTTTGAACACCAATTCTTGAATGTAAATGAACGTATCCGTTTTGATAGGCAATCAATGCTTCGGTTAAGTCTTTAAAGACCATCCCTTCGCCTTCACGTTGCTCTTCTTCCATCGTTAGGTAGTAGTTTCCTAGTACCATATCTTGAGAAGGAGTTACAACTGGTTTACCATCTTTTGGATTTAAGATATTTTGGGCAGCTAGCATCAACATACGTGCTTCAGCTTGTGCTTCATCACTAAGTGGAACGTGAACCGCCATTTGGTCTCCATCGAAATCGGCATTGTAGGCTTCACATACTAATGGGTGAAGACGAATTGCGCGTCCTTCAACTAGAGTTGGTTCAAAGGCTTGGATCCCTAATCTATGAAGAGTAGGTGCTCGGTTAAGCAATACTGGATGTTCACGAATAACGTCTTCTAATACATCCCAGATACCTTCATCTTGACGATCAATTTTACGTTTCGCGTTTTTGATGTTGCTTGCAAGATCACGTGCAACTAGTTCTTTCATTACAAATGGTTTGAATAGTTCAATGGCCATTTCTTTTGGAAGTCCACATTGGTACATTTTCAAGTTTGGACCTACTACGATAACAGAACGACCAGAATAATCGACACGTTTTCCTAGTAAGTTTTGACGGAAACGACCTTGTTTCCCTTTAAGCATATGTGACAATGATTTCAATGGACGGTTACCTGGTCCAGTAACTGGACGGCCACGACGACCATTATCAATCAAGGCATCAACGGCTTCTTGAAGCATACGTTTTTCATTTTGCACGATAATATTTGGTGCATTTAAGTCCAATAAGCGTTTTAGACGGTTGTTACGGTTGATTACACGACGATATAAATCATTTAAATCACTCGTTGCAAAGCGTCCACCTTCTAATTGAACCATTGGGCGTAAATCTGGAGGAATGATTGGAACAACGTCCATAACCATCCAGCTAGGTTCATTACCTGAATGACGGAATGCTTCTAAGATATCTAAACGGCGAATGGCGCGAGTTCTTTTTTGCCCTTGAGCAGATTTTAACTCTTCTTTTAATTCAGCCACTTCTTTTTCTAATTGAACATCATCTAGCAATTGTTTGATTGCTTCTGCTCCCATTGCTGCTTGGAAGTTTTGACCATATTGTTCACGTTTATCACGATATTCTCTTTCAGTTAACAATTGTTTGCGTTCTAAAGAGGTGTCACCTGCATCGGTAACAACATACGAAGCAAAATAAATGATTTCTTCAAGAGCACGTGGGCTCATATCTAAGACAAGACCCATTCTACTTGGAATTCCTTTGAAATACCAAATGTGTGAAACAGGTGCTGCTAATTCGATGTGACCCATACGTTCACGACGAACTTTAGATCTTGTTACTTCCACTCCACAACGATCACAAACAATTCCTTTATAGCGAATACGTTTGTACTTACCACAAGCACATTCCCAGTCTTTTGATGGGCCAAAAATGCGTTCACAGAACAAGCCATCGCGTTCTGGTTTTAGTGTACGGTAGTTAATGGTTTCAGGTTTTTTCACTTCTCCATAAGACCAACTACGAATCTTGTCTGGAGATGCTAAACCGATTTGCATGTTTTCAAAATTATTAACGTCTATCAAGGGGCCTACCTCCCTTTAATTATTGGTTGAGCTGCCCTACCTGCTCGATTTGCTATTGAGGGATCATCTAAAGTCAAATCTGCATTCGACTTTAGATGTCTCAATAGGATACTTCTATTATTCTGCGCCTTCTTGCTCTAAACGTTCTTTTTCACGAGCATCAGCACGAATTTTTTCTTGTTCTTCTGCATATTTACTAAGTGCATCAATGTTTACGATATCGTCATCATCATCTAAATCACGTAATTCGATTTCATCGTCATTTGCATCTAGAACTTTCATATCTAGTCCTAAAGCTTGTAACTCTTTTACTAATACGCGGAATGATTCTGGAACACCTGGTCTTGGAATTTTTTCACCTTTAACGATTGCTTCATATGTTTTCACACGTCCAACAACGTCATCTGATTTGTACGTTAAGATTTCTTGTAGTGTATAAGCTGCCCCATACGCTTCAAGTGCCCAAACTTCCATCTCTCCAAAACGTTGTCCACCAAATTGAGCTTTACCTCCAAGTGGTTGTTGTGTAACTAATGAGTAAGGTCCAGTTGAACGAGCATGTAATTTATCATCAACCATGTGGGCTAATTTAATCATATACATCACACCAACTGAAACACGGTTATCAAATGGCTCACCACTACGTCCATCGTATAAAACAGTTTTAGCATCACTTGCCATTCCTGCTTCTTGTACAGTTTCCCAAACATCTTCCTCGCTTGCTCCATCAAATACAGGAGTCGCAATATGGATTCCTAGTTGACGAGCGGCCATTCCGATGTGTAATTCAAGAACTTGTCCGATATTCATACGTGATGGTACCCCAAGAGGGTTCAACATGATATCAACAGGTGTGCCGTCTGGTAAGAAAGGCATGTCTTCTTCTGGCATAATGCGAGAAACGACCCCTTTATTTCCGTGACGTCCAGCCATTTTATCGCCTTCGTTGATTTTACGTTTTTGTACGATATAAACGCGTACTAACATATTCACACCGGGTGATAATTCGTCTCCTGCTTCACGTGTAAAGATTTTAACGTCGTGAACGATTCCGCCACCACCATGTGGAACTTTCAATGATGTATCGCGAACTTCACGAGCTTTTTCACCAAAGATCGCATGTAATAGACGTTCTTCAGCAGATAATTCGGTTACCCCTTTAGGAGTTACTTTACCAACTAATAAATCGCCATCATGAACTTCAGCCCCAATACGGATAATTCCGAATTCGTCTAAGTCTTTTAATGCGTCTTCTCCGACATTTGGAATTTCACGAGTGATTTCTTCAGGTCCAAGTTTTGTATCACGAGCTTCTGATTCATATTCTTCAATATGGACAGAAGTGTAAACATCATCTTTAACTAGACGTTCGCTCATGATAATCGCATCCTCATAGTTGTACCCTTCCCAAGTCATGAAGGCCACTAAAACATTTTGTCCTAATGCCATCTCACCGTTTTCCATTGAAGAACCATCAGCTAGGATTTCGCTAGCATCCACACGGTCGCCTTTAGAAACGATTGGACGTTGGTTGTAACATGTACCAGAGTTTGAACGACGGAATTTTGTGATTGAGTATTTGTCTAAAGCGCCGTTATCTTGACGAACACGAACTTCTTTAGCATCTACATATTCAACGACACCAGGATTTTTACAAATTAATGCAGCTCCAGAATCGTGTGCTGATTTGTATTCCATCCCAGTTCCAACTAGTGGAGCTTGTGGATGAATCAACGGTACAGCTTGACGTTGCATGTTGGCTCCCATTAACGCACGGTTACTATCATCGTTTTCCAAGAACGGAATACATGCTGTCGCAACAGCAACTACTTGTTTTGGTGAAACGTCCATGTAATCGACACGGCTAATTGGAACTTCTAAGTTTTCACTGATGAAACGAGCCATCACGATGTCACTTTCAAAGCTACCATCTTCAAGCAATACTGAGTTTGCTTGGGCAACAACGTAGTGATCTTCCTCGTCTGCTGTTAAATAATCAATGTGCTTTGTTACTTTACCAGTTTCACGATCCACACGACGGTATGGTGTTTCGATAAAACCAAATTTATTAATTTTTGCATAACTTGATAGACTATTAATCAACCCGATATTTGGACCCTCAGGTGTTTCGATAGGACACATACGACCATAATGGGAATAATGTACATCTCGAACTTCATATCCGGCACGGTCTCTTGTCAAACCACCAGGCCCTAAGGCAGATAGACGACGTTTGTGAGTCAACTCACCTAGTGGATTCGTTTGATCCATGAACTGTGACAATTGAGAAGAACCAAAGAATTCTTTGATTGCTGCTACAACTGGGCGAATGTTGATTAATTGTTGCGGTGTTACGGTTGCAACATCTTGAATCGACATACGTTCACGAACAACACGTTCCATACGTGACAAACCAATACGGAATTGATTTTGTAATAATTCTCCAACAGAACGGATACGACGGTTTCCTAAATGGTCAATGTCGTCTACGTTGCCGATATTTTCTTGTAAGTTGAAGAAATAGCTCATTGAAGCTAAGATATCAGCTGGCGTAATGTTTTTGATGTCAGTTGAAACGTTGCCGTTTCCAATCACATTAACAACACGTTCGCCATCTTTTGGTGAAATTACTTGAACTACTTGAATCGTTACAGGTTCTGGTACAACACCATCATCTGTTGGATATAAAGTCACACTGTTTAGACCTGCGTCTAAGAATGGTGTTAGTTTATCAATCATTGGACGATCTAAGAACGTTCCTTTTTCTGCTAAAATTTCACCAGTTTCAGGATCAACTAATGTTTCAGCAAGAGTTTGGTTAAATAGACGGGTTTTAAGGTTTAGTTTTTTGTTGACTTTGTAACGACCAACATTTGCTAAGTCGTAGCGTTTTGGATCAAAGAAACGAGCATTTAGCAAGCTTCTTGAGCTGTCAGCAGTTTTAGGCTCACCTGGACGTAGACGTTCGTAAACATCTTTCAAGGCTTCCTCTGTACGAGAATCGCTAGAATTTTTGTGTAAATCTTTTTCTAACGTTAAACGTAGACTTTCATTATCGCCAAAAATTTCTAAGATCTGATCATCTGATCCAAATCCTAAAGCACGAACTAATACTGAAAGTGGAATTTTACGTGTGCGGTCGATTCTTACATAAGAAAGATCTTTTGCATCTGTTTCATATTCTAACCATGCTCCACGGTTAGGGATAACAGTAGAACCAAAACCTTGTTTGCCATTTTTATCAACTTTACCATGGAAGTAAACCCCTGGTGAACGAACTAATTGTGATACAATAACACGCTCTGCTCCGTTGATAATAAATGTACCCATTTCAGTCATTAATGGGAAATCGCCAAAGAATACTTCTTGGTCTTTTACTTCACCAGTTTCTTTGTTGATTAAACGTAATTTCACGTGAAGCGGAGCTGAGTAATTGGCATCATGGCTTCTCGCTTCTTCAACTGTGTATTTTGGGTTGTGTAATTGATAATCAATAAATTCTAATGATAGGTTTCCTGCAAAGTCTTCAATTGGTGAGATATCTTTAAACATTTCACGCAATCCTTCATCTAGGAACCATTGGTATGAGTCAGTTTGGATTTCAATTAAGTTTGGTAACTCTAAAACCTCGCTGATTCGTGCAAAACTTCTTCGTGTACGGTGTTTTCCGTAATTTACTAAGTGGCCTGCCAACCTATTCACCCCTCAAAACATATTTAATGCAACCGTAGCAAGCTTTAAAATGAATATTACATTTTCATTACTTTTGTTAAATATAAGTAACAAACTAGCTTTTTTTTCATTTTTTGGCAAAAAAAAACCAAAAGATTCGTGACATTTTCTTTAATAAAATTCACAATTTCTTTTGTTTTCCCTTTAAAAACTCACTCTGGACAATATTTCAGGGTGAATTCTATGCTACTGACTACAGTATTCGCATTTAGTCATTATATAACTGATTGACTCACTTGTCAAGATTTTTAAAACATCCTCGATATATGAAAAAACACAGAAGGAAAAATTCCTTCTGTGTGTGATTAACCTGCGATTTGATGATAATAAGCTCGCCAATTCCCAGTTGCTAAATAGGTACTTTGAGTAGCGAATGTTTCATCATGGTCCGGTACATATAGATAACAATAAACCGTTTCTTTAAGGTCATATTTTTCTGTAGCTTCATTAAAAACTTCTACTTCAACGAGTTGACGTTCGTATTCATTGTTGCTTGCGCCTTTTCCATAGTAGTTTTCCATTTTATCTAACGGAAGGATTTCTTTTGAGAATTCTTTCAGCTCAAAAATTTCACCATATACCCAGTTGTCTCCTGGCAACAATGCTGGATAGCCTTTAGAATCTAAATGATAGAGTTCTCCTTTTATACGTGCTTTTTTAGGGGATCCAGTTACTTTCCCAGCTAAATACAAGTCGTAATTAAAAAGATTTTCCATCAAACTACCATAGGTGAATAAGGGACGCGGTACTGCTTCTTTCATTAATGAATGGCACCTCCAACAGCTTTTAAATCTTCTTTGCCATCATATAAAATAATGGCTTCGATTGCTGCTGTCAGTCCTTTAGTCATATCTGTTAGACTCATAAATGGTTGACCTGCTTTTTCGATAACTTGCTCTGGAATATAAGGAACATGGATAAATCCGCCTTTAACTGCTGGATATTCTTTTTCAATCAAATATTGAACTTGATACATAATATGGTTGCAGACGAATGTTCCTGCTGTATTTGATACGTTAGCAGGAATTCCTGCTTCTTTCATTTGTGTCACCATTGCTTTAATAGGTAGTTGTGTAAAGTAGGCAGGTGCTCCGTCTTCTTGAATTGCGATATCAACAGGTTGATTGCCTTCGTTATCTGGAATTCTCGCATCGTCAATATTAATCGCTACTCGTTCTGGCGAAATTGCAAAACGACCGCCTGCTTGACCGATATTTAACACAACATCTGGGTGATGTTTTTCCATTGCGGCTTTTACAACTTCAGCCGATTTACCAAATACTGTTGGAATTTCTAACTTGATGATTTCTGCACCATTGATTGTATCCGCTAATCCTTTAACAGCTTCTAAAGCAGGGTTAATTGGTTCTCCACCGAATGGATCGAATCCTGTAACTAAAATTTTCATATACTTTACTTCCTTTCTATCCTTAAAATTTATTTTTTAAAACGCCCAGAAATACATTAAGACGATGTGAATCAAAATCATTAAAATGGCCAGAGGCGCTTGTGCTCGGATAACACCATTTGTGTCTTTCATTTCTAATAGGGCTGCTGGCAACGCATTGAAGTTCGCCGCCATTGGTGTTAATAGCGTTCCACAAAAACCTGCCGTCATTGCAAGCGCTCCAGCCACAACTGGGTCGGCTCCTTGCATCATCACAAAGGGAACACCGATTCCAGCAGTAATAACTGTAAAGGCTGCAAATCCATTTCCCATAATCATTGTGAAAATAACCATTCCTAGACAATAGGCAATAACACCTGCTAAGCGATTCCCTTCTGGAACTACTGTTGAGATTCCATTCGAAATCACTGTCCCAACACCAGCTTGTGTGAAAATCACACCTAAAGCAGCTAGTAATTGAGGTAAAATTCCAGTTGTTCCAACTTGTTGAATCATACGATCTGAATCGTCTAAGACGGTTTTAGGTTTTGCTTTCGTAATGAAAATAACAACAAGTAACGAACCAATTGAAGCTAACCCAATCCCAACTTGACCACCTAATGGTGTTAGTTGAGCAATTCCAACTGCCAAAGCAGCTAGTAAAATACATGGTAGAAAAATCCATGCGCCAATTCTTTTAGAAGCAGCTTCTGATTCTGCTTCATTTAATTCAGCTAATTTGCCGATTTGAACCTGTTTAAACAACGTCAAGACACCCATCACTAAAATAATGATGCCATCAATCATGAACGGAATGAAGTTGCCAAATGCAAAAACAATTCCTAGTAACATCCAAAATAAAGACGTTCCCATTCTCGTTGGATGTGTTTTATCCATAAACACACGCGCAGCCGTTGTCATTAACAACAAACCGATTAAAATATAGAAGAACTCCAATAAATTATTGATTAAACTTTCCATTAAGAACGTCCTCCTTTGCTTTTGATTTCTTCAACTTTTTCCATGCCATATTTTTTAGCCATTTTTTTATCAAATAACACATTTGAAATCGCAACTAACAGCAACATAATCAACGCGATTGGAATAGATGCTTGTGCAATCGCTACCGCTGTCGCTTCATAACCTAATGATTTCATTGTTGCTTCAATCAATAATACTCCGGCTGCTGCAATAAACGTATTTTGAGCAAAGAAATTCCCAAAGTTTTCGGTCGCGGCTGCTTTTGCTTTGATTTTATCTTCATCTTCTGGCGTAATTTCACCATATTTAGTCAATGCTGCAGCTTGTGCCATCGGATTGACGATTGGACGGATAAATTGTGTATGCCCTTGTACACGAATTGAAAAGAAGCCTGCCAATTCACGGATTATCATATAGATTGTTAAAAATCGCCCCGGTGTTAAACCTTTCATTTTTTCAATTAATACAACGGCTTGCTGACGTAAACCAAAACGTTCAGATAAACCGATCATAGGTAATGTTAGTAAAAATAACGTAACTAAACGATTGGAAACAAACGCTTCTCCTAACATCGTTAAAAAATCTGGAATCGAAATCCCCGAAACTAATGCTGTTGCTAATGCTGCTACCAATACCACAGCAATTGTGTCAAACTTAAAAATAAAGCCAACTAGAATAATCAAAATACCTATCAACTTAATTGCTTCCATCTTATTTAAACCCCTTCATAATTCATTATATTTTTTCAGTATACACTATGTAAAATTGAATGGAAATGATTTAATAACATTTTTTTGAAAAATAAAAAAACATCAAAAGAACAATAAACACTCTTCTTTTGATGTTTTAATTTAGTTTTCTTTAATACTTTGAATAATCCAGTAACCTTTATCTTTAGCGATAACTTCAGCATTTCCAAAGGTTTCTTCCATTTTTTTCATTCCACTTGGTGCCCCTTGTTTTTTCTGAATTACAATAACTAACTTCCCACCTTTTTTCAAGTGTGTATATGCGTCAGTTAAGATCGTGTGTACGACTGTTTTTCCTGCACGAATCGGCGGATTGCTTACAATTAGCGCAAATTCTTTGCCTTCAACTTGATCATACACATCTGATGGATGAATCAAAACATTGGAAATACGATTATTCGAAGCATTTTGTTTTGCTAATCCTAACGCTCGTTCATTTACATCAACCATTTCAACTTGACGATTTGGATCTGCTTTGGCTAAAGATAAGCCCATTGGACCATATCCACACCCTACGTCTAACACGTCACCACTGACTACATCGTTTAAATCAATTGTTTCTATTAGTAAACGCGATCCGAAATCCACTGTTTTTTTTGAAAACACACCTAAATCTGTAACAAATTTAAAATCAAAGCCTTTTAACTGATACGTCCAAGCACTCTCTTTCGATTCAGTTTTAGGTTTGTTTGTATAATAATGATCTGCCATTGTAAATTCCTTTCTGAACCAATTGTTCATTAATCTCTTCTATATTCTACACTTTTTTTGCTAAACTTCCTACTTTTCAACTAAATACTTACTAAAAAAATAGAATCCCTCTATTTTACAGACTTTTCTCTTTAAAAATAGTTCGGCAAACGCAGACACATCAGTTTTTTACATTTTCTTACTCAATTTTGGGAAATTTAAAAAAATCAAAACGGTTGTATTTTTAATTATTTCTTCGTATACTGACGTCAGCTACTATTCATTAACTAGTAATCAAAAAATAGTAGAAAAAAACTTAGGAGGTTCTACATTATGAACAAATTAACAAAATCAACATTAATTGCAGGTCTAGTTTTATCAGTTGGCGCGATGTCAACGTTAGCCGTTAGCCCAAAAGCTAACGCAGAAACAGTTCTCGAGTCAAATCAATACAAATCGGTGACATTATTTAGCAAAGCTGAAATCAAAACATTAACAGGTCTTGATGTAACTGTTAAAAATGCACCTGCTATCCAAAAAGCTTTATCTGAAGTAGCCGTTTGGGAAGAAGCTGGTTACGAAACTTCTGAAGCTACTTTAATTGCGAACCGTGTTAAATTAAGCTATAACCAATCTTTAAACCTTTTAAAGAAAATGGCAAACACTTCTAATTTACAATTTAAAGTGACTCTTGTAAAAAATAATTACTATCCAAAAGCTGAAATCGGCGTTCAAAATCACGTATCAGCTCCAGAAGCTGAAAAACCTGAAGTAAGTAACCCAGGTACAGAAACTCCTGAAGTTGAAGTTCCAGAAACATCAACTCCATTAGGTACTGTAATTGAATCTAATGCGTACAAATCAATCACTTTATTCACGAAAGCTGAAATTAAAGAATTAACTGGACTTGAACTAACAACTAAAAATGCTGCTGCTATCCAAAAAGCGTTGACAGATGCTAAAGTTTGGGAAAAAGCTGGTTATGAAGCTTCTGAAGCTACTTTAATTGCGAACCGTGTTAAATTAAACGCTAGCCAATCACTTGCTCTTTTACAAAAGGTTGCAAATGTTGCGAACTTAGACTTTAAAGTAATTGTTATCAAAAATAATTTCCCTAAAGCTGAATTAGGCGTGCAATCTCATGGATCTGCTCCAGAAGTTGAAGCTCCAGAAACTGAAAAACCTGGTGATTCATCAAACGCTGGTGAAGAAGAAAGTGCTGAACAAACTTCAGATATCCGTCAATTACAAATCGAACTTGATTATAAAAAAGGCGATATCCAATTACAATATCAAGTAAATTCTAACGGAACTATTAAAGCTCAATACAAAAATGGCTTAACAAAAGAAAATTTCCAAGGCGCTAAAGCTGAAGAAAAAGTAAAAGCTGTTTTAACTGGTATCGATTTAAATTCTGCTAGTCAATCAGACATTGAAAAACACGTTGTTAAAAAATTAAATGCGGGTTCTGACTACAAACAATTCCAATTACAAGCACAATTTACAGATAATACTAAAGTTAAAATCAAAATTAAAAAGTAACCCCTCTTCTTTTTAATTAATCGATAAATTTAGATTGCTAATTCTTATTTAAACCTCAAAAAATAAAACTATACTAAAAGATACCCTAATATCTCAGTTAATCAGAAAAACGCTGTATCCAATGGATACAGCGTTTTTTCTTTATTTTACTTTTACAATTAAATCAATCGCTTCTTTAACACGTTGTTCATAAACTTCTTTACTATTGTCGCTTTCTTCAATGCAATGAACGAGGTTTTCAGCTACCATGATTCCCATTACTTTATCAATACTTGAACGGACTGCCGAAAGTTGCGTGATGACATCTTGGCATTCTCGTTCTTCTTCTATCATTTTCAAAACGCCTCTAATTTGACCTTCTGAACGTTTTAGACGATTTAATATTTTTTTATCACATTCCACTAAGAGTCTCTCCTTTCCAAGCAGACATTCCACCCATGACGTTTGTAACGCTGTATCCTTTTTCTGCTAAGAAAGCACTTGCTGATGCTGAACGCATACCGGAATGACAAATAATATAATACTCTTTTTCTTTATTCAATTGATTTAATTGTTCTGGAATTGAATTCAACGGCATTAGAACCGCTTCTTTAATATGACCGCTACTAAATTCAGTAGGTTCACGAACATCTAAAATTGAAATTCCACCTTGTTTTACTAAGTGCTCAAATTCTGGCATTGTAATTGATTGATACATTATTTTACGATCTCCTCTGGTTTTATAGTTGAATACAGGTTAAATGCGCCGTCTAAATTTTTCGCTTGATAACCTGATTGTTTTAAAATACGTTCTGCAAGATAACTACGTAATCCACTTTGACAACTTACAATAATCTCTTTGTCTTTTGGCAATTCATGAAGACGGCATCTCAAATCATCTAACGGAATGTGATACGCACCTTTTAAACTACCTTGAGCTACCTCATTGGTTGTTCGAACATCTAATAAAAAGGCTCCTTCTGCTTGTTTTTCTGTTAATTCATACCACTGAATCGACTCAGAAATACCTTCCATAATGTTTAATGCAGCATAACCCGCCATATTCACTGGATCTTTTGCAGAGCCAAATGGAGGTGCATAGCTAAATTCCAATTCTGGTAAATCCTCAACAGTCAAACGACCTTTAATCGCCGTTGCAATAATGTCAATGCGTTTGTCCACGCCATCTTTCCCAATTGCCTGAGCGCCATATAGCTCGCCTGTTGTAGGGTTAAATAGCAGCTTCAATAAAATCCCTTCTGCATGAGGAAAATATCCAGCATGGCTTTTCCCTTGAACGTGGACACTCTTATACTCTAAACCAAGGGCTCTTAATTGACGTTCTGTTAAACCAGTCGAAGCAACTGCTTGGCTAAAGACGCGGACAATTGCTGTTCCTAAGCTTCCTAAATTTTTGCGGGGTATACCTGATAAAACATCTGCAACTTGTCTACCTTGTCGGTTAGCAGGAGATGCTAGTGAGATCAGGGCATCCTCTTGGCTCGTAAACTGCTTCACCAAAATAGCGTCGCCTACAGCATAAATATCCTTTTGACTTGTTTGATAGTGTTCATCTACTAAAATTCCTCCACGCATTCCTGTTTCAATACCAGCTTGTAGAGCCAATGTATTTTCAGGTTGCACACCGACTGATAAAATAATTAAATCTGTTGCAATCTCTTCTCCATTTTCTAAAAGGACACGTCCCCCGTTATTCGTAAAGGCTGTCGCTGACGTTCCTGTCAAAACAGTTACTTGATTGTCTTTTAATTCTTTTGTAACAAAAGCAGCCATTTCTTCATCAATAGGAGGCAGTACATGAGGTGCTTTTTCGACAATTGTTACGTCTATCCCACGTTTTGCTAAGCTTTCGGCCATTTCCAAACCGATAAAACCAGCACCGATAACCATTGCTTTTTTCGGATTTTGACTAATGGTAAATTTCATAATTTGGTCAACATCCGGTACATTTCTAAGGGTAAAGACATTGCTTGCTTGATCCAATCCTTCGATAGGCGGAATAAACGGTTTGGCTCCTGGAGATAGAATTAACTTGTCATAAGACAAAGAATACTCTCCTTCATCATTTCGAACCTGTACAACTTTATTTTCAGCATCAATTGAAATGGCTTCACTAAATGGTCGAACATCTAATTGAAAACGTGCCTTTAATTGTTCTGGTGTTTGTACTAGCAATTCTTGGCGTTGCTGAATTTCTCCTGAAACATAATAAGGCAAGCCACAATTTGCAAAAGACACATACGGTCCTTTTTCTAAAACAATAATCTCTGCATCTTCGTTTAATCTTCTTAAGCGAGTAGCTGCTGACATTCCGCCAGCTACTCCACCAATAATAACAAATCTCATTATAATTTTCCTCCTCTAACTTTTCCAGCCCAACTCATCATTCCGCCCTTAACGTTGACTGCATCCATACCTTTAGCTCGTAATGTCTTCACCGCTTGTTTGCTTCGCATACCAGACTGACAAATAATGTAAACAGGTTCTTTTGTTTGATAGCTGTTTATCTTTTTCAAAGGAATATTTTTAGCTGTAGGAATATGTCCACCACTAAACTCCTGTGGCTCACGAACATCAATAATCATCGGTTTCTTAGGTAACATTTCTTCTAATTCTTTTGTTGTGATACTTGGTAATTTTTTAAAGAAAAACATTCTATACACAATCCTTTCATACTCTATACTTCATTTAGAAGGAAATCCAAAAATACCTCCTACCGTATCCAAAACAAATTATACCCCTTGCGGTATAATTTGTAAATAAAAAAGATTACTATGAAAGAAATTTCTTCCATAATAATCTTTTTTATTTCCAAAATCTCATTAACTGGCTCTTTAGTTCTCTATCATTGTTTACACTCTCGATTTGTTGCCAATGTTCTGGGAATAACTCTCTGTATCTTCTAGCATTAAAACGTTGATCTAATAATAGAACAACGCCAATATCTGTTTCGCTTCGAATCACGCGCCCTGCCGCTTGAAGAACTTTGTTCATTCCAGGAATTTGATACGCAAATTGATACCCCTCATGGTTTTCTGTTTGGTAATATTTTTGAACTAAATCAGCTTCTGCATTCAATTGTGCTAATCCCACGCCAACTATAGCCACACCAATAAGACGTTCCCCTTTTAAATCGATTCCTTCTGAAAAAATGCCTCCTAGTACACAAAAACCAACTAAATTCGATTCTGGCCTATTCTTAAACTTCTGTAAAAACAATTCACGTTGCTGTTCATCCATAACCCTTCCTTGAACCACCGTTTCTACTGTCGGATTCTTTTCGACAAACTCTTGATAAATCGATTCCAAATATTGATAAGAAGGAAAAAAGAATAAATAATTGCCTTTTTTTTGAGTAACCATTGTAGTCAAAGCGTTGGCAATCGGTTGGTGGCTGGCTTGACGCACTTGGTAACGAGTATCAATGTAATTTGCAATTACTAACAATTGATGTTCTTGCTTAAATGGTGAAGGCAATTGATACATTAAAGGCTTTTCTTTCCCTCCTAGTAATTGCGCGAAATAGTTGATTGGAGACAGTGTGGCGGAAAATAAAACTGATGCTTTTCCACGTTTCAATGTTTGATTAATTAAAAAAGAGGGATTTAAACAGAATTGCTTAATAGTGATATCCTTCCCTACTAAATGAACATAGGTTACGTATCGTTCATCATAAAATTCTGAAATTTTCAAGTAGGTTAGTGCTTCAAAATAAAGCTCTAACATTTTCGAATGACTACTCGCTTGTTGATTCACCAGCAACCATTCTTTTGTGTTCTCAGTAAATTTAACTACATGTTTTAAAAATAAATCCGCTGGTTCACTTTGAGTCATAAACTCCACTTCGCCACAGTTGGTTCTAAAACTTTTAAAATCTTTTATTAAACGGTTCATCACACGTCGTTGCTTTTGATCTTCTTTCAACAACTCCCTGTATATCGTTATTATTTTTTGTTCCGATAAGCTTGCAGAGAACATCTCTCGTGAACGATCAACTAAGTTATGGACTTCGTCAATCAAAAATACATACTCATTCTTTTCATCGTTAAAAAATCGCTTCAAATACACAATCGGATCAAACAAATAATTGTAATCACAAATAATTATGTCACACCATAAGCTAATATCTAAAGATAATTCAAATGGACATAGTGTATATTTTCTAGCATAACTTTCCACAATCTCTCTTGTAAAATGATTTTCTTGCTGTAGCAATTCAAATAACGCTTCATTCAAACGATCATAATAGCCTCTTGCAAATATACAGTGCTTCGGATCACATTTACGTTCATCTAAAAAACAAATTTTATCTTTAGCCGTTAACGTAACGCTCTTTAGTTTTGCTCCATTTCGTTCCATTTGTTCGACTGCATCTTCTGCTACTTGACGTGTAACGGTTTTAGCTGTTAAATAGAATAATTTTTCAGCTTTCTCTTCTCCAATCGATTTCACCGCTGGAAATAAAGTAGACATTGTTTTGCCAATTCCAGTTGGCGCTTCACAGTATAAATTTTGTTCAGTTAAAATTGTTTTATACACCGCAACAGCAAGTTCTCTTTGTCCTGAGCGGTAATCACCATAAGGAAAGTCAAGTTGTTTAAGTGTTTGATTGCGCAAAATACGCCAATTGTCATTAAAAATGACCCATTTTTCATATTGTTCCACTAAATGATTAAAAAAAGAAGTCAATTCAGTGATGGATACTTTTTTTCTAGTTCGAGTTATTTTTTCATTTAATGTTTCATAGTATGTTAACTGCAATTCAATCTCTGCTAATTCTTTTTCCACAGCTAGCATATAGCCGTAACACATAAGTTGTCCCCAAAACCGTTCAAGCGTATTATCAGGTAATAAATCAAAGTCTATTTCAGAGGTTTTAATTTCATCGACCCAATATTTCCCACTTTTTTCTTCGACAACGCCATCCGCTCGTCCTTCGATGGAGTAATTCCGCTGATTTATTAACAGCTCTTTTTTTAAGAACACTTCTTTTTGATAGTTATCCCCAGCTTCTTTTTGGATTTTCTGATGAAGCTTTGTTCCCTCGATTGCAGTATGCGCAGAACCTGTATAACGTTCATCAATACTACCTTTTTTCAATACAAACTCTACTAATTTCCTAACAGATAACCGATTGTTTTGATTCATACGCACCCTACTCTCTTTATGTAACTCTCCACATTATAGAACATACATTCGAAAAAAGACAGACTTATCCACAAAAAATGACTTGTTTTTCTTTACTGTGGATGAATAGCAAGTTAGAATCCGGAAAAAAGTTTTCCACAACTGAATAACTTTTTGATTGCATCTTATTTATCCACAAAAAAAAGACACACAGTAAACTGCGTGTCTTCTTCTATCATTAAAAATGATTATTTAACTTCTACAGAAGCTCCAACTTCTTCAAGTTGTGCTTTCATAGCTTCAGCGTCATCTTTAGATACGCCTTCTTTAAGTGCTGTAGGAGCTCCGTCAACTAATGCTTTAGCTTCTTTAAGACCTAAGCCAGTAGCTTCGCGAACTACTTTGATTACTTTAATTTTTTGATCTCCAGCAGAAGTTAATTCTACTGTAAATTCAGTTTGTTCTGCTGCTGCAGGACCTGCAACACCAGCAGCTGCTACAGGAGCAGCTGCTGTAACGCCAAATTCTTCTTCGATTGCTTTTACTAAGTCGTTTAATTCTAATACTGTTGCTTCTTTCACATCAGCAATGATTTGTTCAATGTTTAATGCCATTGTTAATTTCCTCCATTATTGGGTATATTTTTAGATTGCTTGTTTTGTTTCAAAAAAATTGTAACTCGTAATTAAGCCACTTCTTCTTTTGAATCTGCCACTGCTTTGAAAGCAAGTGCAGTATTTCTGACTGGTGCTTGTAGTACTGAAAGTAACATAGATAACAAACCTTCGCGATTTGGAAGTTTTGCAAGAGCTTCGATTTCTTCTTTTGAAGAAACTTTACCTTCAATAACGCCAGCTTTAATCTCTAATGCTTCAGCTTTTTCAGCAAATTCATTGATGATTTTTGCAGGTGCAATAACATCTTCATTACTGAATGCGATAGCAGTAGGACCTTTAAAGATATCTCCTAAACCAGATAAACCAGCTGCTTCAGCTGAACGGCTAAGAATAGAGTTTTTAATAACTTTCATCTCAACACCAGCATCACGTAATTGTTTACGTAATTCTGTAACTTCTTCAACAGTTAATCCGCGATAGTCAACAATGACGATTGAAGCTGCTGCTTCAAATTTCTTTGTTACGTCTTCAACGATTACTTGTTTTGTAGCGATTGCTGCTTGACTCATGTGTAAGTTTCACCTCCTGATAGATTGTCTGGGGATTTAAAAATAAGAACTATAAAAATCGTCTTAAGACCACTTCTATAAGACTCATTTTTCACTTCTTTACCTACTCTGGCTTGCAAAACAAGTCATTATAGTCAAGAAAAGCAAAAAGCCCCATGTCACCTTAGACATAGAGGGATTATTGTATGTTTGCACATAGTATGATCCTCGGTAGGAAATTAAGACTTGCGTCACCTACTGTCTTCGGTAAATATTTATTAACCTAGATGATTGTAACAAGTACAATCATCTAGGTCAAGTAAAATTTTAATTAGTGATTATAAAGAACTTTGGTCAACTTTTACGCCAGGACCAAAAGTTGTTGTTACAGTAATGTTTTTGATGTATTGACCTTTAGCTGAAGAAGGTTTAACTTTCAACATTGTATCGTTGATTGTTTTAAAGTTTTCAATTAATTTGTCAGTACTAAACGATACTTTACCAATTGGAGCTTGTACATTACCAGCTTTATCAACGCGGTAAGTTACTTTACCAGCTTTGATTTCGTTAACTGCTTTTGTAACGTCCATTGTAACAGTACCAGTTTTAGGGTTAGGCATTAATCCTTTAGGTCCTAGAACACGTCCTAGACGACCAACTTCACCCATCATATCTGGAGTAGCAACGATTACGTCGAAATCGAACCAACCGCCACTGATTTTTTGAACAAGATCAGATTCACCTACGTAATCTGCGCCTGCTGCTTCTGCTTCTTTAGCTTTTTCGCCTTTAGCAAATACTAAAACGCGTTGTGTTTTACCTGTTCCATTTGGAAGAACAACTGCCCCACGAATTTGTTGGTCAGCTTTCTTAGGGTCAACACCAAGTCTATAAGCGACTTCTACTGTTGCATCAAATTTAGCAAAATCGATTTCTTTTACTAAAGCAACTGCTTCTTCTACTGAATAAGCTTTTGTAACATCAACTTGCTTAAGGGCAGTTTGATATTGTTTGCTTTTTTTAGCCATGTTCTTTTTCCTCCTTGATTGTGGTTATAACGGTTTTACCTCCCACTTAATCCTCAAAGCTAATAAATTAACTTATGAGTCGATACGTAAGAAGCGGTTAATGAAGATTAATCTTCGATTGTGATCCCCATGCTTCTTGCAGTACCTTCGACCATACGCATTGCAGATTCAACATTTGCAGCGTTTAAGTCAGGCATTTTTGTTTCAGCGATTTCTCTAACTTTATCGCGTTTAACTGTCGCAACTTTTTTAGTGTTTGGTTCGCCTGAACCAGATTCAATACCAGCAGCTTTTTTAAGTAAAACAGCAGCAGGTGGTGTTTTTGTAATAAATGTAAATGAACGATCTTCATATACAGAGATTACTACTGGAATGATTAGTCCAGCTTGATCAGCAGTACGAGCATTGAATTCTTTACAGAATCCCATGATGTTTACTTGTGCTTGACCTAATGCAGGTCCTACCGGTGGAGCTGGATTTGCTTTTCCTGCAGGAATTTGCAATTTAACTAATTTAACAACTTTTTTAGCCACGAGACATACCTCCTTGATTGAGTCCGTGATGTGGTTAATGGGGTTAATATTTCCCCTCCCACTTTCTTACATACGTAAAACGTACCTACATACTATATCAAATTCATTTGTGTTTTTCAACCTTTAAATTATTTTTTTTACGGTGTTTATTCTGACCATAAAAATTCGGCAACTGCCTTGTCAACGCCTGTATTTTCATGAAGCAGACTGTGGCTCGCTTTTATACCTGTAAATACCATTTCTCGGTAATCCGTCACTTGCGATTGATAAATGAATTTGGCTGACAATGCACTTGCAACTGAAACAGAGCCATCACTTTTCGTGCCATTTTCCTTATCACCAGCAATCGTCAAAACGGCTAGTTTGGATGGGATTTTTTCTTTTAAAGTATCGAAATTGGCAAAGCGCTCTGTCTGCATTTTGGGGCCGTTCTCTGTCAGGTCATAATCAGTTATGCCGTCTTCTCCAATTTCAAGACCGTTGATTGGCGCTGCAATTAGAACTAGTTTTTCTACCTCAGGATAAGCACCGTTTATCCCAACTGCCGTCACATAATTAGTTAATGCCACACCACCCATTGAATGTCCCACTGCGTTCACCTTTTCAATTCCATATTTTGTTTTTAAGGACTGCATTAATTCTTGTAGCCACCAACTTTGATTTTCTTCTGTACTTTTATTGTCCGCAAACAATATTTGAATCATTAGATTTTTTTCTTTTTTATTAAATTCTCCTTCATAAGTGATTTCTCCGTCACTTGTGATTGTTGCTATTAAAGAAGGAGTTGCTACTTTTTCTTTAGTCAGTCGCTTAATCATTCCACCGAATGAATTTTTGGTACCACTGTACCCATGAACAAAGATGGTAGGAATTGATTCGGATACCGTTTCTTTTTTTGCAACTTTTGCTCGTTCATTCTTTTGGGGCAATTTAGGTTGGCCTGTTGTGTCATTCCACTTTGAATAGAAAATAATGCTTCCAATTAAAATCATAAATACAAACAGAATTAAGCTTATTTTTTTCATAATGACCCTCCTTTTACAAATAGATAGAAAAAAAGTCCCTTTATTAAAAGGAACTTTCTTTATTCGTTTATAATTTGTCGATTTGTTCAAAATCAAGTTCGGTACTTGTTTCACGACCAAACATATCTACGTTTACTTTTAATTTAGCGCGTTCCATGTCAATTTCAGTAATTTTACCCATCAATCCACTAAATGCACCTTCAATGATTGTGACTGTATCGCCCACTTCAAAGTCGATTTCTTGATGACGCGTGCTGATACCTAGACGACGTAAAATAACTTCAATTTCTTCTTTTAATAGTGGAGCGGGTTTACTACCTGCACCATGGGAACCAACGAATCCTGTTACTCCAGGAGTATTACGAACGACATACCATGAATCATCAGACATAATCATTTCTACAAGGACGTATCCAGGGAACGTTTTTTTCATGTTGATTTTTTCTTTCCCATTTTTTGTTTCTGTTTCTTCTTCTTCAGGAACTACTACGCGGAAAATGTAATCGTTCATTCCCATACTTGTTGCACGAGATTCGATGTTTGTTTTCACTTTATTTTCGTAACCAGAATACGTGTGTAAGACGTACCAATTTTTTTCTAATTCTACTGTTTCCACGATGAACACTCCTAAATTTTTATTTTTAATTTCATGGTATTATACCGATCATTTTAAATTCATACAAAAAAACCTTCAATATTATAAAGAAGGTTTCTTATCGCTTGTTTGTACAGTAAGTATACCATTACTACAGCATACTCGCTAGTAATTTAATTATTTTTTTAGAAATAAATCTAAAATTGATGTAATGCCATAATCAACAACCATAAAGAAGATTACAAAGAAAAATACAGTGCCGATAACAGTCATCATTGATTTTCTTAGTTCTTTTTTTGTTGGCCAAGTCACTTCATGCATTTCACGTTTAACGCTACCGAAATAGCCGAATAATTTCCCCATCTTTATACCTCCGAACGTTTAGTTTCATTTAAAAATAGTTTATTTTGTTTCACGATGTAATGTGTGTTGATTACAATATTTACAGAACTTTTTGATTTCTAGACGCTCTGTGCGATTGCCTTCATTTACTTTTTTAGCGTAATTTCTTGAACCGCATACTGAACATGCTAATGCTGTTTTCTTACTAGTCATTTTTCCACCATACTTTCTTTATGACCGATACTTATCATCTTATAATTTAACATTCCTTGTAAAATGTGTCAAATCAACTTTTATTATTTTTATTTAAAATAACAAACTAAGGGATAAAAATAACACTTGAGAACCATTTACTAGAATTAAATTTTTAATCGAGATGACGAAGGTTTCAGATTTCACTTGTTTTTTGCTAAAAATAGCTAGATTCTTTTTAACTGGAATAAAGCTGACTAATGCGCCTAGCATAATTGGATGATAGACACCGAAAATAACCGCTACAATAATCGCTACGTAAGAAAAATAAATTAAAAAATCAAAAAGCTGAACCGCTAACTTTCTTCCTAAATAAAACGGCAGTGTGTAACGATGATTCGAAATATCCTCTTCTAAATCGCAAATATTGTTTGCTAGCATAATATTCGCAATCGTAAATACGGATGGCAATGACACCAGCAATACCGTCACTATTTCTAAATAATTACCACTTAAGATAAATTGATTATTTGGTAAAAATTCAAAAGCCAAAAGTGTGCCTTCTGTCAAATTGACATACACAGATATGAAAAAGATTCCAAACCCCATTGTCACTCCTGAGAACAGCTCTCCTAAAGGCATTCTTGACAGTGGGACAGGTCCAAAAGTGTAGAACACACCGATAAAGAAACAAATTCCGCCCATCAATAAGACTAAAATATCTGTGCGCCAAGTCAAAATAATCCCTAAGACAGCTGCAACCAACAACATCACCCATATCAACATGCGAACTAACTTTTCGGGTATTTTTTCTTGTCCAATCACATTAACGTTATCTTTATAACCTGCATTTTTCGCTTTTTGATAATCCATAAAATTATTGATTGCAGTCGTCGTCATATCAAATATCAACATTCCTGCAAAAAATAACAACGTATTAATTAGATTAAATTGCTTAAAATACACACTAGCAAATAATGTTCCTAGTAAAAATGGAAATAAACTTGCTAATTTTGTTTGAATCTCTACTAATTTTAAAAATGTTTTGAAGGACATAGATTTTCTCCCGTTCCTTTATTTTCTTATTTCAATGTGTCTCGTTTTCCTACCGTATAGCTGTCACTTGTTAATTTAAATACGCCATCTAATCCTTTTGAAAGATAGATTTTATTTTCTTTCGTCACAAAAATAGCTTCAACACCGTCTAACTTATCGACAAATTCTAAACCGCCTTTAACACCTTTTGAAAAGACAGCGGTTGATAACCCATCGCCATCAATTGATTTTTTTGAAACAATTGAAACACCTGCAATATCATTATCAAATGGGTAACCCGTTGTACCGTCCATTAAATGATCGTATTTTTTCCCGTCTGTTGGGTCTTCATAGAAACGTTCATAGATACCGGATGTTACAATCGAACGATTGCTTTCTGGAATGGTTCCAATCGTTGTGCCTCGTGTTTCATTTGGATCTTGAATTCCGACATTCCAGTCTGCATCTGCTTTTCTTGGGCTGTGTCCTAAAACAAAAATATTTCCACCTAAATCGACAATTGCAGTGTCAACATCGTTTGCCTTTAAGACTTTCACTACTTCATCCGTAATATAACCTTTTGCAATAGCACCTAAATCCAATTGCATACCTTTTTCAGGTAAATAAACTGTTTTGTCTTTATCATTAAAAACAACTTTTTTGTAATCAATTAATGGTAGGACGGCATCAATTTCATTTTGTGCTGGTTTTCGAGCATCTGGAAAACCAATTCGCCAAAGATCCGTTAATGAACCAATCGTCATATCAAATCCGCCCTCTGACGTCTTGCTATAATGATAGGCTTCTTTTAATAAGTAATAGATGTCATCTGTTACCTTCACAGGAGCAACTCCCGCTTGATCGTTGATTTCATCAATTTCAGAGCCTTTTTCATTCACTGTAATTTTAGCAGCTAGTTCTTTTACTCGGTCAAATGATTTCTCTAAAACGTCTTCCTTGCCTTCGTTGTATATTTTTACATTGACAACTGTTCCCATTAAAAACTGTGTATCTGAATAAGGATCTTTAAGAATTGCAGCTTTTTTTTCTTCTTTTCCATCTCCACAACCTGCCAATCCGATTACTAAAACGAAGAAAAAGCTCATTAAAAGTAAGTGTTTGTTTTTCATCTTCATAATTGCCCCTTGTCTATCAGTCTCTATTTATCTTTTTCATTATAGTAGTGGCGCTATTATTTTACAAGTTTATCTACTAGCTAATTTCATAAGAAAAGGCCTTAGAGTGATCAATCCCCTAAGACCTTCAACTTTCATTCAATTAGTCGTTAGACTTATTTTTTTTCAGACATTACGATGTTATCTACAACGATTTTGTCTTGGCTTCCTTTTTCAGCAGCGTTGATTAATTGTGCTGCCCATAATTTGAAGCTTTCTGATGAGTGAGTTGCGCCACTTACGACTTCAACTTCACCTGGATTTTGTTTTTCAACTAATCCTTTGTTTAAAGCTGGGAAGTAATCTGCTGGTCCAACTTTAGCAATCTTAGACATGTTTTCTTGGTATTCTTTGTTTTCTGATTTTAATTCACCTTTATCGTTTGTACCATCGTATTTAGATTCAGTGATTTTGCCACCAGCAACTACCATTTCAAATGTTTCTGTCCAGCCGTTTGAAGCATTTTTAGTTTCTAATGAATACGTACCATCTTTAAGATCCGCATTGTTGTCAATTTCAATTTTATCAGTTTTACCAGCTTGAGCTGCTTGAACTAATTGTTGTGCGTAGTTTTTGAACGCTTCTGATGAGTGAGTTGCGCCACTTACAACGTCAACTGATGCTGCATCTTGAGCTTTAACTAATTCTTCGTTTAAAGCTGGAATGTAGTCAGCAGGCCCAATTTTTTCTTTTGTTTTTTCAGACATTGCTTTTTGGTAAGCTTTATCTTCAGATTTTTTCTTGCCATCTTTATCTAAATAATCGTAATCAGATTTAGTAATTTTACCATCTTTAACAGTCATGCTGAAGTTTACTTTCCAGCCTTTATCGTCAAAGTTTTTTTCTTCAAGAGTGTAGGTACCGTCTTTTAACTCGCCACCAGCTGTTTTAACCATTTCTTTTGACTCTTTTTTAGAAGAATCTTTAGCTACTTCACTTGTTTTGCTATCTGAGCTGTCTTTTTTAGTGTCGTTTCCGCCACCACAAGCTGCTAATACAAAAGTTGAAGCTAAAACCAATGACCCAATTGTCATTACTTTTTTGAATTCCATAATAAAATTCCCACCTTATCCTTTTTAGTTTACTTAAGGCAATTTGTAAACGCTATATGTTATATTGTTCACAATGTCCGTAAGTACCTATTAACATCATACTCACTTTTTGATTTTTTGTCTATTTATTTCATCACGTTTTTAATTAGAATTTTATTATAATATTCGTTTTTCGTTCAAATTTGAACAATAGTTCACAAACTTTTTTAGATAACGAAAGTTTTATCTTTTATAACGAGATAATCATAGACTTAATTTATTAAATCTTGTATAATTAGTAAGGTTGTGAACCATTTAACTATAATTTATAGTTGCTATTATTATTTCTTAAAAATAACTATCTCAAAGGAGTGGAAAAAATGCCCGAAAAGAATATTGTTGTTATCGGCGCAGGTTATGCTGGAGTAGCTGCTACTAAAAAGCTAGCGAAAAAGTACAAAAAGAACAAAGATGTTACGATTACCTTGATCGACCGTCACTCATACCACACTATGATGACTGAATTACATGAAATAGCTGGTGCTCGTGTTGAGCCTAATGCTGTTCAATATGACTTACAACGTCTATTTTGTCGTTTGAAAAATGTTAAATTAGTAACAGATAATGTTACTGACATTAATCACGATACAAAAGTTGTTACAACTGAGCAAGGTTCATACAGCTATGATTACCTAGTATTAGGTATGGGTGGCGAGCCTAATGACTTTGGAACTCCTGGTGTTAAAGATTTCGGCTTCACTTTATGGTCATGGGAAGATGCAATGAAATTACGTACTCATATCGAAGAAACAGTAGCTAAAGCTGCTAAAATTCGTGATGAAGCAACACGTAAAGCCATGTTAACTTTCACTGTTTGTGGTTCTGGATTTACTGGGATTGAAATGGTCGGAGAATTGCTAGAATGGAAAGAACGTCTTGCAAAAGACAATAAAATTTCAGCTGAAGAAATTACATTATATGTAGTTGAAGCTGCACCAACCATTTTAAATATGTTAGATCGTAATGATGCTGGTAAAGCAGAACGTTACATGACTAAAAAAGGCATTAAAATTTTAACTGACTCACCTATTGTTGAAGTGAAAGAAGATCACATCTTATTAAAATCAGGCGAAAGCATCCCAACTCACACATTGATTTGGACTGCTGGTGTTAGAGCAAACTCTGATACTGCTGAATTTGGTATGGAAGCAGCTCGCGCTGGACGTTTAGTTGCCAATCAATATATGGAAGCAAAAGATTTAAAAGACGTTTACGTTATTGGCGATCTAGTGTACTTTGAAGAGTTTGAAAATACTCCAACACCACAAATCGTTCAAGCTGCTGAATGTACAGCTCATACTGCAGCTGCTAACATCATTGCTGAAATTGACGGTACTGAAAAACATGAATACAAAGGAAATTATCAAGGATTCATGGTATCAATCGGTAGCCGTTATGGCGTTGCTTGTTTATTTGAAAAAATTCACTTAAGTGGTTTCTTAGCTATCTTAATGAAACACATTGTTAACTTGAAATATTTCTTTGATATTCGTTCAGGATACTATGCATTCCAATATATTATGCATGAATTCTTCCACATTAAAGACAAACGTAATATCTTCCGTGGTCATTTATCTCGTTATGGTAACGTGCTATGGAGTGTTCCACTGCGCGTATTCTACGGTAGTATGTGGCTCCTTGAAGCTGGTAAGAAAACCTTTGGATGGTTTGGTGGAGAATCATGGTTTGGCGATTCAGTAAAACTGCCATTTGCTTGGTTGCAAGAAGCTACGAGTGGTGCATCTGAAGCTGCCGGTGGCGCTGCTGATGCTGTTGTTGAAACTGCAAAACCTGTATTCGGTTTTAGTTATGCATATGGCGAAGAACCTATGATGGTCTTTGAGAAAGCTCCTAAATGGTTTGAATGGATGATGGAAAAAATGATTCCAACTCCTGAAGTTGCATTATTCTTCCAAAAAGCTATGACAATCATTGAGTTATTAATTGCACTTGCTATTATTGCAGGTCTATTCACTTGGTTAAGCAATGCTGCTACAATTGCATTAGTAATCAGCTTCGCATTATCAGGTATGTTCTACTGGGTAAATATTTGGTTTATTTTCGCCGCTATTGCATTAATGAATGGTTCTGGTCGTGCCTTTGGTTTAGATTATTATGTGATTCCATGGGTACAAAAAGTCGCTGGAAAATGGTGGTATGGTACACCTAAATCCTTATACGACGGAAAATAAGTCATTAATTAATGGTTTAAGGCAGATGAAAAATGCTGCCTTAACCATTCTTTTTTTTACAAAATCAACTAAAAAAATAGGAGAGAGAAAAGAAATGTATTTTTTTAATACCATAAAAAAAACTTTTCATCATTTTCTTTTTTGCCTCTTGTTCTTTTTTATTTGCACCAAACTACTATGGAACTAAAATCATTTTGCTTTCATTCATTAACAACGAAAAATGAACTCTGTCTGTTATCACCCTGCAGATAGAAACCACAAGAGCGATTTGATAAACTAAAAGATGACTGTTCATTAAAGGAGGAAAAGCGAGATGACTCGAAATCAAAAGATTGTTTATATTGCTTTACTAGCCGCACAAGGAGTTGTAATTGGGCTTATCGAACGCAGCATTCCCTTTCCATTTGCTTTTGCTCCTGGAGCAAAACTTGGCTTAGCAAACTTAATTACAATTATTTCTATTTTTACATTGCCAGTTAAAGACAGCTTTACGGTTGTCTGGATGCGACTTTTACTGACCACATTATTAGGTGGAACCTTATCGACATTCATGTATAGTTGCGCAGGTGCGTTATTGAGTTACGTTGGCATGCTAGCAGTAAAACAATTGGGACCAAAACGCGTAAGTATTATTGGAATCAGTGCGACTGGTGGCATTTTACATAACGTGGGTCAACTGATGATCGCCAGTTGGATTGCTCAAACTTGGACAGTCATGCTCTATTTGCCTGTATTGGCCTTTTTAGGTATCTTATCTGGTATTGCCATTGGCATTGCAGCAAATTATTTAATAGAACATGTCCAAACATTACGCGATTTTAAAGCGATGTATCATCCATTTTCTGACCATCACATGAAAGGAGAATCGTAATGAAGATTCATCCACTATGGGAAGCTTACCCTGAACTTAAATCAGAATTAGAAGCGACCGTAAATTTAATGGAAAACAGCATCACAATCCGAAATAAAGATATTGAAAAAACAATTATTGAATTGATTCATTCCGGCGGCAAGCTACTTCGACCTGCCTACACCATTTTATTTTCAAAATTTGGATCTAAGCCAGATTCAGAAAAAATTCAAGCCGTGGCTGCCGCACTGGAAATCTTACACATGGCGACATTAATCCATGATGATGTTGTTGATGATTCTCCCCTTCGACGTGGCACACCTACCATTCAAGCTAAGTATCGTAAAGACGTTGCTGTCTACGCAGGTGACTATTTATTTACCGTCTGCTTTAAATTATTATCAAAATATTCAAGTTCAATCGAAAGTATTCAAATCGATACTAGAGGTATGGAACGTATTTTGATGGGCGAGCTGGATCAAATGCATTTGCGGTACAATCAGAAAATCACGATGAGACAATATCTAACACAAATATCGGGTAAAACAGCTCAACTTTTTGCTTTAAGTTGTTTTTCTGGCGCGTTAGAAGGTGGTTCTACTGAAAAGTTTGCTCGTTCTTGTTATTATATAGGCAGCCATATTGGCATGGCTTTTCAAATTATGGATGACATTCTTGATTACTCGCAATCAGCTGAAATATTTGGCAAACCTGTTTTAGAAGATGTACGACAAGGTGTTTATAGCGCTCCATTGATTTTTGCACTTCGTAAAAACCCTAAAGCTTTTGCTCCTTATCTTTCAAAAAAAGCGGATATGACCAATGAAGACATCCAAACCGTTCACCAACTTGTAGTAACCCTTGGTGGTGTATCTCAAGCACAAGAACTCGCTGAAAAATATACACGTAAAGCTTTAAAGGGCATTGATAAACTTCCTGATATCCCTGAAAAAGAACAAATTAGCGAGATTACTAAAAGTCTTCTAAGCCGACATTTATAAGTCTATGACTCTATAAAAAATAAAAATATCTTGATGAAATTCAGAAAAACTGAAAATCCTCAAGATATTTTTTCATATATATGGGAATCGTACTAGTCACGTTTTAGTGTTGGAAAGATATTTTTAAAGTAGACGAAACTATTCTTTTGATTATCCATCAAAACTTTTTCGTAATTTTTGCCGACATCGATCTAATGCATTTCGTACTTTCAATACCTCACAATCAAGATTTTTTGCGATCTTCTCTAATTCTAGGTTTGCTAAATAGCCATTAAACACTTGTCGTTCAAATGAAGAAAGTGTGTCATAATAAGCTGTCACATTTTCACTTATCATCATCTTATCGTATGCTGTCACTTGTTCTTCTTGGTTGGCTATGTACTTGGGTGCATGATTATTTTCCAACATTTCATCTAAAGAATCAGATAGCCGATCTGCTCCTCTTTTTTTAGCATTTTCTTTACGAATCAAACTAAATAAATGATGCTTTAAATTAAGTTTATAAAAATTCCCAAATGTATGACCCTTACCTTCCACAAATTGCTGAATGGCTTTAAAAAATACCATTCGTGCTTCTTGTAAATAATCCTCTTCTTCTAAGTATTTAAAATAGTACATGTTGCTTAGCTTTTTTGTTAATGGTAAATAACGGAGGAACAATTGCTCAAATTCTTCTGTCTGACCTCTTTTTATTGCTACAATCAGTTCCCCATCACTCTTTCGTTCATTGTTACTGTTCATTTGAATGCCCCCTTTTAATTCAACACTAGAAGGGAACGATTACATATTATTAATAGAAAATAACGTTTCGTTAACAATCACTCTTTTTTAGAAAGATTTTCACGCAACTCTTCTAGCGTTGTTAGTTGTTGGGAATCCCAAGGTGTATTGCGACGCATTGTTTTAGAATGAAAACTTACAGTTTCTGCTTTAATTGCTTGTTTGGCACGTTTTAAATCACGATAAAGTTCATTGGCTGATTTTCGGAGCGCGCCTTTAGAAAAGACAAGCCATTGTTCTGCCATATCGCTTGTTGCTACTGTTACTTGGGTCAATCGATTATTTTTTTCTTCAACAATACGTTCAATATAACTATCCGCAGTTTCTCCTTCTTTCGTGAAAATAACCGTGACTAAATATTTTTGAAAGGATGTTTGGATTCCAGGAACAAATTGTGCATCAAATACGACAAGAATTTCAATACCCTCGTAACGTTGGTAATTGGATAATTGATGGAGCAATTGATCTCTGGCTTCTTCCATCTCATCTTGGTTTTTCAGCTTTACAAGCTCTGGCCAAGCGCCAATCATATTGTAACCATCCACAATCATTAATTCTTTTTTCATACGTGATGCACCTCCTTGTTAGTTAGATTTGATTGCGACCGCGGTAAACTTCATACATCAATAGGCTGGTTGCAACACTTGCATTTAAACTTTGAACATGACCTACCATTGGAATCGTAACAATACCGTCCATTTGTTCTTTAACTAAGCGCGAAATTCCTTTTCCTTCATTACCAATTACTAAAGCAATTGGTAATGTTGTTTCCCATTTACGGTAATCAACACCTGCCATATCGGTTCCGTAAAGCCACACACCGCGTTCTTTCAGTTCTTTGATTGTTTGTACCAAGTTCGTAACGCGAGCAACGGGGACGTGTTCAATGGCCCCTGTAGAAGCTTTTGCCACTGTAGCTGTCAATCCAACCGCTCGACGTTTAGGAATAATGATTCCGTGAGCACCACTAGCATCTGCTGTTCTCATGATTGAACCTAAATTATGTGGATCTTCTACTCCATCTAATAAAATAAAGAATGGATCTTCGTTTTTTAAAGCGGCAGCAGCAAAGAGATCATCCAGTGTCGCATATGGAAAAGCGGCAGCAGCAATAACAACGCCCTGATGATTTACACCATCGACTAGATTGTCTAATTTACTTTTAGGAACTAATTGAATTTGGGCGTTGCGTTTTTTAGCAAGACTCATAATTTCATTCATTTTAGATCCCGTCAAACCTTCTTGTAAAAAGACTTTATTGATATCACGTTCTGATTTCAAAACTTCAATTGCTGGCATTCTGCCTGCTACTAAATCACGCTCTTCTTCTGTTTCTTCAATTTCAGCCACGTGTTTTGGTTCGCTTTTTTTGAACGTTCGTTGCGGTTTGTTATTTGATTTAGGACGGCGATTCTGTTGTGTTACTTTTTTACCAAAATTATTACGCTCATTTGCCATGTTGATCTTCCTCCACTTTCTTAATACACCATTGAATCAATTCTTCCATTCGTTCGGTTTGCTTTTCTAAGTGTAAATAGCCCATCAAAGACTCAAAACCTGTCGCTACTCGATAAGTAGTGATATCAACATTTTTAGCAGATGTATGACTTTTTCCATTCCGTCCACGTTTATACATTAATAGTTCCGTTTCTGAAAGCAAGCCTTCTTCTGCTAACATTTCTTTCATTAAATAATTTTGCGCTTTTGCTGAAACAAATCTTGTTGCAGCATTGTGTAGCTGATTCGGTCTTGTTTGACCTTGGTTTACTAAATAATCGCGTATATAGATTTCGTAGATGGCATCACCCACATAAGCTAAAGCTAAACCATTTAATAAACCCCAGTCTTTTTCATTCGTTTTATCCACGTCTCCATCTAGCTCCTTGTGGGGTATCATCGATAATGATGCCCTCGTTTTTTAATAAATCTCTAATTTCGTCGCTACGAGCAAAGTTTTTAGCTGCTCTGGCTTCTGTGCGTTCCAATAATAAGGCTTCAATATGGTCATCTAATAGCTGAGTTTCTTCTTCTAAAATGATACCAAACACACTCAGTAATTCTTTTAACATTCCTAACATCGCTTCTACGACTGCTTTCGAAACTTCTTTTTGTTCACTGTAAATGTTCATCATTTTAGCTAATTCATAGACCACCGTAATGCCATTTGCTGCATTGAAATCGTCATCCATTTCCACGATAAATTGTTCTTTAATTGTCGTTAATTTATCAAAAAAAGATGGATCTGTTGGCAACTCTAAAACAGAGTCACTTAAACGGTAATGTAGGTTTTCATAAGCTGTTTTTAATTTTGCTAAATTGACTTTTGCTTCTTCAATGGCTGTTCCACTATAGGCAATTGGGCGACGATAATGAGTGGTTGCCATAAAGAAGCGTAGAATCTGTGGGTCTACTTCTTTTATCATATCATGGACTAAAACAAAGTTGCCTAATGATTTACTCATTTTTTCATCTTCGGCACCAATTGTGACAAATCCGTTGTGCATCCAGTAATTTGCAAAGGGATGTCCTGTTTTCGCTTCACTTTGTGCAATTTCATTTTCATGATGAGGAAATTCTAAGTCTTGTCCGCCACCATGAATGTCAATCGTATCACCTAAATATTTTGTTGCCATTACCGAGCATTCGATATGCCATCCTGGACGTCCTTGTCCCCAAGGTGATTCCCAGCTGATTTCATCGGCTTTAGCTGATTTCCACAAGGCGAAATCAATTGGATCTTCTTTGCGTTCATTTTCGCTAGATTCCAAACGATTGCTTGCTCCGATTTCTAATTCATCAATCGTTTTATTGCTTAATTTTCCATAATTTTTGAATTTACGTGTACGGTAATAAATATCTCCTGCTGATTCATACGCGTATCCTTTTTCGATTAAAGTTTCAATAAATTGGATAATGTCTGGCATATTTTCCATTACCCGTGGATTTGACGTTGCTTTTTCCACACCTAACGCAGAGGTATCTTCATAGAAGGCAGAAATAAATTTATCTGCTACTTCTGGTGCTGTAATGCTTAATTCTTTGGCTGCTTTAATAATTTTATCGTCAACATCTGTAAAATTCGATACAAAATTCACTTCGTAGTCACGAAATTCTAAATAGCGACGAACCGTGTCAAAAGCAACTGTACTTCTAGCATTTCCAATATGAATGTAATTGTATACGGTGGGACCGCAAACGTACATTTTAACCTTCCCAGCTTCTAATGGGACAAATTCTTCTTTTTTTCTAGTTAATGTGTTGTAAATTTTTAACATTCTTCTCACTCCGATCTTTTTAGTGAACTGATTTAAGTAATCTCACTAGTCGCTAGCCTCTTTTAACTACTTTCGCTGGAATTCCCACAGCCGTTGTGTTGGCTGGAATGTCCTTTAAGACAACTGCTGACGCACCAATTTTAGCGTTTTTTCCAATTGTAATTGGACCTAATATTTGTGCATTTGCCGACAGCAATACGCCATTTTCAATCGTTGGATGGCGTTTGCCTTTATCTTTCCCAGTTCCACCCAATGTTACTCCATGAAAAATAATTACGTCATCTCCAATAATCGTAGTTTCTCCAATTACTATTCCCATTCCATGATCGATAAAAAGTCTTTTTCCAATTGTTGCTCCTGGATGAATCTCAATTCCAGTCAAAAATCTGGCAAATTGAGCAACTATTTTAGCTAACAAAAAGAGATGTTTTTGGTAAAGAAAATGAGCCATTCGATAAAATAAGAGTGCATGGAAACCAGGATAGGTTAATAAAATTTCCAAATTGCTTTTGACTGAAGGGTCATTTTGTTTAACTACCGCAAAATATTCTCTTATGGTTCTCATCCTCCGCTCCCCTCCTTTTGAAAGTCTTTCTCTAAGTAAAGTAAAAAAAAGCGCCTTTTAATCAACTTAAAAGACGCTTTTGCGTGGTTCCACTTTTTTTTATAGGCACTTCAAAAAGTTCCTACCTCAGACACATTAACGGATGTGAACCGACAATTGTCTACTTGATTCGACAATGTAACTCCGAGACGCATTTCAATTAGGTTGGAACGTCTGTTTGCACCGATTCAGACTCTCTTTAGAACCAACATTAATTTACTTCTTCTCATCACTGTTTTAACTATTAATTTAGTATTATAGTCTGTTTAAGCTAAATTTGCAATAGCTGCTTCTAAATGAGCTTTTGCTTTAGCACGACCTAATAATTCAATTGTTTCACCAAGTTCTGGACCATGTGATTGACCTGTTACAGCTACACGAATTGGCATAAACAGGTTCTTTCCTTTAATCCCAGTTTCTTTTTGAACAGTTTTAATACCAGCTTTAATGCTAGCAACATCAAACGTTTCAATTTCATCCAACACTTTGTGGAAGGCTTCCAAAACAACTGGTACCGTTTCGCCAGCTAATACGTCTTTGGCTACGTCATCTAACTCAGGGACGTCACTAAAGAATAGGCTAGAAAGTTCAACAATTTCAGCACCATAACTCATTTGTTCGTGATATAAGCTAACTAATTGACGCACCCACTCAATTTTTTCAGGAGTTGGATTTTCTTCAACTAAGCCAGCTTTGATTAAATGAATTAATGACAAGTCTGTCAATGTATCTAAATCAGTTGCTTTAACGTATTGATTGTTAATCCATTCTAATTTTTTAGCGTCGAAAGCTGCTGGAGATTTGCTTAAACGTTCTGGATCAAACATTTTGATAAATTCTTCTTTACTAAAGATTTCATCTTCTCCAACTGGTGACCAACCAAGTAACGTAATAAAGTTAAACATCGCTTCTGGCACATAGCCTAAATCACGGTATTGTTCAATAAATTGTAAAATACTTCCATCACGTTTGCTTAATTTTTTCCCTGTTTCGCTGTTAATGATCAAGGTCATATGACCAAATGTTGGAGGAGTCCAACCGAATGCTTCATAAATCATTAATTGTTTGGGTGTATTTGCAATATGGTCATCTCCACGTAACACATGGCTAATTTCCATGTAATGGTCATCAACTGCTACAGCAAAATTGTAAGTCGGTACGCCATCACGTTTAACAATAACAAAATCGCCACCAACACTACCTGATTCAAAGCTAATTGGACCTTTTACTAAATCATCAAAACTATACGTTGTATTTTGTGGTACACGGAAACGAATAACAGGTTTTAAACCAGCTGCTTCTTTTTCTGCTTGTTGTGCAGGTGTTAAATTAGCGCATTTCCCAGCATAATGAGGCATTTCACTACGAGCTCTTTGAGCGTCACGTTCTGCTTCTAATTCATCTTCTGTACAGTAGCACTTATAGGCGCGATTACTCAATAGTAACTGTTCTACTAATGGATCATAAATGTCGCCACGTTCTGATTGACGGTACGGGCCATAGTTGCCTGGATTTGAAGGACCTTCATCCCAGTCCATGCCTAACCATGTTAAATTGTCTAACTGACTAGATTCCCCATCTGCAATATTTCTTTTGGCGTCAGTGTCCTCGATTCTTAAAATAAAATCTCCACCATTGTGACGCGCAAACAAGTAATTAAATAATGCTGTACGAGCATTTCCAATGTGTAAATGTCCCGTTGGGCTTGGTGCGTAACGTACACGGATTTTCTTAGTCATAATTGTTTCCTCTTTTCTTATTTTTAGGTTGTTGACTTGCCTTCATTTAAAAAGCCAAGCAACTCCCTTATTGACTTAAACTAATTATACCTTTTTCTCTAATAAACAAACAGCCATAGCGGCTATTCCTTCTTTACGACCAATAAATCCCATCTTCTCAGAAGTAGTCGCCTTGATGTTAATCCTTGTCATTACTGTTTGACAATCATCGGCAATATGCATTTTCATTGTTTCGAGATAAGGTTGCATTTTAGGACGTTCCGCTACAATTGTAGCATCTATGTTCCCTAATGAATAGCCTTCTTTACTTAATATATCCCAAACTTCTCTCAGTAAAAATCGTGAATCACAGTTTTTATACTGTTCATCTGTATCTGGGAAGAAATGACCGATGTCACCTTTTCCAGCTGCACCTAATAGCGCATCAATAATGGCGTGCAACAACACATCGGCATCTGAATGTCCTAGCAGACCTAATTCATAAGGAAGCTTGACGCCACCAATAATACACTCTCTTCCAGATACTAATTGATGAACATCATAGCCTTGTCCGATTCGCATCATGATTTTCTACCGTCCTTATCTTCTGTTCTTCGCTTCAAAAGTACTGCTTCACCAATCAACATATCTTCTGGGGTTGTTAATTTGATGTTATCATAATCTCCTGTCACTACAGCCACTTTCCCTCCGTAATGTTCCACTAAAGAAGCATCATCCGTTCCAAAGAATCCTTCTATTTTAGCATTTTGATGCGCAGATTTGATTGTTTTAATTAAAAAACCTTGTGGTGTTTGAACTTGCCAAAGTGATTCTCTTGGAATTGTTTTTTCTACAACCTGATTGTGCACACATTTTATCGTATCCTTTACAGGTACCGCAACAATTGCCGCATTTGTTTGTGTCATTTTATTAACAAGTTCATCAACAACCTTTTGTTCAATAAACGGTCTTGCTCCGTCGTGAATTAAAACAAATCCCTCTTGATTTTTTAAAGTTGCCAATCCATTATACACGCTATCTTGTCTTTCCATTCCGCCAACTACAATCGTAATTGGCGTTTTTGTTGAACCAAATTTTTCACTGATTAATTTTTCTAATAACAATTGCTCGTTTTTTTCGACAACTAATACGATATGCAGACATTTCTCATCTTGCAGAAAAGTTTCTAAGCTATACTCGATTACAGGTCGATCAAGTATACACAGTAAGATTTTATTCGTAGAAGCCACCATCCGCCTACTTTGACCAGCTGCTAGTAAAATTAGCTCATAGTCCATTGCGACCGCTCCTATTCTTTATCTTTGATTCCTCTTTGTGCGTGAACAGGTTTAGCAAAAATCATTCGTCCAGCAGCTGTTTGAAGAGCACTTGTTACAACCACTTCAATCGCTTTATTCATATAAAATTGACCATCTTCAACAACAATCATAGTCCCATCATCTAAATAAGCTACCCCTTGGTTCCGCTCAGTTCCTGCTTTTACAACCATCACATTCATCGTTTCTCCTGGAATAACGACTGGCTTCACAGCATTTGCTAACTCATTGATATTAAGCACAGGAACATTCTGAAACTCGCTAACTTTATTCAAATTAAAATCATTCGTTACTACAACGCCATCTAGTAATTTTGCTAATTTGATTAACTTACTATCTACTTCTGTAATATCTTCAAAGTCTCCATCGTACATTTCAACGTTCATATCTGACTCTTTTTGCAATGCATTTAAAATATCTAAACCACGGCGCCCTCTCACTCGTTTTAAGCTATCAGCAGAATCTGCGATATATTGCAATTCTTGTAGCACAAAATTGGGAATGAGCAGTGTCCCTTCAATAAATCCTGTTTTGGCGATGTCATAGATACGTCCGTCAATAATGACGCTAGTATCCAAGATTTTATACTTACGATAACTCTCATCATATTTACGTTCTAACATTTGACCTTCATCGTCTGAATTTTTCTTAGGTTTGGATTGAAATAATTTACGCCACTCTTCACGTCTTGTTGTTCCAATTCGGTACCCTAGATATGCAAAAATCACATAAACTAAAATTGGCAATGTACTGCTTAAAACTGGCCATTTTAACCCAATCAAAGGCATCGTCACTAAAAAGGCTACTAATAAACCGATAATCGTTCCGATACTACCAAATAGCAAATAACTTGCACTTAGCTGATTTAAATACGCTTCTGCTTTTTTCACACCACGTTCAATATACTTCACGAGAACAACTGAAATTAGTAAAAATATAATGGCTCCAAACAAAATATTCGTGACAGTATTATTAAGTAACACATTTGTTACATTGAATAGATTCCAGACATCTGGTAGAAAACTTGCTCCGATACTTCCCCCAATAATGACTAGAATCGTTGTTATGATTTTTTTTGTCAAAGAAATTCCTCCTCTATTTAAAGGTGCCTTTGCAAAAAACGGCACCCTTGTTATTATGCTTAATTTTCACCAAAGGCCTTTCTTAAAGTATCTGCAATGGTGGTCACACCAACAATTTCAATTTCTTTTGGAAAAGTCCAACCACCAATGTTGTTTTTGGGAATGAACATGCGTGTAAATCCTAGTTTAGCTGCTTCTTGAACTCTTTGATCAATCCGACTAACACGTCTAATTTCCCCTGTTAAACCAATTTCTCCAATAAAACAATCTGTGGATTTGGTTTCTTTTTCCCGATAACTTGAAGCAATGCTGACGGCTATCGCCAAATCGATAGCCGGTTCATCTAGTTTAACACCGCCTGCTGCTTTTAGATAAGCATCTTGATTTTGCAACAGCATGCCTGCTCGTTTTTCTAAAACAGCCATAATCAACGATACTCGGTTATGATCTAACCCGCTAGCCGTGCGTTTTGCATTTCCGAAAACGGTTGGCGTAATCAACGATTGAACTTCAACTAAAATAGGACGAGTCCCTTCCATTGCAGCAACAATAGCAGATCCCGTTGCACCTGCTAAACGCTCTTCTAAAAAGAGTTCAGACGGATTTAGTACTTCGATTAATCCACCATCACGCATTTCAAAAATTCCAATCTCATTAGTCGAACCAAAACGATTTTTTACAGCTCTTAAAATTCGAAATGTATGGTGTCGATCGCCTTCAAAATAAAGGACTGTGTCTACCATATGTTCTAACATTCTGGGTCCTGCGATTGCACCTTCTTTTGTCACATGACCGACGATAAAGATAGCAATATTATTGCTTTTGGCAATTTTCATCAAGTCTGCCGTGCTCTCGCGTACTTGACTCACACTTCCAACAACACTTTGAACATCTGGTTGGCTCATTGTTTGAATGGAATCAATAATCACGTAGTCAGGTTTGATGTCTTCTATCGTTTGACGAATGGCTGCCATATCTGTTTCTGGGTAGATAAAAAAGTCTGATCCTTTTACTTCTAATCGATCTGCTCGCATTTTAATCTGACTTGCACTTTCTTCTCCTGAAACATATAAAACTCTACCACCTACTTGATTTAATTGAGCAGACACTTGAAGTAATAGGGTTGACTTTCCAATACCTGGATCGCCACCAATTAAAACAAGTGAACCTGGAACTACCCCGCCACCAAGAACACGGTTAAGTTCACCTAATTTTGTTTTGACTCTTGGTTCTTTTGAAACAGTTATATCTTGAATTGCTTCAGCTTTAGCTGCCTTTCCAGACATGCTAACACGGCTTCTGCGATCGTTTTTATCGGTTTCCATTTCTTCCATCATTTGATTCCACGCGCCACAACTTGGGCAACGCCCCATCCATTTAGGAGTTTCGTAGCCACAAGCTTGACACACAAATTTCGTACTTTTTTTCTTGGCCACTTCTTTTTATCCTCCTTATATCTAATCGAAAAACATATTAAGTTCATTTTAACATAGAATTGTTTCAACTAGATGAAAAAACCTTGAAAAAAGCTTTAAGAAATCGTTATTTTGTTAAATACTAACTTAAATTTTTATAAAACAATAAAAGTCCCTTTCATTTTGTGTTTTATCCGTCTATCTACGATTTCTTCATCGTTCTTATTGTCCGTTAAAATAATGGTTTTCTTTTAATTTTTTAGCTTTTTAGCATTATTTTTTCTGTTGTTCGCTTTTATCATGCCTGTAAACATGGTAATATAATAATAATCGTTATTATTATTCCGCCAATTATTTTCTCTCTACATAGATAACCCGTTGAGAGGGGCTTTTACATGATCATTCTGGGGAAAAAAATCAAGAAAATTCGTAAACAGCAAAAGTTGACACAAAAAGAGTTATCTCAAGGGATTTGCACGCAGGTGACTATCAGTAAAATCGAAAATTACGATAAGTTACCAAACCTAATTATTTTAAATAATATTTGCAAACGTTTAGGTATTCCCATTAATGAGGTTTGTATCGAAAATTCAAACGACCATTCAAATTATGTCTTTTTCCAATCTTTGGAAGAGTTTTGCGACAACCAGCAATACCTAAAAGCACATCAGTTCATTGAAAAGCACAATCCAAAAGTAAAAAGTTTTACATCTTTGGAAACAAAATATTACAATTATTTTTTGGGTTTAACACAACTTTATGTATTTAAAAGTTTAGAAGACAGTCTTTATTATTTCAATTTAGTTTTATTAATGGAGAATCCAACGGCTATGATTGATTTTGTTGATGTACTAACAACCAACGCAATTGGCGTTGCTTATCAACTCCAAAAAGACAGTGTAAAAGCTTTAACTTATTTTGAAAAATCAATTAAGCAGCTCCAAAAGTTCGATCAAGTAGATGCCATTCCTTATCAACAGCTGATTCATCTGTACTTAAATACAACTGAATTTTTCAATTCTAATCAACAATATACTAAGACTTTTAAACTCTATAAACACGCTCAAAAAATAATTCAAAAACAAAACCTTACAAAACGAGTAGACGAGCTTTATTATGAAATGGGCAATACCTTTTTTGCTATCAATGATTCCAAACAAGCCAATAAGAATTACTTACTGGCGTTAGCTACAGCCTATTTAAATGGCAACGAAACATTGCTTACTAAAATAAAAAGCAAGCTAATTGCCTCACCATTCAATCAAGTTTTAGCGTTATTTGAGGAGGATATTTAAGTTTATAGACCACTCAAAAAAGGATACACACTAACAGGAAATTCATTCCACGTTTTTAGTGTGTATCCTTTTTTGTGTCTTGCTGAGATTATTTTTTTAAAAGTGTACTCTTGCAGTTAATTTATCTTCAATACTTAAATTTTCATAATATTTAGGTTCCCACGTTTTTTCTGTCTTTTTAGAAAAAGCCATAATTGATTTTTCAGGAACGACTACTAACATATCCCCGTTTTGTTCTGCGATAATATCCATGAATTCATCTTTTTTAATGATAATCCGATATGCTTTTTCAGGATGTTCTGGCGAGCTCACCAAATGTCCCTTTGCTAAAAGACCTTCACTCCAAATAAAATCTAATAAATCTTTTTTAATCTGTGCGTCCATCCTACACAACCCCATCCTTGATAAATTAAATAACCATTCTTAATAACTAATTTTACAATTATATTTTCATGTTTGTTCTTTCTGAAAATAAAATAGCATTTTCTATGTGATTTGTAAAGGTATCGTGATAGTTTTCACATGATTTTTTAACCGTTCCTTGAATTTATTTAGTTAAATATCAAACAAATGTGTTTTATAATCACTGTATAAGGTTCCATTTTGTGAAGTAAATTGTAAGATTTGGCATTTAGCTGATGGATTTATTTTTTGAGAGATTTGAATGTGTTGAACTTCTTCTTTTGTTAACAAATGGATATGACCATTGATTGTTACACTTTTAAAAATTGTTTGGTTATAATAGCAAATGATTCCTGTCACAGGCAATTCAAAAAATGATGCCTCAATTTGATAGTTTGTGATATCAAAATAGAATGTTTTTAATCCTACATAGCTGATTGGTGTAACCAATCCCTTCATTTCAGGTATTCCTTCATGAGTAATAATTCCTAGCACAACTACTTTACACTGCTCCCACAGTTCTAACGAAATTCTTTTAACAGTCATTTTTATCAATCCCCCTACTGTTCTTAAAAGAAATATAAAGATGAAAGGCACTATCTTTATTCGGATAGGCTTTCATCTTTATAGATTTAAGTTCTTACTTAATTAGTTCCCAAGGTCCTCCGACTTCTGCTCCTGGTGTATTGCCTTGTGTCCACCATTTAGCTTTATATTGGTGACCTTGATAAGTGACGATATCTCCACCAACATAGACTTTCGTTGCACTCCATTCATTGGTTGCCGGTGGTGGTGTATCCGTTGTTTTTACAACTAAAGCTGCACTTGCTGCTGAACTATTTCCAGCTGCGTCATAAGCTTTAACTGTATAATTGTAAGTGGTTGATGCTTTTAAATTAGTATCTGTAAAGCTCACACCGTTTGTAACATTGCTAACTTCCACTCCATCACGAAGTACTTTGTAACCTGCAACCTTTATATTATCTGTTGAAGCAGACCATGTAACAGTTGCTGTCGAACCCGTTACATTGCTTGCTACTAAATTAGTTGGAATGCTTGGTGCTACAGTATCACTTGGATCGGGCGGTGTTACTTCGCCATTACCTGTATAAATATCTTGCTTACCTAGCTCAACGCCATTTTTTGCCATTCGTTGAGTTAAACTAATTTTTTGAATATTTTTAACATCAACTGTAGCTGCACTTGACTTCAAACGGAATTTATATGAGGCTCCTTGTGGAATCGTTTGACCGTCATAAACAGATGAAAGGTCAATTGCAGTCATGCCATTTGCTGTTGTTACTGTTCCAGCAGTATAATCACCCGCCGTTAGTGTTTCATTTGCGCTTGTTGTTAAATAGAATTTTGGAGTTTTAACCGTTTCAAAAGCAAGTTCTGTTAATTTTAGAACTTCATTGCTTTCATTTGCAACTTCATTGTTTTTGATTGTAATTTCGTATCCTGCTCCATTTTCGTTATAAGGCGTGATGCTTGCTTGAACATTTAAATTTGTATAAACGATTGGATTACTCGGAATTGCAGTGTTTCCTAATAGGCCTGTTTTAATCGCTTTTGTCAATTCATCGCGTTTTGTTGAAGTCGTTGGTTTATCTTGTGACTGCATCCACGAAATGATTCCACCTAGCTTTTTATCCTTTACATATTGCGATTTATAGCCAATTGAGCGTGTATTGTCATAACTGAAAAATTCACCCGTATCTTTACTGTATAAATAAGGTGCTTTCGCCACGTCATCCCAATATTCAGTCAAACCTGTCGTCGCTTTTTTCAACGCATCGATGCTACGGTACGCCCAAACACCACCAGCTCGTCCACCATCACCAGAAGTTAAAGGTTTTTCATTTTTAGCACCATAGGTCAAAGATAAATCAGCATCTTTATTGTTTTTTTCTGCAGCTTGGAAAAGTCCTGGTTGTAATGGGTCATTTCCTTGCGCTACCTTATTCCAACCTCTTGTATAGAAAGCGGAGCCAATAACAATTTTATCTGGGGATGCACCTTTGTCTTCAAGATACTTAACCGTTTGATCGACAGACAGTCCACTGTTGTATTGAGGGTCTTTTGGATTGCCATATAAAGCTGTATGGTGCGCACTTTGATTGCCCCAAGCGCCATTCATGTCATAGGTCATAACATTTGCAAAATCAACGACTTTAAATAAGTTGGCCACGTCAATTCCTGCTGCTAGTGTTCCTTGAGAGGCAGGTAAAGCAACAGTTAGTTCATATTTTTTGCCAATTTCAGTTCCTTGCTTTTCTAAGCCTGCACGCAAATCTTTTAATAGTGTAATATAGTTGTCTTTGTCTGCTGGTGTTGCATTTGGAGTTCCTGTATCATTTTTATTATCTACAGTGTCTGGTTGTCGAACAGAAGTTGGATATTCCCAATCAATATCGACAAAATCCATGTTTGTATATTTAACAAATTTCATAGCATTGGCAACAAAATTCGCTCTTGCTGTTGGGTTTGCAGCAACTGTTGAAAAGTTTGCTGATTTTGACCAACCGCCAATTGAAATCCCAATTTTCATATTTGGATTGCTTGCACGTAAATCTTGGAGGGCATTTAATACGCCCGCATTTGCTCCACCCCATTGAACGCCTTCTTGTCCAACTGGTGCACCGACTGCTGCATCTTTATCTGTAAATTTAAAATTCCCATTGCTATCAAAATCCATAAAAGCAAAATTCAAATGTGTTAATTGATCTGCTGGAATATCCTTTGGATAAAAGTTTCCTTCTCCACCCCAGATTGACCAATCACCATAATACATCACGTTGCGGTAAGGAGCTGTTTCTGCTGCCTGCACTTTTTCTGGTGAAGCAATCGCTACCGTTACAACTGTTGAAGCAGCTAATCCACATGTTAACAAAATAGTAGCAAATGTTCCAAAAACTTTTCGATTCATTTTCTTCATTTTGACACCTCTTTTAGTTAGTTTTCTATTAGAGTCTAATAGAATTGTAGCTTTTTAAGAAAACGCTATCATTTAAAGTTTTCTTAACTCCATATCTTTGAATATTATTGAGAACACAGTTTAATCTTCTTTTTTTATTAAAGCTGATTAAATTACAGAATAATACGTCAACCCTCCTTTACATATTTTGCCATCCCAATTATGTACAAAGCAATTATCGTGCCAAATGAAATACCGTGTATTCCCTCACTTAACACTTACACAGAGAGCTTACACAGTATTATATATTTTTACACATATGAATTACTTTATTACACTAAAGTAATATTTATTTGAATAAAAATAACAAAACACCAATATATTTTTCAAAATAAATGATAGTTTAAAAAGAGTCGATTTCTTGGAAATAGTATCCAAAAAATCGGCTCTTTTTACTTTATGATAGATTAAATTGCCATCCAATGCCAAACTTATCGATTACTTGACCATACTTCTTAGACCAAAATGTTTCTGTCAAGGGCATCGTTATTTTCCCACCTTCAGCTAATTGATTAAATTGAGTAGTTAACTGAGTTTCATCGGATGTATCAATGACTAAGGTAATATTATCGCCCGGCTTATACTCCATAAAATCAGGAACATCAGCGAACATGACTTTCGTACCTTCCATTTCAATACTGGCATTCATGATGAGCTTTTTAGTTGCTTCATCCATGGGAGGTGCCCCTTCCATTTCAACTTCTCCATAGGTCATAATATCCTGACATTTTACTGAAAATACTTTCTCGTATAATTCGATTGCATCTCTTGCTTGATTTTTGAAATTTAAATAGATATTTAAAGGCATGATTGGTTCCTTCTTTCTATTTATTTTAATTAAATTGAGTATAGCACAGAGTTTAAATAAAAGGATAATGATATCCTCAAAAAAAAATAATCTTAACCAAGACGCACGTCTGGTTAAGATTATTTGAAAGATTATTTACGTTGGAAATCTAATGAAGGATTTGCAAATACTTGATTTTTCAACACAAGTGTTTCACCTTTTAACATCCAGTTGATATCAGATAGTTGGTAATGAAAGAGATCGTTTAGTTTAGTATCACCAAAGCTTGATTTGATTCCTTCTTTTGTATAGCTTAAAATAACTTCCTTAGCTGTTTCTTTCTCAACTTTTACTAATTTTGTTTCTTTTTTCATCGCTTCAATATTTTCTTTAGAAATATCTTTTTTAGACAATGATAATTTCACTTTGGTGTTCGTTACATCATACTGATTAACACCTTTACGACTTAAGTTGCTTTCAAAAATTAAATCTAAGCCTTTGGTTCCATTCATATCAACAAAACGAAATTCTGAATCTTTGCCTTTGTTCACAATTTTAAAAGTTCCTGAAGCACTGGAACCCGTCCATTCACCTGAAACCTTGCTAAAGAATGGGAACACGTAATAAGTAAAGATTAGTGCTGCGACAATCATAATTCCCAATAGACTATATAAAATTGGCCCCATGTATTTAGCTAATTTACTTTTAGGTTCTTCTTCAAGTTCTTCATCTGAAAAATCTTCTAGATCATCTTCAAACTCCTCTTCTAATTCACTTGCTTCAACAACTTCTTCTTTTTCAATAAGTACTTGCTCTGCTTTTTCAGTAGTCTCTTCACTTGCCATTTCCTCGCTATTTTTTAACTCGTTTTGCTCTTCTTGATTATTGTTTTTCTCTGTCATTTGCTTTCCCCTTATTGTGTTATTGTAATCATCTCTTTTAAATTAAAACTAGAGTTATTCACTAATTCTCATTATATCTTATTTTCAGTAAAAATGTATCTTTACTTGTAATTTAAATGAACTAAATTTAATGAAACAATAGAAACCCTTGCTACACCAAGCGACCAGATGCTTTTTTTTTTTCAATCTATCTTTCAACTAGAAAAAAACAGCAACCGTAAATTGCTGTTTTATTTAAATTTTAAATTATTTTCTTTTGCTAATTTCATTTTCATTTGAATTAACGGTTTCGTTTCGGCCAAGATTTTTTTATCCGCTGAACTAATCGTGCTTAAGATGTTTTTTTCTTGAACCAGTAGTAACCCAAAATATAAAAAGTAGACTTCTTCTGTTTTGACCTCATCATCAATTTCAGTTGTTTCGTAAAGAGAAGCTAATTGCTCTTTTACTTTTACAAATTGTGGGTCTTGTTCCGCAACTATTTGGTACAAAGAATTTTGATCCACTGTTTGTTGTTTTTTAACTTGTAGGTAACAGATAGCCATCCAATAAAGGAATTTTTCTTTTTCAATTGGTGTTAACGTAATGTCTGCTTCCATCCCTTTTAGCTTATCTTCTAATTCGATTCTAAGTTCTTTTCCAAAAGGCCAATCTTTTCCTTTTAGAACCTCCCAGTAGAAATTGTAAAAGAAAAACCGAAGTGCTTGTTTATTGCCTTTTAGCGCTAATGTTTTTGAATCAAATTGAAAATTATACTCCGCAATGTATTGTGCTACTCTTTCTTTCGCACGGTAAACATAATTATAGCTACAGTAATATGCTTCTGCAAAATCATTTAATGTTGCTTCTTTTGATTGAAATGATTCGTTAAGTAATAAATAGAAAGTAGAATTTTTTCTAAGAGCAACATAGACGTTTTCCATTTCAAAAGTTGGATTTTTACTAAATGAAATTGTATCATTTTCAATTGTAATGTTTAGTTGGTCTGCCCAGGTTTCTATAAAATTTTGAAGTTGCATCAGTTCTAATAGTAAAACTTTTTCACTTATATTTAAATAGGCACTACAAGCGTCTACTGATGTCTTTTGAGTTACTGCCAAATAGTCTAGTAAAGCAAGTTTTCTGCTGTCTTTTTGTTCTATTAGTGACTTCATTCTACCAATCCTCTTCTATATTTTTTTATCTAGACAACTTTCACTGGTTTTCTATTTAGGTTTTAATTATTTTCTGTTAAAATGAAGCTACTATTTATTGAAAAAACCGATTAGAGTCACCTGTCGTATCAACAATCCTACAGCTTTTTTATAGCTGTATTCTCATTATATCCGATGACAGATTAATTAGGAAGATTCATTTTATGCTTTTTCTTATAGCAATTATCAGTTTATACCTTAATTAATATTATATACACTCGCATAAACCGTTTACATTCATTGGAATTTAATAAAAAAAAAGATGTTTTTTTGCATAAAATTGAATTAAAAAAACAAAAAAACTGAATAATCGCGTTTTTTTATTCAATTTGTGTATATTACGACATAAATTGAACTAGTTAAGCTCTTACTCATCTTTCATTTTCTAGGAGGTTACATTTTGATACGGTTACTAAATAAAGATGCCTTAAATAAATTAAAACTATTTTATCTTTTAAAGGAATCTGACGAAATTCAAACCATTTCATCAGTATCTAAAAAATTTAGTCTAGATAAGCGAACAACTCTTAGATTGTTACAAGCTTTTCAACAAGATATTCTTCAATTTTGTTTAGAAAAGGATATTCATTTAGATTTTCAAAATGAGCGTAACATTATTTTTACGCTTGTTGATTCCTTTGATCCTCAAATACTCTATGTAAATTATTTAGAACAGTCCATCAATTTTAAGGCTTGTTTAGATATTTTCAACCAAGATTTTACGAACATCTCTCAATTTTCTGCCAAGCACTATCAAAGTGTTTCAACCACTAAACGTTATTTGGACAGCTTAAAACGTTTAGTGAAGCAATATGATTTAACTTTAGATCTTGCAAAAAATCAAATGATTGTTGGTAAAGAACATCAAATTCGCTACTTCTACTATACTTTTTTTTGGGAATCGTATAGCTCTACACAATGGCCCTTCCCGGATATTGATTTGCATAGATTACAAGTAACTCTTCATGATATTACAAAGAATTTTAAAAATCTTCCCATTCCTGATGTTAATAAAATGATTGTCTGGATTGCAGTTTCTCTAATTCGAATTAAACAGGGTTATGTCATTGATTATGAAGAAGACTATCAACAATTTCAAAACCACAATCTTTCCTACGACCAATTCCGAGAATTTGCACTGACTTTAGCTGAAACTTTAAGTTTGCCTGCTGAGTTATTGACGAAATACGAACTGCAGTTTTTGTATTTTTCATTAGCGACCACCAGCTCTTTTTCTCATCATGATTTTTATTCAGTTGTTGATATTGATACAAATCATGAATTTGTACCTGTTACTGCTAGTCAAATATGGATTAAACGATTCTGTACATTTTTTGAAATTTCGTTAACTCCGAACGAGTATTTCTACCTTTATACAAATTTACTCTCTCTACACAGCCGCGCACTATATTTAATTGGACCTAGTAATGTTTATGGTATTTTAGACAATGGTTCTAACATTTTTAAGCGCTCTCCAGATAACTATGTGAAAATTAAACAATTCTGTTTAAAATTAGAAAGAGATGAACCTTATTTTTCACTTATTTTTAAACGCAACAATCAATTGATCCCACAGTATTTAATTTTAGTCCTTGATTTGCTAAAAAGAAAAGAAAAACCCGTTTCGATTTACCTTGCTTCTGGTTTAAATGTCATCGAACGAGATTCTTTACAAGAGCAAATGAAAGATTTAAATCCTTTTCCGATTGTATTTAATGAACACATCGAAGATATTGATTTGATTATAACCGATGTTTCAATACCTAAAATTTTTAGTAAAGATATACCTGTTTTTCATTGGAATCCGATTCCTACTAAAAAAGATTTAAAATTAGTAACTAAGCTTCTTTCTGAATTGCATTATGTAAAAAATAATAAATAAAAAAACATCCCATTAAACATATGGGATGTTTTTTTGCTAGTTGCCTGAAGAACCAAATCCGCCTGTGCGTTCTGTTTCAGATGTATCATTATCTACTTTCAAAAAGGGTAAAAAGATGCCTTGACCTACTCGTTCACCTTTTTTAATAACTTTATCTGTTAAACCAAAATTGATAAATTGAAACATAATATGTCCTTCATTAGCATCATTGCCATAATAATCTGCATCGATTACACCAACACCATTAGCTAAAATCAAGAAATTTTTCAAGGGATTCCCGGAACGGTTTGCTAGCTGCAAATATTCTTCAGCCCCCATATATGCTTTGATGCCAGTTGGTACTAACACGGGTTTTAAAAATTTTTGATCTTCCATCGTAATCTCTGTATCTTTAAATGCATTCGTTACTTCCCAAATCACATTTTTTACTAATGTTTTCCAAAAAGTAGGAATGACAACATCTTCCGATGCTTCAAAATCATAACCTGCTGCTTGTTTAGTAGCTCTTGTTGGGAGATTGATTCCTTGATCTTGATACTTACTTATTACTTCAAATCCTCTTTTTCTGGTCATTCTAATGGCTCCTTTTTAATGATACTATCAAATCCTATTTTACGTTCTACTAGATACGCAATCCAATTTATTATAGCAAAGATAGCACTAAGAAGCGAAACATTATTCAACAACTTAAAAATGATTAGGCGTCTTGTTTCGTAGCAGCAATCAGCAATTCTCGAATAATCACTTCTTGTGGCAAATCATACATGAATTTAACAGATTCAGCCACGTATTTAGGATTCATTGAAGTCCCTCCCATCATTGCTTTCCATTCTTGATAGCCTTCTTTGATACTATCGCTAGTAGTATGACCCAACAGTTCCGTCTCAGCAGCCCCTGGCGCAACTAGCATTACTCGAACGTTAGTGCTAGCTACTTCCTCTCGAATAGTTTCTGTTAAGGCATGAACACCAAACTTCGACGCACTGTAAACCGCATGATTGCCAAAAGTTTTACGACCTGCAATGGAAGAAATATTTACAATCGAACCGGCATTTCTTTCCATCATATCGTTTAGTACAATTTTACTTCCATTTAAGACTCCTTTGATGTTAATATCCAACATTATTTGCCACTCATCACTATCTTGTTCCCATACATTTCCAAGCAACATCATGCCTGCATTGTTAATTAATAAATCAACTTTTCCGTATTTTTGTTCTGCTTCACGAACAGCTTTTTCAAATTCACTAGCATCTCTCACATCTACTTTTCGAACAAGAGTATTTGGCAAATTAAATTGCTCCATTAAGTCTACACGACGTCCAATTAATAATAATGGATGCCCCGCTCTACTAAATAAATAAGCCATTTCTTTTCCAAAACCACTACTTGCACCCGTAATCACAATTAATTTTTTCATCTCATTTTCCTCTTTTCGTGTATTTATCTTCTTAGTATATTATACTGTTAGAAGATTACTAGTACGCACTTGTTTTTCACTAAGGAACCTTTTAGTAACGATGTACTGGTTTAAAGGAGCGAAAAAAATGTATTTAAATGAATTTGATGCCACCATGAAATTAATTCAAGGCAAATGGAAAATTATGATTCTATATGAACTTTATGAAAGCAAAACCGTTCGTTTCAATGAACTTCAAAAATACATCGAAAAAATCTCACATAAAACATTAACCAATCAACTACGAGAACTAGAACAAGACCAACTTATTCGACGGAAAATCTTTAAGGAAGTTCCTCCTCATGTTGAATACTCTCTGACAGAAAGCGGACAAAGTATGATTCCTGTATTGGATGTTATTTGTAATTGGGGATTAGAACATATCTCTCATGATAAAATCCAGCGTTTATTATGTAATGAAGAATAGAAAAAGTCAGTAATCTGAGGCAAAATGCCATTGAGATTACTGACTTTTTATTTGCATGATTATCTTTCAGCTTAAAATAACAAGCCTGCAACAGCAGCTGATAAAAAGCTAACTAAGGTTGCTCCAAATAATAATTTTAATCCTAATTTCGCTGCTACATTTCCTTGACGTTCATTTAAGCTCTTAATTGCGCCTGAAATGATACCAATCGATGAAAAATTAGCAAATGAAACTAAAAAGATAGAGAGAATTGCCATTGAACGGTCTGAAAATTGAAGATTTCCCATTTTTAGGTTGGTCATTGCCACAAATTCATTGGAAACCAATTTAGTTGCCATAATGCTTCCTGCATCAATGGCTTCGCTCCAAGGTATTCCCACTAAAAAGGCTAATGGTGAAAAGGCATATCCTAATACATTTTGGAAAGAGATTCCAAAAACACCTTCAAAAATGGCATTAATCATTGCAATTAATGCAACAAAACCAATCAACATCGCTCCAACTGTAATTGCTACTCTAAAACCATCCATAATATATTCGCCTAGCATTTCAAAGAAGGTTTGTTTTTCTTCATTTTGAACTTCCAACATATCCTCTTCTTCAGAAACTTCATATGGATTTAATAACGAAACAATGATAAATCCGCCAAATAAATTCAAAACTAATGCTGTAACGACATATTCTGGTTTTAACAACATCATATAAGAACCGACAATCGACATGGAAACCGTAGACATAGCTGAAGCACATAGCGTATACAGACGTTTTTCAGATAATAAATCCAATTGCTTTTTGACTGAAATGAAAACTTCTGATTGACCTAAAATAACAGAAGCGACTGCATTATACGACTCTAATTTACCCATACCATTAATTTTACTTAAGCCTAGACCTAGATATTTAATAATAAATGGCAGTACTTTGATATATTGTAAAATTCCAATCAAAGCTGAGATAAACACGATGGGCATCAACACTGCTAAGAAAAATGAATTCCCTTTTGGATTGATGACATCACCAAAAACAAAATTTACTCCTTCTGAAGCATACATAAGTAATTGGCCAAATCCATCTGCAATTCCAGAAACTAAGTAATTTCCTACTCCAGTATTCAACAATATGTACCCTAGTACAAACTGTAAAACCAACATCGTAAAGATTGGTCGAAATTTGATTTTTTTACGATCTTTGCTAAATAACCATGCCGTTCCTAAAATCAGAAAAATACCGATAACTCCAATTAAATACTTCATCAAACTCCCCCTCTTTACTTGATAGATACGATGTTCTATCGAATTTTGCTAAAGGTTTTTTTAATGCTCAAACTTTTCCAAAAAAAAATAGCCTTACATTTGGCTAATAGGCTATTTTTATGAAATTAAAAACCAAATCGGTTTACGTTTTTTCATTATAAAAATAAATTCCTCATGCATTTGATATTATACCATAGATTTAAAAAAACAGGTGGTTTAAAATAAATTTTATTCGCTATTTTTTAAAATAAAAAGGGTCAGACGTGACTATCTTGTCTGACCCTTTCATCAATTATCCACTTATCAAGATGTTTTTTTTCGTCTACTATTGCACCATAGCCCTACACTTGTCAAAGCAAGTAAAGCAAAACCACTTAGCAACTCGTTTCCCTGTTGTTCTCCTGTTGCTGGGAAATTCCTCTCTGTGTTAGAAATTTTTTCTTGATTGTTGGTATTCGTGTTCCAATTTTGATTGCCAGCTGGTTTGTTACTTTGATTTCCAATTCCTGTACTTCCAGTTCCTGGACTAGTTGTTTCTTCTCCAATACCCGATTCATTATTACCTGGGACTTCGGGTTTTGGTTTATTCGCATTTAAAAAGTCTTCTTCCGTCATTGAAACAATACGTGCACCTGGAAATTCCGTAGCATATTTCGACAAATCAACCGTTCCTTTAGTTGAAACGGCACGAAGCGTACCGGCTGATTTCAGGTAATCCATCACAATCATTTCCATGGATGGCCCTTCTTCACGTTCCCCACCTAGCATTGTAAAGCCATCGCCTCCTGCTGCTAGGAAATCATTTGTTGTAACATAGTAAGTTTTCTTTTTGTCTAATGGCTCGTATTTGCCTGTTTGTTTATTTAGCAATTCTACTCTTAAAATGCGTTCGCCTGCTGTTTTAGCTTCTGAATCCGCGCCTTTTTTAGTAGAATCGTAATAGACACGAATCGATTCTGATGCCTGTAAGAAGCCTCCATTAGCTCCTAATGCTGGAAGTCCATTGTCATCTAAAATGACCTTGCCTTCTTTATCTGTTCGTGGCATTGAACGAAGTGAATGCTCGAACAGTTGATATACTTGATCTCCAGTTGCTGCAACTTGCGAAATAATATTCCCAAATGGTAGAACTGCAATGACATCTCCCTTTGTCACGGGTCCTTGCAATAAGCTTGCACGAATACCCCCGCCATTAATGACTGCAAAATCTGAGGGGTGAGCAAAACCAGTTTGACCGTAATCATACAAAGCATCACTAATTAAGTTTCCTAAATTCGTTTCTCTTGTACGAACATTGTCTCGCTCGCCATTAAGTGTAAATGGATTATAAGGAATCACTACTTCTGATGTTCCTTCTGCAAAGTTTGTTTTAGCAGTTTCTACAATGGCTTGTACTGTTGGATCTGGTACTAATTCAGCTAAACTAGCTGCTGGTGTTAGAGAAGCATTTAATGAGCTTGGATTTTTCCCAAAGTCTGCGTTTACAATCCCAACATTGTTTAAATAATTACCCGTTTGCGCAAGTAAAACATTGCCAAATCGAAGACCTTCTTTTAAGGCTGTGTGAGAATGACCATCTAAAATGACCATATCAAAATCGCTAAACGCCGTATCTTCACTTAAAGACTTAGCTAGAGTATCACTTCGCCACTTGGTTGGCGTCGTTTCATCTACTCCTAAGTGACTTAAAAATACATACGAATCCGCTTTTCCTTTAAGTTCCGTTAATAGTTCTTTTGCTTCAGGAATTGGATCTGTAAAGGTCACACCTTCAACATTATCTGGATGTGTTTTTGTTGCTGTTTCAGGCGTAGTTAAACCAATAATCGCGTATTTACGTCCCGCTTTTTCAACAATCGTATAGGGTTCAAATGAACGTGCCCCATCTTTGTACACATTTGCCGATACTATTGGAAAGTTTAACGCGTTTTTGTATGCCATAGCCACGTCGTAACCAAAATCAAATTCATGATTCCCGACTGTCATCGCATCATATCCTACCGCATTCATTGCGGCTGCCATATCTAATCCTTGACGATAATTTGAAAGTGGCAAACCTTGGAAAGCATCTCCTGCATCGACCATTAGGGTTGGCTGAATTTGATCTTTGTAAGTTTTTAATTTAGCTACTCCAAGTGTGTTGTTTTTAAGATCTGCATCCATTCTTCCATGCATGTCATTTGTGTGCATAATTGTAAAAGGTGTTTTTTGATTGATTATTTCTTCTGGAATTTTTCCTTCTGCAATTAGTTTATTAACGTTTAAAGATTCAATATTAGGTGTTCTACCTGTATCGGATTGTTTAACTTCGATATTACCAAGGTTAACTTGTTCAACAATATAGGGTCTTAGATAATGAGTCAAATCTGCCCCAATGATTTCCCAATTGTTTTCTAATTCTTCAGTTGGATCAATGGTACCTTTGGTTTTAACATAGTCTACAATCGCACTTCTCAAGGTTAAAGGATCTGATGAATAATAAGGTTCAGCAGTAATAATGCCGTCACTTTTGAGACCTTCGTAGCGGTAATTATTGATAGCTAATTTAAAGGAATCCGTATCGTTAATTGCTTTCCCTTGATAGGTCAAGTCAGTAATTCTTGAGTTTACTGGTTTCGAAATGTCAATTTTATAGTCAACTCCAGAAAACATATCGTAATTGTATACGCGAATATTTTCATTAAAGCTAACTGTAACGTCCCCTGCTTGGTATTGATTGTAGTAAGCAGCTTGCCGTTCCATATAGTTTTTTAATTGAGCACCAGTAATTTCTACACCTACTAATGTGTTCGCATATTTATATATATCAAAAATCGTTGCAAAAGTAACAGGGCCTGCTGGCAACGAGCTAGACGCTTTGAAAAGAGCGGCTGCTGAAATATCTGCTCCTGTTACTTGCTTTTGTACATTGTTAATTAACGAAATCATTGCTGTTGGTTTTATTTGTGCTTCCGGGATTCCTTTAACTTCTTCTTGTGGTAAGAAATCCGCTGTTGCTTTTGCAATCGGGTCTTTAATAAATTGATTGACTGTTTCGTGGTAGCTGTTTGTTAAAGTCTTTAATTTTTCATCTGCTGGATATTTAGCTGTTTTGACAACTTCAACAGAACTGCTTTCTACATTCCATTTTTCAGTATCTACTGTTTTTGAAACGGCTAAATCAATTTTTACTACACCAGTTCCAGTGTCTTGTGCGCCACCAACTGGTTTTTCAGTTCCATTACTATCTTTAATTTTACGTGCGATGTCTTTATGATCATGTCCTACTAAATAGGCATCAATCTCTGGCACTTCTTCAATGACGTTAATAGCTGCTGCTTCTGGATCTCGATTATCTAAACCTGCATGAATTGATGCAACAATAATATCCGCCTGTTCTTTTTCTTTTAGTAGCTTAACTTGTTTTTTAGCTTCTTCTCTTAATGATTTAAATTCTAGAGAATCGACTTTCCCACCATCCCACACTGGAATATGTGGAATTGTTAAGCCTAAAATCGCAACTTTAACACCATTAACTTCTTTAATGCGATAGGCATCTACAAAATGTTGCCCATCAGCTTTTTTGTACGTATTTGCTGATAATAGTGGGAAATTAGCTTCATTTTGTATTTTTTTTATTAAATCTAAACCGAAATTAAATTCGTGATTGCCTAACGTCATGGAGTCATAATCCATGTAATTCATTGCCGCAATCATGGGATGGATTTGATTCACTAGTTCTGGTTTTACATTGTAAAGGTCATCGGTTAAGAGTGTTCCTTGAATATTGTCACCATTATCAATCAATAGTGTGTTTGGATTTTGTTTTCGTGTTTCTTGAACGAACGTACTGACTTTTGCTAGTCCTACATTTTTTTGAGCTGAATCCTCATAAGACCAGTCCCACAAATTTCCATGTACATCGGTTGTTCCTAAAATCGTCAATGTCTGTTTTTGAGTCTCTACTTCTTTTGGTTGTTCTTCCACAACAGGAGCGTGAACGTCCTTACTTACAGAAGGTTCAAGCTCTTCTTTTAGAAATGGTTCTTCTTTGACAACCTCTTTCTTAGCATCTGATTCAACTGCACTAGGAACTTCGGTATCCGCTTTCAATTCCTTTTCAACCGGCTCGTTCGTTTCGCTACTTGTTGCAGTCTGTGCTTCTCCAATCGCTGAAACCGTCGGTGCCATTCCCCCAAATACCATTAGCGTTACCATTACTAAATGAAGCATAAATTGCTTCGTATAACGCTTGCCAACTTTTTTATTTTCCAACACAACATCCCTCCATCTATTGTTTTGAGCGACAAAAATTAAGGATAGAAATGCTTATATGTCACTTTTTCCATTTTTTATATACTAAATGAATCCAGTTTTTCATACCATTAGTTCTACCAGTCAATAAAATCTGTTCTCCCTTTCATTTTAGCAGATTCTTTTAAAATATCTATCAGTTTTTGATGTTATTTTTGTATGAATGTTGTAAATTGGTCTATACATGTAACCGTTATCTTTAAATTTTAAAAAAACAGCGGAAAAATAGCTTACCTTAGCTACTTTTCCGCTGCCTTAACTGATTAAATCTTTTTAACAAATTCAGATTTTAATTTCATTGGACCAAAGCCATCAATTTTACAATCAATGTTATGATCTCCATCAACTAAACGAATATTTTTAACACGTGTTCCCATTTTTAATGCAGATGAGCTTCCTTTGACTTTTAAGTCTTTGATTACAGTAATGGTGTCTCCATCATTCAAAATATTGCCGTTAGAATCTTTGATAACGTTTTGCTCATTCGTTTCTTCGTTTGATTCTACACTCCACTCATGACCACACTCTGGGCAAACCAAAAGGCTACCATCTTCATAAGTATATTCTGACTGACATTCAGGACAATTTGGTAAAGATTGCATGTTTGTTCCTCCAATAAGTTAGTAATCTCTATTATAGTACATCTACATGATAATTACGACCTGTTCATCAACTTTTAAAATGTTATAGAGATAAAAAAGTTCACGGACTCTTTTATCTAATTCGTACCGTTCTTATTTTGAAACAATTTTACTTTCTTTAATAATGTAGCGCATCGTTTATTTGTTATAAATGATCTATTTTTCCATATTTATACTATTAGAAATAGTGTCAGTTCTACACGTAAGATAGATTTAATAGAAATATACCCTAACCTCCTTTATAATAAACTATACGATAGTACAAATTAAGGAGATTCTAATGAATGTAATAGAGATAATGACACAGCTTACTGAACTTGGAACCGAACAAACAAAAAAAACATTTATCCGACATGGAGCGCCAGGTCCTTTATTTGGAGTGAAAATTGGCGATTTAAAAAAACATCTTGTGAAAGAAGTTAAAAAAAATCAACAACTTGCTTTAGATTTATTTGATACTGGCAATTCAGATGCCCAATATTTAGCTGGCTTGGCTATCAATCCTAAATTAATGACAAAAAATCAATTAGAACATTGGGCAAATACGTCTAATTGGTCTGCCATCAGCGAAGCGATTGTAGCTAGCGTTGCTGCGGAGAGTCCTTACGCAATCGAATTGGCTTTAAAGTGGATTCATTCAGATGATGAATTACTTGAAGATACCGGCTGGAGTTGTTATGGAAAGTTTCTCTCCATTGCTCCTGACACCGCCATCAATCATCAAGAAGTGCTTCTTTTATTAAATACGATTGAACAGACCATTCATCAAGCAAAAAATGCTGTTCGCTATACTATGAATAGCTTTGTAATATCAGTTGGTTGTTATTGCCCTTCTTTACTCGATAAAGCAAAAAAAACCGCACTTACTATTGGAGCTGTAGACGTTAGGATGGGGGACACTGCTTGTAAAGTTCCTCTCGCTATTACAAACATCGAAAAAGCAGTTCAAATGAATCGTGTTGGCAAGAAACGAAAACGAGCTGTTTGTTAATTAAAATCAAAAAAGGAACTTCGATGCGAAGTTCCTTTTTTGACTACAATTGTTCTCCATTACTAGCAATGACTTCCTTATACCAATCAAAGCTTTTTTTCTTAGAACGTTGCAACGTTCCTTTCCCCTCGTTGTCCTTATCTACATAAATGAATCCATAACGTTTCTTCATTTCTCCTGTCGTAAAGGAAACTAAATCGATGCAACCCCAAGGCGTATAACCCATCAACTCAACGCCATCTATTTCAACCGCTTTTTTAAATTCTGCAATATGCGCTTTTAAATAGTCAATGCGATACCCGTCGTCACAACTTCCATCTGCTTTTAATTCGTCAATCGCACCGAAGCCATTCTCGACAATAAACAACGGAATTTCGTAGCGTTCGTATAACGTATTTAGTGCATACCGCAACCCAACTGGATCAATTTGCCATCCCCAGTCACTCGCTTCCACATGAGGATTTCGTACTGAATAGTGATTGCTTCCATCTAGTGACTTACTGTTGTCATTGTTCGCATCTGACTTCACTGCATTTGACATATAGTAACTAAATCCTAGATAATCAACTTTCCCACTAGCTAAAATGGCTTCGTCACCTGCTTCCATTGCAACATGAATGCCATCCCGTCCCCATTTTTTGAGAATATAATTTGGATAGTGACCACGAATATGAACATCCGTAAAGAAGAAACGATCATGCATACTTTCTGTTGCTAGCATCATATCATTAGGAGCACAAGAATATGGATAAATTGGCACAAATGAAGCCATACACCCTATTTGAAAATCTGGATTGATTTCTTTTCCTTTTTTAACGACTAACGCACTCGCAATCAGCTCATGATGTGCTACTTGATACAACACTTCTTCTGGCTGAGCAAATTCAGAAAATTTCACTCCTGAACACGTCCAACCAAAAATATCATTACTTGTATTCATTTGATTGTTAATTTCATTAAACGTCATCCAATACTTCACCTTCGATTGATAACGTTCCATTACCGTTGTTGCGTATCGTACGAAGAAATCTACTACTTTTCTATTATAAAAACCACCATACTCTGTTGCTAAGTGATACGGCATCTCAAAATGACTCAAGGTGATTACCGGTTCAATATTGTATTTTAACAATGTATCAAACAGTTTATCATAAAAGGCTAGGCCCTCTTCATTTGGAACAAGCTCATCCCCCTTTGGAAAAATACGCGACCATGCAATACTGGTTCTAAAGCACTTAAAACCCATTTCTGCAAATAATTGGATATCCTCTTCATATTTATGATAAAAATCGATGGCTTCATGATTTGGGTAATATTTCCCAGGTAATAATCCTTCTGTAATCAAACGCTGTTGGTCTTTCGTTCCTGCCGTCAAAACGTCTGCGATACTCATCCCTTTGCCACCTTGATTCCAACCGCCTTCTAATTGATGGGCAGCAACTGCGCCACCCCATAAAAAATCTTTTGGTAAACTACACATTATAAAAACTCCTTTTTACTATTTATTTTAAGCTTCTGTTACTGATTCAGCACTTACTTCTGACGTTTGCATTTCTGCGTCATATGCGATTTTATCGGCTGATTTAAAGAATGGGTAATAAATAACCATAGAAATTACAATTTGAACGATATTCAGCAACGCTCCTCGCCAACCACTTACTAAAAAGCCAGCGATCACAGGAGGTGTTGTCCATGGAATATTCGTGCCATTTGTATAAGGGACTAAACCCGTTTTCATTGAAAAATACGCTACAATACATAAAACAAGCGGCGTCAAAATAAATGGAATCATCATGATTGGATTTAGAACAATCGGAATCCCAAAAATCAAGGGCTCATTAATATTGAACAACCCTGGTCCGAAGGCTAATTTTCCAAGCGCCTTAAATTGACTTGATTTTGCAAATAATAAGATTAAAATAGCTAAACCAAATGTTCCACCAAATCCACCAATTTTCATAAAATTAGAATAAAATTGATAGTTGACAATATGAGGCAATGCTTCACCTGAAGCAAAGGCTGCTTGATTGTCTGCTGTCAAGGATAACCAAATAGGTTGCATAATTCCGCCGACTACATTGGAACCATGAATCCCAAAACACCATAACAGTGCTTCAAATAGTGTAATCAATAGCGTAGCAGGTAACGTGCTTCCTAGACTTGTTAACGGAACTTGTAAATAATGGAAAATAAACGCTTGCATTGTACCAAACTCAGTAAGACTAAACAAAATACGTACTAAGTTAAAAATAATAATAACAAAAAGTGCTGGAATCAACGCTGAAAATGACCGAGAAACATTGGCTGGAACTGAATCAGGCATTTTGATTTTCCAACCCTTTTTATCAATAAAATGAACAATTTCAACTGCCGCTACTGCTGTTAACATCCCTAAAAACAGTCCACTTGCGCCTAAGTTACTTAATGGGATTCCCATTCCGAGAGCTCCGTCTTTAAACTCAAATGTTGGTGTTAAAATTAAGAAAGCAACGACTACCGATGAAATACACGAAATGCTGTCCATTCCGTAGGTTTTTGCTAAACTTCGAGCCATTGCAATAATGACATAAAAGGTCATAACATTCATCGTCATGTCATACGGAACAGTGAAATAGGTTGTCCAATTTTCACCTAATAGCGATGCCATAAACTCTGGATAGCCTGTAATTGGTAAATTAGCAACTAATAAAAAGAATGACCCAATAATTAATAATGACATGACTCCAAAAAAACCATCTTTAATTGCCGTAATGTACCGATTGTTGTCGAGTTTAACTGCAATGGGTGTCATTTTCTCCTCTAATACCGTCATAAATTTTTCCATCTTTGAATCCCCCTATTTTTTATTTTTAAAAATAAAGCGCTTTCTTTTGATGGTTTTATTATAATTCATTGGTACTAATTTTACAATACCCAATCACTTTTAATTATTCTCAAACGTCTTTGCCATTATCTGCTATAATAAATGCATCAAGCACTATTAATAGAAAGGAAATACCCTTTATGATTAAATATAAGGTGATCGCTGAAGAAATCGAACGCCGTATCAGACAAAAAGTTTATGAAGTAAATACAAAATTGCCAACTGTGGATCAATTAATGATTGATTTTGAAGCAAGTCGGAATACCATTCGAAAAGCCATTGAAATTCTTTCTTTAAGAGGGCTAGTTTACCAAGTCCAAGGAAGCGGTATTTACATTCGCAAAGCAGAACAAGAAGATTGTATTAATATCGGAAATGTTAAAGGAATCAGCAAAGATTTCCTTCAAAAAACAATCCGTTCAAAACTTTTAGACCTAACCCTGATTAAAGCCGACGAAGAGCTCTCTAAGAGGATGAATTGCCCAATTGGGACACCTATTTATCGTTTGAAACGGCAACGTTTTAGCGACGAAAAACCCTTAAGTATTGAGTACACCTATTACAACAAAGAAATCATTCCCTATTTAAACCAAGAAATCGCGGAGAAATCAATTTATTCTTATATTGAAGACGATTTAAAATTATCCATTGGTTTTTCTGACAAATTTATTCATGTCAGCAAGTTAACTGCCGATGAAGCCTTTCTGTTAGACTTGCCAGTGGGAGATCCCTCCTTGATTGTCAAAGAAACCGTTTATCTAGCAAATGGCTTACTGTTTAACATTTCTACGGTAATCTATAACTACCTTGAAGCGCATCTCTTTTTACAATCAGAACATTACTAAGAGTTATTTTCAAAAAAAACTTAACAAATCATGGACTTCCAAGTATAATAACACAGTAGAACACGAATCGAATAAATGAAAGCGAGTGAAAAGAATGGGTCGTAAATGGGCAAATATTAAAGACAAAAAAGCATCAAAAGACAAAAATACAAGTCGCATCTATGCTAAGTTTGGCATTGAAATTTATGTAGCTGCAAAACAAGGGGATCCAGATCCTCACTCTAACCAAAAATTACGTTTTGTTGTTGAACGTGCTAAGACTTATAACGTGCCAAAACATGTCATTGATCGCGCGATTGAAAAAGCGAAAGGTTCCGGTGATGAAACTTACTCTGAATTACGATACGAAGGTTTTGGACCAAATGGCTCAATGATTATTGTTGATGCCTTAACAAATAATGTGAATCGTACGGCCTCTGATGTTCGTGCCGCTTATGGTAAAAATGGAGGAAATATGGGTGTGAGTGGTTCTGTTGCCTATCTTTTCGATAATACGGCCGTTTTTGGAGTAGAAAATCGTGATGCTGACGAATTGCTTGAGTTATTGATGGAAGCCGATGTTGACGTTCGTGACGTTGCTGACGAAGACGGTCAAACCATTATTTATGCTGAACCTGAAAACTTCCATACTGTTCAAGGAGCATTAAAAGAATTAGGAATTGAAGACTTTACCGTTGCTGAAATCGAAATGATTCCACAAAATGAAGTGACTTTAGAAGGTGAAGATTTAGAAAAATTTGAGAATCTGATTGATGCTCTAGAAGATCTAGAGGATGTTCAAAAAGTGCATCATAATGTAAACTTAGAAGATTAAAAAAATGATAGACAAACTATTTTTAGGCACATCTATGCTTGAAGATAGTTTGTCTCTTATTTTATTATCAAAAATAGTGATTATACTACAAGGAAGGTGTCTTATGAAACTACCGGTTTATGTTGCAAGTGCATTTAGTAAGAATCAAGTCGGCGGAAATAAAGCAGGTGTGGTATTGATGGAAAATGAGTGGTTGACCACTATCCAAAAGATGGCAATTGCTAAACAGCTGGGTTATGCTGAAACTGCTTTTATATCAGATTCTGACATTGCCGATTATAAATTTGAGTATTTTACACCAAAGGAAGAAGTTGATTTATGTGGTCATGCTACAATTGGTTCTTTCGTCATCTTGATGCACTTAAAGAAACTATTTAAAAATTGCTATACAATAGAAACCAATAGCGGTGTGCTTAGTATTTCCATACAAGATGATGTCTTGTTTATGGAACAAAACAAACCACTATTTTATGATGTTGTGCCTGGAAATGAGTTTATTGACTGTTTTGACATTGAAGCTATTGACAGTAAAATGCCCATTCAAATTGTTTCCACAGGTCTAAAGGATCTGTTAATTCCTATCAAAAGCGAAATCAAACTACATGCACTTCAACCTAATTTTGAAAAAATTAAAGAAATCAGTAAGTACTATCAAGTTATCGGAATGCACCTATATACCATTGATGACAATCGCATCGTATGTAGAAACTTTGCTCCCTTATACGATATCAATGAAGAATCCGCTACTGGCACTTCAAACGGTGCATTAGCTTGCTATCTTTATCAACAAAACGATTTAAAAAAAGAACTTTACGTATTTGAACAAGGTTATTCTCTAAACGCTCCTTCCGAAATATTGGTAAAACTAACAACCACTCACACAAATGAAATAGAACAAGTTTATGTTGGTGGCAAAGGCTATTATTGCGAAACACTCTATATAGAGTGTTAGCAAAAAGGCTGTAAAAAACACTCCTAAAATCAGGTTGGTGTTTATTACAGCCTTTTTTATATAAAGTAACGCTGATAGTTTTCCAGCTCTTCATTCGTCAATGCTCGATAAGAACCCTTTTCTAGTCCTTCATCCAAAACCAATGTCCCCATAGCTACTCTCTTCAAATACGTTACTTTTTTCCCAACAGATAAAAACATCTTTTTAACTTGATGGAATTTCCCTTCACTAATAGCTAATAAAACGCGACTTTCATTCTCAATAGTCTCTAAAATACACAATTCAGCAGGTTTGCATTGAATACCGCCATGAAAAATAATCCCTTCCTTAAATGCTTGAACATCTTCATCTGTAACAGGTTCATTAACAATTACTTCGTATTTCTTTATCACTTCTTTTTTAGGAACTAATAACTGATGCGCCAATTGACCATTATTCGTTATTAACAATAAACCTTCCGTATCTCGATCTAAACGACCTACCGGAAATAACCCTGGTCGTTGATCTTTTTTCGAAATCAAATCAATAACGGTTTGATTGTTAGCATCACGCACCGCACTAACAACTCCTGCTGGTTTATTTAACATATAATACACATGCGCTTGATAGTGGACTTGTTTTCCTGAAACAAGGACTGTTTGTAATTCAGGATCGACGTTATAACCATCTGTTAAGACCAACTCACCATTGATACGGACTTGCTTTCGTTTAATTAATTGCTTCACTTGATTCCTAGAGCCATAGCCTGTTTCAAATAATAATTTATCTAACCGCATAACATACTCCCTTTTTCTTCTATGTAAAAATCAGCAATGGTCTTCTTAAAGAAGCCCATTGCTGATTTTATTGTTTTAGCTTCAAATAAGCAAGGCTTAAAAATTAAGCTTTACCAGTTGAACCAAACCATTCAATTCTTTGTTTAACTAACTCAGTAACTGCAGTAGTTCCTGGTTCTAATAATTTACGAGGGTCAAAACCTTTACCTTGTTGGTCTTTACCTTCTTCGATATATTTACGAGTTGCAGCTGCAAATACTTCTTGACACTCAGTATTTACGTTGATTTTTGAAACGCCAAGAGAAATTGCTTTTTTAACTTGTTCTACTGGAATTCCTGAACCTCCGTGTAATACTAATGGTAAATGTCCACCAGTGATGTCTGCAATTGCAGATAACGTTTCAAAGCTTAAACCTGTCCAGTTAGCTGGGTATGAACCGTGGATGTTACCAATACCAGCAGCTAAGAAATCAACGCCAAGATCAGCGATTAATTTACATTCTTTAGGGTCAGCTAATTCGCCTGAACCGATGATTCCGTCTTCTTCTCCGCCGATGCTTCCAACTTCACATTCAACAGAAACGCCTTTAGCATGTGCTTTAGCAATAACGTCTTTAGCTTTTTCCATGTTTTCTTCAAATGGTAAGTGAGAACCATCAAACATTACTGAAGTGTATCCAATTTCGATACATTCAAGAGCTGCTTCGTAATCACCGTGATCTAAGTGAAGTGCAACAGGAACAGTGATTCCCATTGAATCAATTAAATCTTTTACAAGATCGTAACAAACTTTGTATCCACCCATGTATTTAGCCGCACCCATTGAAGTTTGGATCATTACAGGTGAGTTAGCTGCTTGAGCTCCCACTAAAATTGCTTTTGTCCATTCTAAATTGTTGGTATTGAATGCACCTACTGCATATTTACCTTCGCGTGCTTTGTTTAACATTTCTGTAGCTGATACTAATGCCATAATCTAATTCCTCCTAGTGAAATATCTATAGTACGTATTACTTAAATCCTAGCTCAACTAAAGTTAACTTCAGTTTCAAAAGAATTCAGGAATCTACACCTCATATTGTATCAATATAAGTGCAAAATTTCCATAATGTTTGCTAATATTTTTACAAATAACGTGATTTCAATGAATATCGTCACAAGAAAGCGCTATTCCGAATGAAATTTGCCATAAAGATCATCACAAAACCCGATTTTTACATTTTTTTTAATTCTCGAAATTAGCGAATACTTAAATAATTATCCTCCTGAAATTTATGTTATGATATTAAGAAACGGACATTATTATTAAATGTGTTATTTTACTATTCTAGTATCAACCTTAACAGATACGATTCATACTATAAAGGAGAACAAAATGATCAAAGTAACTGGCTTAACTAAAAATGCTTTCTCTGAACAAAAGAACAAAAAAATTCTCAACAATGTAACCTTTCAAATTAAAACAGGTGAAACTATAATTATCACTGGCCCTGCTGGTTCAGGGAAAACAATCCTTTTAAAAATTCTCGCTAGTTTAGAAAAATCAGACGCGGGAAAAATTTTAGTCAATAAAAAATCAGTACCTGAACTGAATGATAGACAGCTCATGCATTACCGAAAGGAAGACCTCGGTCTGATTTTTCAAGATGTACCATTAATCGATTCTCTTACCATTAAAGAAAATCTTGAACTAGTAGCTGCTCAGGCTCCTTTTTCATATGACATCACCTATATTCTGGCGCAAGTTGGCATTCATGAAGAATTAGATCGTTTTCCAACTGAACTTTCAAGTGGCGACTATCAGCTTGTTCTCTTAGCAAGAGCACTTGTCAAAAAACCAAAACTTTTATTATTGGATGACCCATTAAGTTCATTGGATTCTCATTCAGCACAAACTATTTTGACTCTCCTTCAGGAAACCGCTAAAAAACGAGGAACAACTATTGTTCTTACGACGAAACAAACACAATTGATTCCATATGCAGATCGTGTGTTTACCTTATTAAAAGGGCAAATCACATCTATTAAATCCAATAAAAAACCAGCTAAAACAGCTGATTTAATATGGTAGGGAGGAATTGATTTCATGCGCAATTTAAAAAATGAGTGTATTCGTGAATTAGAGGAATCTAAGAAGCTTTTGCTAACTCTTTTCTTTTTATTTTTGTTAGGAACTAGTCTATTTATTGGTGGCCAAGCCATTTATCCAAACATGCTGAAGACAGCCAATAACTATTATCAAACGTATCATTTACCTGACACCACAGTCAAATCAGATGCTGGCTTCACCTCAGAGGACTATACTACTATAAAACAGAAAGCAAAACTGACTACAAGCTATCTAGGATACTCCGAATTTGCCATTAGCGACTACAAGCAACAAGTTACCTTGATTCGATCAATTTCTGAATCAAATACGCAACAACAAAAAGCACCTTATCAACTTAAGCAAGGTACCTTCCCTCGCAAAAGTGGTGAAATCGCGCTAGACCAGAAGATGGCAACCATTTATCCTCTAGGTTCGAAGATTACTTTTATAGATGATCTCAATCAGCAAACTAAAAAGCAGTTAAAGAGAACAACCTATCAAGTCGTCGGATTTGTTTCAAGTCCTGAGTTTATCCAAACATCCGTCCGTGGCTATAGCCCAATTGGAAATGGTGAAATTGCTTTTATTTCAGTTATTCTTGAAAAAGATTTTAACTTATCAAACAAAAACAATCTAGTCTTGACTTACCAAGCAACTAAAAATAAAGTACATTATCAAAATCCGTACCAGCAAAAACTCTTTGAACAAACGAAACAAACGCGAACTACCATGAATCAACTAGGCATTCAAAAAATGGAAGAAGCAAAAGAGGCCTTACTTACAAAGCAAGTGGATATCGATGAAAAAATTTCTGATTTAACAGCCGAACTAGACAATCAAAAAATGGAAGTAAGCGACTCAGAAAAAATAATTACTGAACAAAAAACCGCCTTAGAAGCTGAGAAAAAAGAGCTTTCTCAACAACTGACAACATTAGAAAATGAGTTAATCAGCGCACAAGCTACCTTTCAACAAAACGAACAACTACTCACTGCAAAAATCCAAGAAGTTGAAACGATGACCACTGCCATCGAGGAATCAGAAACGCTTATGGCAGAAAATCAAAATAACTTAGAGGAATTTACACAGCTTGTTGAGACAAATCAAGAGCAGTTAGCTACTTATCAAGATTCATTGGACAATGATTATAAAAAAATCAAACAGATTCAGAATCCTACTCAACAAAAGGATGCACAGCAAAAATATGATGCTCGTCTAAAAAAATATCAAACTGAACAAACAAAAGTAGCAACTCAACTCAATCAATTGGAGACAGCTAAAACACAATTCGCTACCAATGAAGCTACTTTATCGCAACAAAATGACTTACTAAACACTGCTCTTGATCAATTGAGCCAACTTGAAGAAAACTTTACAGATAGTGAATCTGACTACGAAACTAAATTATTTGAAAAAGAAGATATCCAACAATCACAAAATGAATTGACGACCACAGATTCTGAAATGATTGCAGATGATGAGCAAAACCTAGCAGAATTAAAAGAAACCCTCACCCAACAAAAAGCAGCCCTTGAAGCTGAAATAAAAAAAGAAACTTCCGAAAAAAATCAAGTTGACAAACAAATCAAACAAATGAAACCACCTACTTTTTCTATTGATCATTCAATTGAAAATACTGGGTATGTTGCCTACCAAAAAGAGTTATCACGTTTAAAATATATGACTCAAATTCTGCTATTCATTGTTTATGGACTAACTTTAATTTTAGCCCTGGTCTTAATAGTAAATGCCTTAAGAAAAAAACGACAACACAGTTATATTTTAAAGGCGCTTGGTATTCATCCATTTACTATTTTTGTACCTACTTTATTATTAAGTACAAGCATTGCTTTAATTGGGCTGATAGCTGGTTGCTTTATTGGCACCTACGGGATTCCCACAGCTGTCTTTAAGCTCTATCAAAAGAGCTATTTGATTGATCATTATCAATTTATCCTTAACTATCAACGCTTAGCAATTGCTCTTGGGCTTACTTTGTTGACTTGTATCCTACCAATTTTTTATTATTCTGTCGCACCTTTTCATAAAAAAACAACTAAATCGATCCATTTAATTGGGACACTTGTCATCCCAATCACTTTTGTTGTGGCACTTTTATTTGTAGGGATGAATACTTTACAAACGGTTCAAGATAACTTCCTAAACGAATACCCAACTACATTGGAAGTGAAACTTCATACATCACAAAACAAAATTAACAATCACGATTATTTAAAAATTCTTCATTATTATTCAATTAAGCCTCCTTCACTTATTCACAAAGAAGATATTCGCTTAGCAAACGCATCCTCACTTTCTTTGATTGTCCCAAAAGAAAAGACGAGCATTGCTGATTCACTTCCAACTAAAGGAGCTGCTTTAACTGAAAAAACAGCAGCAAATCAACGCTTAAAAGTTGGTGATTCTATTATTTTTTATGATACACGAGGCGAAAAGCACTCCCTTATCATTGAAAAAATCTTAAAAACAGAACAAGAAGCACTCTATCTTTCAGCAACTTCTTATGAAGATGTATTTACGAAACAAAGTACCTTTGATACGTTACTACTAGCATTACCTGAGACACTTAATCAAACAATTGGAACACATCTACTTGATTTAGACACGGTTGAATTTAAAGGACTGCTTTATGAAAGGTTGGAAAAATCGGCTCAACTTTCCACTCCCACAGAAGCAAATAATCGTTTAGCAACACTTTTATTAGGTTTGCCATCAGTTACTGAAGTACATCCGGTAAACAACGCTTTACAAAATGAATCATTCAAATCACTTCGTAAGCTGATTAGTGTTTTTGTTTTAATTGCTATTTGTTTAACAGCCCTTACGTTATACAGTTCATTTTATATTCAATTGGCTAAGCAAGCAAAAGAGAGTCAGATTTTAAATGCTTTAGGATTTGAAAAACAGAAGATCAACGCCTCTATTTTAAGGAAAAGCTATCCTTTTATCTTAATTGGTTGCTTCTTAGGTGGAATCCTTGGCATGGTACTATACACACTTATCTCTAAAAAACTACTCTTAAGTTTACCCATTAGTTTTTCCATTATGAATTATATTTGGACACTTTTAATTGTATTTTTATTCTCCATATGTGTTATAAAATCCCTCAACAAATCACCCTTTAATTTAAATAAATTACGAGCTACTATCCAAAATTTCTTTCTAAATTACCTTTAGTAAGTTCTATATTATTAAAAGAACCAACTGATTAGAATCAGTTGGTTCTTTTAATATCATTTATATCTATCGTTATTTTATGTAGGATTATTTGACACAATGGATACAAATTAGTGTAAAACGTGATATAATATAAAAAATACTCCAAAAAAACTTATGGAATATATTTGAACACCAATGAACAATTCTTACATCTAAGGAGGGGTTTAAAATGATTGATTTTCATCCCACTTTTCAAAAAAAAGACAGTATGTTGAGGGATTTAATATGAGTCTAAAAATACAAGCAACTTGCAGAGCATTACAAAAACAATTAGCAGCTAAGGAAACAGAGTCCCGCCGTTTAAGGACAACACACTTAATATTAGAGCATGCCTTCCTAGATGCTCAATATTTTTCAAAAAAAGAGCAATATCTTTGGGAAAAAGTTCTTCACTTATGCAAAGGAACGAGTTCAGAAATAAGCGTCTATCAAGAATTAGAAAAATTAGAAAAAGAACGTCATTATTTCCAACAACAACTGCTAATTGGTGAAGAAGAACTTAAACAAATCCGATTAAATGTCCGGTTTGAACAACAGCAATTGGAACAGACCTATATTCAATTAAGGAATGAGAACCAAATATGACTAAAATAAATTATCAAGAAATTCAAAACTTTTCAAAGGACCTTCCTTATTTAAAAGAAACAGCATCTCATTATTTAAAAAAAGCTACTTTAGTGAATCAGCAGTTTTTAAATCATGCAGAACTACCCGAAAAAAATTTGGAAGTGATGAAATCCTGCTATGAAAATTATCAATTAATGGCTAAAGCTATTGTAGATGCTTTGACGACATTGAGCACTTATTTTAAAACCTATCTCTCCGTTTTAATTGAAACCGTAACGGATCCTGGTACCAAGTTGAAGCTTGATGAATTGCATCACTTGCAAATTGAACTCTCACAACTACAACAAGAAAAAGTAGCTTTTATGGAAAACATGTCCAAAACCTTCAGTGACGTTCCCACTCTAAAAAAATTATTCACTACTGAAGTTCAGAATCAAAAAAAGAAAGAAATCGATTTAATTCAACGTCATTTTGATTTTGAAAAGACTACTCAAAAACACTTTAGCAACATTCAACTAACCATTTCAGCTATTCAGCATGGGCTCCTTTTTCTAAAGAACTATTCTTCTTTTGATGCCATTGATTCAACATCCTTGTTATTAAATCCAACTAAACTTTCATGGTACAATCAACTTTTTGAATTTAATAAAGTGCATGAAAATGGTTAATACATCTCTTATCACCTGTCTACATTTGACAGGTGATTGGATCTATTAAATAGATAAATCAATTTTTTTATTGACCAAATGCATCAACGCACCACCTAAACTCATCGAAATTAACTCTCCTAACCCAACAACAAACCAAGTTGACCAAAAAGGCAGTTGATAGAAAAAAGCTAGCTCTCCTGCAACAGTAAACATTGAGCAGCTAAAAATAAGTGTTGTTGCAACAATTTTCCATATTGGATGAGCAATTTTCCCCGCAACAAAAGAAGCGCATAGTAACGTCAGAAACGTTGCACTACCGCCAATAACAACATCAACAATTCCTAGTGGTGAAGCTAAGTTTGCAATCATGACCCCTAGCGTGACTGAAAGAATATAGCGCTTATTGTAAATAGCTAAAAAATTAAAACCTTCTGAAAGTCTAATTTGAATAGCCCCAAAGCTAATTACTGAAAGAAATACGGTAACTGCAACATATAACGCGGTCACCATCCCCATTTTTGAGATAGCCGCAATAGACCACCTTGAAGATTGTCTTGTTTTTGATTGATTCATTTTTAGTTCTCCTTTATAAAATAGTTCGTTCATTTAACTATTTTAGTAATAACTACGACCAAAGGAAATGATTCACGTTACTGTTGAACCAAAAGTGCCATAGTGCCAATAGAATATTTATTCGCAATTCTCATTATACACGATTGAGGCAAATTAAGAACTTATTTTCCTAACCAGCCGCCATCGATTGGAATGATCGTCCCATGAATGTAATCTGATTCTGGGCTCGCCAAGTATAAAGTTAAATTAGCAACTTCATAAGCTTTCGCCCACCGTCCAGCTGGAGTTTCTTTGGCTACCCATTTTGCCATTTCACCATCGCCTTCAAAATCTGCTTGATTCATTGGCGTTTCAATCGCACCTGGCGCAATTCCATTTGCTCTTATACCTAATTTTACATAATCGTAGTCCAACTGTTTTGTATAGCCGACAATCGCATGTTTAGACGCCGTATACGCTGCACCACCGCCGCCTGCTACAAATCCTGCAATTGACGCCATATTCACAACAACACCTTGTTTTCGTGCCAACATATGTGGAAGAACAGCATTTGTCACCAAATAAGTTCCTTTTACATTTACATTCATAATATGATCCCATAAGGTTTCGTCAGTCTCTAATGTCGGAGCATAGCCATCTAAAACGCCTGCAGTATTCAATAAAATATCAATCTGTGTAAATTGCTCCACAGCCTTTTTAACAGCTGTTTCAACTTCATTTTTTTTTGACATATCGCCAATATAATAGGCAAAATGAGAATTATCTTGAAATTCTTTTATCTCCTGTATTCCTTGTCCAGCAATATCCATCCCGAAAACGTACGATCCTTGTTTTAAAAAGGCTTTTGCTTGAGCTTGTCCAATGCCTGATGCAACTCCTGTAATAAAAACAACTTTCTCTTTAAATCCTTTAAAATCCATCTTATTTCCTCCTCGTATAACATGACAAAAAGCCCACAAAATTTCATGGACTTTTTAGTAATTATTGAACGATTTCCCAGTCTTCCGCTAATATATCACAGACAGTTGGCGTAAACATTGTATAGCCTTCACCTGTTACATTGATTAGAAAATAAGGATTCATTTTTTCGGCTTGATGAGTACTTTCTTTTTCAAGAATAACGTATAATTCAGCGCCCCCCCAGCCACTACGAATGACTTTTTCGCCTTGTTTTAAATGAGGTAGAATTTTTTCAAATGTCATGGGTTAAACTCCTTTTATCACAATTTAAATAATGGACTTAATGGTTTGTTTTCATGGATTCCTTTGATTCCTTTACCAATTAACTCTGAACTCGTAATCACTTCTAAATTAACAAGTTGCTCTTTGCCGGTAAAATCAATTGAGTCTGTTACACATATTTTTTTAATCGGTGCCTCTTTCAAAATTCTAGTTGCACCATTTGAAAATAAACCGTGGGATGCACAAGCATAGACCGCTTTAGCGCCATTATCCATTAAAATAGTTGCAGCACTGGCTAGCGTTTCACCAGTATTGATCATGTCATCTACCATAATACATGTCTTACCTTGAATATTTCCAATCACTGAGCCTAATTTTTCGCCATGCTCGTCTATACTTTGATCAACAATTGCTAATGTTGCATCCAAGTATTCTGAAAGCACACGAGCTCGACCAACTCCGCTATTTTTAGGGGATACCACAACAACATCTTCACCTGACAAGCCGCAATCTTGATAGTGTTGAGCAAATAACGGCATCGTAAACAAATTATCGACTGGAATATCGAAGAAACCTTGCAATTGTACCGTATGCAAATCTAGCATGAGCATTCTTGTTGCACCCGCTTTTTGTAGCAAATTAGCCACCAATTTAGCAGTGATTGGTTCTCTTGGTTTTGCCGTTCGGTCTTGTCTACCATATCCATAATATGGCATAACGATATTGATAGTTTTTGCGCTAGCTCGTTTGAGTGCATCAATCATGATAAGTAATTCTAAAAGATGATCATTAACTGGATAATTAGTTGATTGAATTACGTAAACATGATCACCACGAATACTTTCTTCAATATTGATCTGAATTTCTCCATCACTGAATTGTTTTACTGAAGATTTTCCTAATTGAGTGCCAACAACATTGGCAATTTTTTCAGCTAATGGCTTATTTGAATTTAAACTAAATATCTTTAACGATGGATCTTTATAACTTTCTATGATCATTACCCCCACTACTTTTTCTTTTATTTTAGCGAACTTTTATAAAAAATGCTACTTGATTATCAAAAGAAACAAAAATTTACTAATCTACTAGTGATCTAATGACCATTTAAAATTTTCCCAATCTCCTTGAGTCGGTTGGATGTGCCACTGTAACGCTCGAGAAATCGTTGATGGAACTTCCTCCAAGACATCTGAGATCACTATATCTACACCCTCATGCAATGTTTCTTCAATTTTGAGGTTATAATAACCAAATTTCAGTATTTCTCGATCAATAGCCATTTTAAAACTCTGTCCTAATGAAAAATCCGTATAGATTTTTAATTCAGGATTACAAATTTCAGCAGGTACTAAATTAATAATGGCATAATAATAATGGAACCTTAAAAATTCCTGACTCTCTATGGAAACTTTTCCTTTTATATCACAAAATAAACTTTGACAAAAGTGAAATAGCTTAGGATAAACTGAAAAGGCTTGTTCTCTTTCTAGTATGAGCTGATTCATGCTAACCACATTTTCGAAATAGTAAACGTAATAATGTAAAACTGTCAGTTCCTTTAATAACTCTTCCTCTACAGTTTTTGGTAACTTATCAACATTAAAATACGTCATAAAAGCCTTTATAAAATACTCATTAAAAAAACAGACCTCTGGATTTTGTAAGGCTTGTTCGTCTAAACTTTGGAAGCAGTTTTCTCCTATTAATAACGCAATCAGATAATTCGTTTCCAACTCATTTTTTTTACCTGTTAAATTCCATTCTTTTTCTAGAAATTGTGAAATAGAATTGTAAACAGATGCCACAGCTTCTGTAGGTACTCTTTTTTTTGCAACTTTAGAGTGGAGTAAAAAGAATTTTCCTTCTAGTCGCATGCATCGGATACCAAATAAATAATTAATTTTTAATTTTACAGATGAACTGATTTTTAGCTGTTCTTCTTTCATCAACAGTTGGATCAGTCTTTCTTCACTCGCTTTTACTTCTTCAGGAAAAGGAAATTCTTCCTTGCTGAAAACCAGGTAATACAGTTGCATAAAAAAACTACTAATATCCACTTCATCTCCTACTATTTTAAATGAGTTGGATAGCTTTAATTGATAGCTTTCTAGAAGTTCTTTAATTGCTGCTACTCGCCGATAAATATTGGTTCTACTCACGTAATTATCATATGAAAACTCTGTAATTGAAATAAATTTATTCCGGAATATATCATCCAAAATCATAAAATCAATGGACTCTTGCAAATAGATAGAGGCTAATTTGATTCTTCCTAATCCTATTTTAGTTACAAAAATAGTTCGATTTCCTATTTTAAAAACAATTTGATCCATTAAATCATTCAACTCAACATCTACTAAAAACTCCTTAAGGACACTATCAAAAATAAAATCTGATACATTCAAAGAATCCGATAACATGGTAAATGGCAACTCTTTATTTAAATTTTCTTCCAAAAAATCGAGTAAGTCTAGTACTCTTTGTTTTCTTTTATCTAAATTTAGTTCCATATAACGTTCCTTCCCCTTCAAACTTCATCCATAAGATGATCGCTTTTATTTAACTCAATAAGCTTAAAACCTCATTGAATTCAATTTCTACACGGTATCAAATTTCTTGTTGCTCCGCTATACTTATTAAAAAAAACTCATAATGCGAAATGCAATCGTTAATAATAGCTCTTTTTAAATAACCTAAATTAAATTCGTAAATGACGACAACTATAACTTTAGTCGAGCTGGATAAAGTGGGTGGAAATTTTATAATTCAAACTTCTTTACTTGTTTAGTCATATTTTCTTCACATTTAAAGAGTATACTTAATTTATCTTAAAATAACGAACAATTATTTTCTCAGTAATTTCATTTTTCATTATTCTCCCCCAAAGTATAATGAATCTACTTTCCACCTGTACCCCTACAGGTGGTTTTTTATGTTTTTAAATTAAATGATCTGCAAAAAAATTCGCTACTTGATCCATTACTTCGCCTCTAATTAAATGGCGTTCATTTTCAGCAGTAATAAATTGAGTGTTTTCAGCATAAGGTTCTGCTTTGATTCGTTGGTAAAAATCTGCTACTTCTTGATAAGGAATTTTTTCATCTTCTGTGCCGTGCCAAAATAAAACGGGTCGCTTGTTTAGTTTTTCAGGATTTTTTGATAAGTCGTAATAATGAATCCAACTTAACAAGAACGGTAAATCTGCTGGAACAAAGATACTTCGTTCTTTAGCTACCTTTGAAACTAATGCAAGATAATCCATTGGAGCAGGCGTTCCCATCATAGAAGCCGCCACTTTAATTTCTGGATGCTGGGTCAGTAGCCCGCAAGTCGTAATGCCTCCCATCGAAACACCTCCAACGCCAATCTCTTCATTCATAATCAAGCCTTGTTTGCGGAAAAAATGAGTCAATTGAGAAAATTCGACTAAATTATATTGAATACTTGACCAAAAAGTAATAGATGGAATTGGAGAAATTGGACCCGTTTTACGTTCTCCATGATTCATAGCATCTGGTAAAATCACACGAATTCCTTTCATTGCTAATTTTCTTGCTTGTGTTAAGGTTAGCTCCTTTGAGGATTGCCATCCATGATAATAGATAACTAACGGTAACGGAAGTCGTTTAGATTCTTCTGGAACTACTTCTAAAACAGGAATTTTTTTTATAAAACGATGTCGAACACTAATTTTCATTGATTGGATTCCTTTCTGCTATCTTGCATTCTATTTGTTAGTAGTTTAACAAACTTATCAAACTATTTCATAGATAACGCCTAGCTCTTAGTTTTTTAAGAGAATCTGTTGATTTATCCAATTTCCCTCTTTAGTTGCATCAAGACAATGCTTGATTTTCTTTAATTCTATATTGAACAATTTGACGAATTAATTCTAGTGGAAGTGGCTGACTATTTGGAAGTTGAATCGTTCCTTTTGAAGTTTTAAATTTTTGTAATTGATCTGAAAAAGCTCTTATACCGCTTGGTGTGGGGTAGAAGCCAATATGTTTTTGATACGCTGCAAAATGAACTAACGGTTTTTTTAATACAAACGTTGGAATTCCATAGCTCATTTTTTCTACTGCTTCGGGAGCTTCTTGATGAATCAGCTCTCTAATTTTTTCTAATCGTTCTTGAATTTCAATTGGATAATGTTGAATATAATCTGTGACTTCTTGACTTTTTTCTACCATTTTCAACCTCACTCCTTTTTCCTATTTTAATAGTTCTATTATCTCATTATTTTGTTATCAAGCGTTAATAAAAAGAAAAATAGGTTAAAAATTTCCGAGTGTCTATCGAAAATCTTTAACCTACTTATTTTTTTAGTTGCTATTTAATTTCGCTCAACCATCCGATACCCAATTCCAATTTCAGTAATAATATAAATTGGATCTGCAGGATTTTTTTCTAGCTTTCTGCGAATATTCGACATATTTACTCTTAGCGTTTGATTGTCCATATGATAAGGTCCCCAGATACTTTTAGAAATTGTATCATGGGTCAACACTTTTCCTAAATGCCTAGCCAATAATTGAATAATTTTATATTCATTAGGTGTTAAATGAACTTCTTTTCCTTCCACTTTAACAAGTCGTTTTTCAAAATCAATAGCTAATTCTCCGTTTTCAAAGGTGCTTGCTTTAGACTCTGTGTGTATTCCATGACGTAATGCCGTCCGAATCCGAGCTAAAAGTTCTGATGTTCCAAAAGGCTTAGTAATATAATCATCTGCCCCTTCATCCAATGCCGCTACCTTTTCTTGTTCATGTCCTCTAGCAGAAACGATCATAATAGGCGTCTTAGACCAACTGCGAATCGTTTTTAATACTTCCAAACCATCCATATCTGGTAAGCCTAAATCGAGCATAATCAAATCAGGGTTCCATGTAGCTGCTAAACTAATGCCTTGTGAACCTTCCGTAGCAGAAATAATTTTATAGTCTTCTCCTTTTAAAATCGCCGACATAAAATTTAAAATACCTGGATCGTCTTCAATAATTAATATGGTTCGTGGACTCATCCATTTTCCTCCTCGTTTGGTTCTATTGGTAATGTAAAGCGAAAAACAGCACCATCCGTTTCATTATTCTCACCAGAAATCGTTCCGTTATGAGCAGCAATAATCGTCTTGCAAATTGATAACCCAATTCCTAATCCTCGTTTAGCGTCAATTGGGGCATTTCCTTGACTGACTTTTGAACCGTCAAACGGATTGAACAAATTATTTAAACGCTCTTTTTTTATTCCTATTCCTTGATCCCGTACCTCAAATACCACATCTTTATCTTTTCTTAGTACATTGACCATAATTGGTGTGATTTTTCCTGAATGTCGAATTGCATTTTCCATTAAATTAATCAATACTTGTTCAATCAACTTACCATCCATAGGAACTAAAAGCAATTCTTCTGGTACTGTTATTTGAATTTCCTGTTGAGGAAATCGTTTTCGAATTCGTCGAACCGCAGTTGCTGCAATTTCTTCTACTGCTTCAGGTACTTTGTTAACCTTCATAGTTCCCTCATCGATTCGAGTCACTGAAAGTAAGTTTTCTACCATCCGAATCAACCACTCTGAATCTTCCTTAATATCTGTTAAAAGTTGTAATTTCAGTGGTTCTGTAAACTTATCTTTATTTTCAATTATTGCTGAACTAGCTCCTAAAATACCTGTTAAGGGCGTTCGTAAATCATGAGAAATCGCTCGCAACAAATTACCTCGCATCTTCTCTTTTTCACTTTCTAACAGAATTTCTTGTTGTTCATTAGCTAAATGCTGCCGTTCCAAAGCTAATGAAATTTGAGTACTAATTAATTTTAAAAAATTTAAATTTTCATGCGTCAGTGGGCGTTCGTTTAAACAATAAACACCAATTACCGCCACCGTATCTCCCTGTGAGAGAAGTGGAAAATAATAGGTACTCGCTCCCATCAAGGTATTGCTTCCAAAGCCTGCTTCTTTACGGTTATTAAATACCCAGTTTGCTACAGCTATTTCAGAATCAGATACTAAACTGGCTTGTGCTTCTTGATTGCCGTTATAAACTTCAACTTGATATGCTTGATTTTGTTCCGGTTTTTCAGTGTAAAAAATAATACTTCGCTCTAAGGTTTGAGCCAAATAACGATTTGTGATTGCAACAATTCCATTGATACTTTTAACCCGCAATAAATCTTTATTTAAATCGTAGATTACTTCCATCCGATGTTCTTTTTCAATCGAATCCCGCGCCTGACTTTTTACTCGAATCATCATATTACTTGTAAAAAGTGCCACTGCTAACATAATTAAAAGTGTGATCGGATACCCTGGCTTATAAACCGTTAATGAATAAAGCGGTTCGACAAAAAACCAGTTAAATAAAAGAACACTTAAGATAGAAGCAAAGACGCCATAGCTGTATCCATACGTTGCTCTTGCAATAATTAAGACAAACAGCAAGTAAACTACGATTACATTTTGCTCGCCAATCCCCAGATATGTGACGACTTCTGAACAAAGCGTTGCTACGACTAATAACAAAATCGTCTTTAAAAAATTACTGGTAGAGAATAGTTTTGGTTTCCAAGAGTTTTTTATCTCTCTTGGTTTAGCGGAATCTGTTTTCTCGGCAAAGGGAATCATATGAATTTCAACATTATTCAATTCTTGAACTAATTGATCTTCCAATTCTGTTTTAAAAAGCTTACGGAAATTTTGTCCTCGACGTTTTTTACCAATGATAATATCCGTAACTCCAGTTAATTTGGCGTATTGAATAATGGTTTCGACTTTATCATGAGCATTTAACGTCACGGTTTCAGCACCTAATGTTTCAGCCAATTCAAAATTCTTCATCACCTGTTCATTTGTTGATTTTCCATCAGATTCATCATTTTCAACAAATAAAACAACCCACTCTGCTCGAAACGCAACTGCTAATCTCGCTGTCCAACGAATGCATTTTTCTGCCCCTACTTTAGAGGTATCGTCAATATAAGTTAAAAGTTTGCTCTGAACACGCTTATTATTTAACAGCTGATCTGGACGATTTTCCATACCAATGTAATCCGCTGCTTTTCGAATGGCAATTTCTCTTAATAATTTTAAATTTTCAAGTGTAAAAAAATGATTCATCGCTTTTTTGGCATTGTGTGGCTGATAAATTTTGCCTTCTTTTAAACGATGAACGAGCTCTTCTGGCTCAACATCAATCAACTTAATAAAAGCTTCATCAAAAAAGTGATCGGGTACTGTTTCGTTGACATGAATATTGGTTATTTCCTCTACAATATCATTTAAACTTTCTAAATGCTGAACATTCATCGTTGTGTAAACATCAATTCCAGCATTTAACAGTTCATCAATATCTTGGTACCTTTTTCGATTACGCGAACCTTCAACGTTCGTGTGAGCTAACTCATCTACTAAAATCAACTCTGGCTTAGCAAGTAACGCACTGTCTAAATCAAATTCTTCTAAGGACAATCCTCGGTAGTCAATCGTTTTAGTTGGCAACGTCGTTAAATTTTCCAATAAAGCAATGGTCTCAGGACGAGCATGCGGCTCTACATATCCAACCAAGACATTTTTCCCAGCTTCGCTTTGTTCAATCGCTGCTCGTAACATACCGTATGTTTTTCCTACTCCCGCAGCATATCCAAAGAAGACTTTAAGTTTTCCTCGTTGATTACTAGATTTTGCGCCATACTTTAGTAATAATTGATCTGGATTTGGGCGGTTTTCTTCATCCATTAGCCCTGTCACCTCATTTTACTTGGTTTTTAATTCTTTTAGTTGTAAATTTACACCAAGTACGTTTACTCTTGGTTCTCCTATTTTACCAAATAGATCCCCAGTTGTATTCTTTTCAATCGCTTTTTGAACAACTTCCTCTGAAATCCCTCTTGCTTTTGCAATTCTAGGAATTTGGTAGTGTGCTCCCGCTAAAGAAATTTCTGGATCAACACCACTTCCTGATCCTGTTACTAAATCTGCAGGAATCCTAGCTGTTTGATCTGGGTTTTCTTTTTTTAATTGTTCCACTCGTTTAGAGACAGCGTCTTTTTGTTCTGAACTCACGCCAGATAAATTACTAACACCACTTGGTCGTCCCTGTAAAAATTGTGCTTCAGTAAATTCCTGACCTAGTAGTTTAGAACCGATTACTTTTTCAGCACCATTATGGGTGACTTTAACAACACTGCCATTCGCTTTTTCTGGGAAAAACAACTGCCCAATCCCGGTTAAAGCAACCGTGTAGATCCCCCCACAAATTACACTCATTATTAGTAACATTTTAAAAGCTGGCATCACATTTTTCATATTTTTTCCCCTCTTTAATTAAACTAACCCCATCACGGTCAATAACATATCTAATAACTTGATAGCGACAAAAGGTGCAATTAAACCACCTAAACCATAAACAAATAAATTATGTCGTAAAATTTTGCTTGCTGGCAATTCTTTATATTGTACTCCTTTTAATGAAAGTGGAATCAATGCAACAATGATTAAAGCATTGTACAAAATCGCTGCTAAAATCGCACTTGTTGGACTTGTTAAATGCATTAAATTCAAACGATCCAGCTGTGGATAAATTCCAAAGAACAATACTGGAATAATCGCAAAATATTTGGCTACATCATTTGCAATACTAAAAGTTGTTAAGGCACCACGAGTCATCAACAACTGTTTGCCAATTCTTACGACATCAATCAGTTTCGTTGGGCTTGAATCTAAATCAATCATATTTCCAGCTTCTTTAGCTGCTTGTGTCCCTGTGTTCATCGCCACTGCCACATCCGCTTGTGCTAAAGCAGGAGCATCATTCGTTCCGTCCCCAGTCATCGCAACTAAATGGCCTGCTTCTTGATACGAACGAATCAATTCTAATTTTGCTTCTGGTGTTGCTTCTGCAAGAAAATCATCTACCCCTGCTTCTGCTGAAATCGCCGCTGCTGTCATAGGGTTATCCCCAGTAATCATAATTGTTTTAATGCCCATTCTTCTTAAATCTTCAAAACGCTCTTTAACACCTGACTTCACAATATCCTTTAAATAAATGACGCCTAATACTTGATTGTTTTTAGCAACAACTAACGGTGTGCCTCCTAAATTAGCAATTCTTTCAACAATTTCATCGCATTCAACTGGATACGTACTGCCTTTTTCTTGAACGTATTTTTTAATGGCATCAGCCGCACCTTTTCTGATTTCAACTTCTTGATAATCAATCCCGCTCATTCTTGTTTTAGCTGAAAAATCAATAAAGTTTGCTTCTAGTTCTTTAAAGTTACGCGCTCGAATATCAAATTTTTCTTTTGCCAAGACAACAATGCTTCGTCCTTCAGCAGTTTCATCTGCTAAAGAAGACAATTGAGCAGCGTCAGCTAAGTCCCGTTCTGAAATACCTTCTACTGGTAAAAATTCACTTGCTTTACGATTTCCTAATGTGATTGTTCCGGTTTTATCTAGCATTAAAATATCCACATCGCCAGCTGCTTCAATCGCACGTCCACTCATCGCCAATACGTTGGCTTTATTTAAACGACTCATTCCAGCAATCCCAATTGAAGAGAGCAACGCGCCAATCGTCGTTGGTGCTAAACATACTAATAAAGCAATAATGGTGGTTAAAGACAACGCCGTTCCGTTTCCTGCTAATTGACTTGAAAAACTTGAATAAGGCAATAATGTCGCTGAAACGACTAGAAAAATTAGTGTCAATGTAATCAATAAAATCTGCAATGAAATTTCATTGGGGGTTTTCTTACGAGATGAGCCTTCTACCATGGCAATCATCTTATCTAAAAAGCTTTCGCCACTTTCAGCTGTTACCTTAATGACTAGCTCATCGGAGACAATCGTCGTGCCACCTGTGACAGCACTTCTATCCCCACCTGATTCTCTAATAACGGGAGCAGATTCACCTGTAATGGCACTTTCATCTACTGATGCTGCGCCATCTACCACATCCCCATCCATTGGAATTTGATCTCCTGCAACAACGTAAACTAAATCTCCACGTTTCAAATTCACCGAACTAACTTCTTCGTAATGAGTTGTATCTTTGATGGATTTGATTTTTTTAGCAAATACTTCTTTTCTCGCACTTTTCAGACTATCTGCTTGAGCTCGTCCACGCCCTTCTGCAATCGCTTCTGCAAAATTCGCAAATAAAATCGTTACCCATAAAATAAGCGCAATCGCTAAAATAAACCAAGATGCACTATCTTGTATGCCAAAGTAAGATAAAAAATAGAGAATAGTAGTGAGCACCGCCCCTAAATACACCACAAACATCACTGGATTTTGCAATTGAATTTTAGGCGATAATTTAACAAAAGATTGTTTAAACGCATCTTTTAGAATGTCTTTTTGAGATTGTTCTTCCTTCATTTTAAGATCCCTCTTTACTTATAGTTTTATCGTGTGGTAAAAAAGTCCGCAATTGGGCCTAATGCTAAGGCTGGCAAGAAACTTAATGCACCCACTAAGAAAATAACGCCTAATAACATCCCAACAAAGGTCCCATTAGTTGTTGATAGCGTTCCATCACTGACAGCAACCATTTTTTTCTTCGCTAAGTTTCCACCTAAGAAAATAATGGCTAACATCGGGATAAACCGAACAAGCAACATAATGATTCCGCCAATCGTATTTAAGAACGTTGTGTCTGCAGTTAACCCAGCAAAGGCACTCCCATTATTGTTTGCCAATGAAGAAAAGGCATAGAGAATTTCTGAAAAGCCGTGGGCTCCTGAATTGGTTAATTGACTCATGGCCGATGGCAATAAAACAAAGCTCATCGTACCTAACAATGTCAATAATGGTGGCGTTAAAATAACAAGACAGACCATTTTCATATCAAAGGGTTCAATTTTTTTCCCTAAATATTCTGGCGTCCTTCCTACTAATAAACCTGCAATAAAAACAGTCAAAATGACAAAGGCGACCATACCGTATAGCCCACTGCCGACGCCACCAAACACAATTTCTCCCAACTGCATCAAGAACATCGGGATCATTCCTCCAAAGGGTGTGAAGCTATCTAGCATGCTGTTAACCGACCCATTGGATGCTGCGGTGGTACTGACAGCCCAAAGTGCAGACCAGCCAACGCCAAAGCGAGTTTCTTTTCCTTCCAAATTTCCACTTGCAACAACATCGGCAAATTGAGGACTTGTATAATATTCACTCAACATCACACCAATCAATGCTAAAACTAATAAAACCATCGATACAATAAAAATTGTGCGACCTTGTTTATGTTCTTTAACGAAATAACCAAAAGCAAAAATCAACGCTACTGGTATCAATAGGATGGCGATATTTTCAACCAAGTTACTAAAAACGGTTGGGTTTTCTAACGGAAATGCAGAGTTGGCTCCAAAGTAGCCTCCGCCATTTGTTCCTAATTGTTTAATTGCGATTTGACTAGCCGCTAGACCTAATGGAATGAACCCTTTACTTCCTGTTTCTAAAGAAAAATAATCGATTCCTCCACTAAATGTTTGAACGACTCCTTGAGAAATCAATAAAATCGCAATCACAGTTGAAAGTGGCACTAAAATATACAAGGTTGCTTTCGTTAAATCTTGCCAAAAATTACCAATCGTTTTTTGAGATTTCCCCATAAACCCTCTTAAAAGAACAAATAATACCGAGATACCAACAGCAGCCGATACAAAGTTTTGGACAGTCAAGCCCATCATTTGTGTGAAAGATGATAATGTTGTTTCTCCAGCATATGCTTGCCAGTTTGTATTTGTCACAAAACTTAACGCTGTGTTAAAAGCCAAACTTACTGTCGTTCCAGAAAATCCCTCTGGATTCATTGGCAATAACCCTTGCATTAACATGAGTAAAAATACGGCAATAAATCCTAAAACACTAAAACTAATCACTGATAGTGCGTAAGTTTTACCATTCATTTCTTTTTGACTACTTGGTCCAATAAAGCGATACACCATTTTTTCAATTGGCTGAATCAGCCGATCCATCCAAACCTTTTGTGAGGTCATCACTTTATAACAGTATTTTCCTAACGGTATTCCTAATCCAACTAAAACTACTAAAAATAGGAATTGATATACGAACTCGATTTTCATTGTTTGTCCCCCCAGAACAGCACATAAATTAAATAACAAAACAATAGCAATGCGCCAATACCACTTAATAAAATGACAGTTTCCATGATGTTAACTCCTTCTTTAAAAGTTACCATCAGCATACCAAGTATGAAATAAAGATAGTGTTAAGAAGCAGGGATGGGGTGTTAAGAAAGTATAAAGATATAAAAATAACACAACTATGTATATCATTGAGCAAATAAAAACGTACCTGATTGGAAACGATAACCAGGTACGTTTGATAGGTCCATATTTTTCTAAGTTTGAGGTACTAGAGAAAACAGCTCAGTTCTAGTGATCGTCACTAATAAAAGACGACAATTTTTCAACATTTATTTTTAAGGGCTTTTTTTGCTCCACAATTCCCATTATTTCTAGTAATTTTAAAGCTTCTGACGTCCTTGCTTTACCTGTTGAACTATACTCAGAAATAAATTTTTGAGTAACATAACTTGGCAATTCACACAATTTTATTTGAGTGTTAGGATGAAGTGTATAGATAATCGCAAACAAGGAATTCGCTACTTTAATAAGGGGTCTTTCATTACTTACTGCAACCATACGCGTCTTGTTAATATACTTTATACCTAAACTTTCAAAAAATTCTTGGAAATCAAGTGGATTTAAATATAAATGATTTAAAAAATATTCTCTATTTACAATGTACATTTTACTCGTTTCTACAAATTTCACTCGATATATCAAATAACTAGGTACATAAACATTTGTCATCATATTTTCTAATGAAATAATATATTTTGGCGTTACTAAATCATGACTGATCCAGTCGGAATCTCTTCCTTGCGCTTGTATCAAAGCTGCTCCTTTATCTAGAAAAACAATTTTTTCCTCTTCACCATTATCGTATTGGTAAATATCTCCTGGTTGATAGATTTTTACTTGATGATATTTGTAAGTCGCATCCTGCTCTAAATATAAGGCTTTTTTTATATCCATTTTTCCCCTCGCAATCCTTTAAAATACTTAAAGACCAGCTAATAAAATAGCTGATCTTTAAGTTTATTTCACTTCTAGCTTAATTCGGTGTCTGCGTTATTTCAGATACATCTATTGACTTGTACGAATATTGATTACTTGGTACTGTCCATTTTAACTTAAATGGAGAGAGCGCTGTTGGATCTCTGTGGAAATGTCTGATTTCAATTTTTATGACATCTCCTTTTTTGAAGTATTGATGTTGATTTTCAAACTCGCCACCAATTTTAGGATCAAAATTAATAATTTGCTTATCATTAATTCCAACATAAGCGGCATCATTTGAGCTTGTGTTTACTTCAACTTTAAAACCATGTCTTCCATCTTCTTTAATTTTTACGTATCCTATTTTTGTAATTCTATAATGATCTGGTCCTAAACCGCGATACGGCTCAGATGCACCAAAATCATGATCGAATCCTGTATTTTCATATCCGTTACCTTTTGGAATAAAGGCTCCATTAGACATTGGATAATCTTCATAAAGTACATGGACTCCATTTTTAACTACTTCTTTTACAGTAACCTGAACTGTCACTAGTTTTCCATTTGAAGTGGTAACTGTGATGACTGTCGACCCTTCCTTCATTGCTGTCCAATTACCATTACTATCAATTGTCATGATACTTGGATCATGACTAACAAAGTTCAAGCTCTTGTCGGTTGCATTGCTTGGTTGGAATGTGATTGCTAATTTCCCAGTGTCCCCTACAAGTTGGTTCAATTCTTTTGGTTCTACTGTGATACTTTCTACAGGAATTCCATTTGCTTTTACGGTTACAAAGACAAAGGCTGTCTTGCCATTTGATGTCGTAACGGTAATGACTGTTGTTCCTTCTTTCACTGCTGTCCAGTTACCATTATTATCAACCGTCATGATTTCTGGATTTCTACTTACAAAACTCAAGCTCTTATCGGTTGTATTGCTTGGTTGGAACGTGATTGCTAATTTTCCTGTATCGCCAACAGTTTGATTTAATTCTTTTGGTTCTGCTGTGATACTTTCTGCTGGAACATCTTTTGCTTTTACTGTTACAAAGACAAAGGCTGTCTTGCCATTTGATGTCGTAACGGTAATAACTGTTGTTCCTTCATTCACTGCTGTCCAATTACCATTACTATCAACCGTCATGATTTCTGGATTTCTACTTACAAAACTCAAGCTCTTATCGGTTGTATTGCTTGGTTGGAACGTAATTGCTAATTTTCCTGTATCCCCTACAAATTGATTTAATTCTTTTGGTTCTACTGTAATACTTTCTGCTGGAACATTTTTTGCTTTTACTGTTACAAACACATGGGTTAACTTGCCATTTGATGTAGTAACTGTGATTACTGTTGTTCCTTCTGCTCTCGCTACCCAATTTCCTTCTGAATCAATCGTCATGATTTCTGGATGTTGGCTCACAAAATTCAAGCTCTTATCGGTTGTATTGCTTGGTTGGAACGTAATTGCTAATTTTCCTGTATCGCCAACAATTTGATTTAATTCTTTTGGTTCTGCTGTGATACTTTCCGCTGGAACATTTTTTGCTTTTACTGTTACAAAGACAAAGGCTGTCTTGCCATTTGATGTCGTAACGGTAATAACTGTTGTTCCTTCTTTCACTGCTGTCCAATTACCATTACTATCAACCGTCATAATTTCTGGATTTCTACTTACAAAATTCAAGCTCTTATCGGTTGTATTGCTTGGTTGGAATGTGATTGCTAGTTTTCCTGTATCGCCAACAATTTGATTTAATTCTTTTGGTTCTGCTGTGATACTTTCTGCTGGAACATTTTTTGCTTTTACAGTTACAAACACATGGGTTAACTTACCATTTGATGTAGTAACTGTGATTACTGTTGTTCCTTCTGCTCTTGCTACCCAGTTTCCTTCTGAATCAATCGTCATGATTTCTGGATGTTGGCTCACAAAATTCAAGCTCTTATCGGTTGTATTGCTTGGTTGGAACGTAATTGCTAGTTTTCCTGTATCGCCAACGATTTGATTTAATTCTTTTGGTTCTGCTGTGATACTTTCTGCTGGAATTTCTTTTGCTTTTACGGTTACTTTAACCGTTGTTTTCTTGCCATTTGATGTTGTTACTATAATTGTTGTTGTGCCTACTCCTGTTGCAATCCAATTGCCAGCTTTATCAATTGTCATTACTGTTGGATCTTCACTAACAAAGTTTAAGCTCTTATCTGTTGTATTTCCTGGTTGGAACGTAATTGCTAGTTTTCCTGTATCGCCAACGATTTGATTTAATTCTTTTGGTTCTGCTGTGATACTTT
>NZ_JBWKTN010000003.1:319515-423139 GCF_059420345.1 Carnobacterium sp. GW821-FHT04C06
CTGCTGGAATTTCTTTTGCTTTTACGGTTACTTTAACCGTTGTTTTCTTGCCATTTGATGTTGTTACTGTAATTATTGTTGTGCCTACTCCTGTTGCAATCCAATTGCCAGCTTTATCAATTGTCATTACTGTTGGATCTTCACTAACGAAGTTTAAGCTCTTATCAGCGGTATTACTTGGTTGGAACGTGATTGTTAATTTTCCTGTGTCTCCAACAACTTGATTTAACTCTTTTGGTTCCGCTGTAATGCTTTCTGCTAGAACATCTTTTGTTTTTAAGGTTGCATTTTTTTCTACTAACTTGTTACTTCCATCAATAGTATAGAAACCACTGACTCCGTCTGATCCAAATGTATCAGATTGAGCGATTTCTTGTCCGTCAGGAACTGATAATACAATATAATATTCACTTGCTGGTAAGTTTGCAAATATATACTCACCTTTTGCATTTGTTGTTACTTCTCCATAAGGTTTTGAATCAAATGTATACAGCGTTAATGTAACTCCGCCAATACCTGCTCCTGTACTCTGTCTTGTAACGATTCCAGAAATACTTGATTCTTGTTTTGCTTTTACAGTCACAGCGACTGTCGTTGTTTTTCCATTCGATGTTGTTACTATAATCGTTGTTGTGCCTACTCCTGTTGCAATCCAATTGCCATCTTTATCAATTGTCATTACTTTTGGATCTTCACTTACAAAGTTTAAACTCTTATCGGTTGTGTTTTCTGGTTGGAATGTAATGGCTAATTTACCCGTATCTCCAACGATTTGGTTTAATTCTTTTGGCTCTACAGTGATACTTTCTGCTGGAATTTCTTTTGCTGTTACGGTTACTTTAACCGTTGCTGTTTTTCCATTCGATGTTGTTACTGTAATCGTTGTTGTGCCTACTCCTGTCGCAACCCAATTGCCATCTTTATCAATTGTCATTACTGTTGAATCTTCACTAACAAAGTTTAAGCTCTTATCTGTTGTGCTTCCTGGTTGGAATGTTACCGCTAATTTACCTGTATCTCCAACAACTTGATTTAATTCTTTTGGTTCTACTGTAATTCCAATTGCAGGGATGTCTTTTGATTTTAACGTTGCGTTTCTATCCGCTACTTTATTGCTTCCATCAATCGCGTAAACCCCACTGACTCCATCTGGTCCAAATGTAGTTGAATGGAAAATCTCTTGCCCTTCAGGAACACTTAATACAATATAGTAGTCATTTTTTGATAGTTCGACAAACGAGTAATGTCCGTCCATATCTGTAATGACTTCACTTATTAATTTTCCATCAGTAGTATATAGTTTCATCATGATTTCGGATAATCCTAAACCTGTACTATGGTTGGTAATTATTCCAGAAATACTTGATTCTTGTTTTGCCTCTACCTTCACTTTAACCGTTTCTATTTTTCCATTTGACGTTGTTACTGTAATCGTTGTTGTGCCTACTCCTGTTGCAATCCAATTGCCGTCTTTGTCAATTGTCATGATTTCAGGTTTTCCACTGACAAAATTTAAACTCTTATCTGTTGTGTTTTCTGGTTGGAACGTAATGGCTAATTTTCCTGTATCTCCAACGATTTGGTTTAATTCTTTTGGCTCTACGGTGATACTTTCTGCTGGAATTTCTTTTGCTGTTACGGTTACTTTAACCGTTTCTGTTTTTCCATTCGATGTTGTTACTGTAATCGTTGTTGTGCCTACTCCTGTCGCAATCCAATTGCCGTCTTTATCAATTGTCATTACTGTTGGATCGTCACTTACAAAGTTTAAGCTCTTATCTGTTGTGCTCCCTGGTTGGAATGTTACCGCTAATTTACCTGTATCTCCAACAACTTGATTTAATTCTTTTGGTTCTACTGTAATTCCAATTGCAGGAATATCTTTTGATTTTAATGTTGCGTTTCTGTCGGTTACTTTATTGCTTCCATCAATCGCATAAAATCCACTGACGCCATCTGATCCAAAAGTATTTGAATAGAACATTTCTTGCCCTTCAGGAACACTTAATACAATATAGTAATCACTTTTTGATAATTCGACAAATGAGTACTGTCCATCCATATCTGTAATGACTTCACTGGCTAATTTTCCATCAAAAGTATATAGTTTCAGCGTAATTTCGGATAGCCCTAAACCTGTACTGTGATTGGTAATCACTCCAGAAATACTTGATTCTTGTTTAGATTTAACCGTTACTTTAACAGTTGCTTTTTTTCCATTTGATGTTGTTACTTCAATAGTTGTTGTGCCTACTCCTGTTGCAATCCAATTGCCATCTTTATCAATTGTCATGATTTCAGGTTTTCCACTGACAAAGTTTAAACTCTTATCTGTTGTACTTCCTGGTTGGAACGTAATGGCTAGTTTCCCTGTATCTCCAACGAATTGATTTAATTCTTTTGGTTCTACTGTAATTCCAACTGCCGGGATATCTTTTGGTTTTAATGTTGCATTTCGGTCGGTCATTTTATTGCTACCATCAATCGGATAAAATCCACTGACGCCATCTGCTCCAAAGGTATTTGAAGTGAACATTACTTGTCCTTCAGGAACACCTAGTATGACATAATAGTCATTTTTTGATAATCCCTCAAATGAGTAATGTCCGTTCACATCGGTGATTGCCTCACTGACTAATTTTCCATCTGAAGTATACAATTTCATAGAAATTTCTTCGGACCCTAAGCCTGTACTGTGATTGGTAATCTTTCCAGAAATACTTGATTCTTGTTTAGATTTAACCGTCACTTTAACCGTTTCTTTTTTTCCATTTGATGTTGTTACTTCAATAGTTGTTGTGCCTACTCCTGTTGCAATCCAGTTGCCATCTTTATCAATTGTTATTACATTAGGATTTTTACTAGTGAAATTCACGTTTTTATCTGTTGTATTACTTGGTTGGAAGGTTACCGTTAATTTACCTGTATCTCCAATGAGTTGATTTAATTCTTTTGGTTCTACTGTAATGCTTTCTGCTTCAATAGCAATTTTCTTAAGTGTCGCGTTTTGTTCTGTTAACTGGTTAGCTCCATCTACATATTTATAACCAGACACTCCATCTGAACCTAAAAAATTAGAATGACTTAATTGATAATCAGTTGGAAATGTTAATTTAACATAGTAGTCTGCTGGGGTTAACCCTGTAAAATTATAAGATCCATCTGCAGCTGTAATCGTTGTTCCTTCTAGTCCATTACTCCCCGAATATAAACTTAACTGAACACCTGGGAACCCTAATCCTGTTTCTTGATTAGTAATAACCCCTTTAATAGAAGAATTATTTTTCGGTGTGATCGCTTTTAATGAAGCATCAAAACCTTCTTGTTTTGCTAAACCATCAATAGTAATATAGGCTGTTGTTAAATCTTGATAAAATTGAACAGAACTAGCATACTCATAGTTTGTTGGTGCTACTATTTTCATATAATAGTATGCTTTTTCTAAGTTTGGAAAACTATACGTTCCATTTGCATTAGTCGTTGTTTGTGTCATTTTACCTGTTAAAACATTAACTAATTGAATTTGAACACCGCCAAATCCAACACCATTGTTCGTTTGATCGTAAATGGTTCCTGATAATGCTGAATCTTTTGGATTAATTAACTTAATAACTGCATCTACGTTATCAATTGAATTGCTTCCATCCACTCTTAAATAACCTGTCGAATCTCCCCAGAAATGGCTAGACCAAGCAAGCTCATATTCTGTTGGAACTTGAATTTTCACATAATATTCCATCGCTTCTAAACTATCAAAGCGATACGCTCCTGTTGCATCGGTCGTTTTTTGTCCGATTAATTTCCCATCCCATGAATAAATCACTAAGTCTACTCCACTGACTGGTTTCCCATTAGGATCTACTATTTTTCCTGCAATGTGTGAATTGGTGAAACTTCTGACGGTTACTTCAACTGTGTCTTGTGCTCCACTTGCTGAAACTACAGTGATTGTTGCTTTTCCAGGCTTTTTAGCCGTCCATTTTCCATTGGCATCCACTGAAAGAATACTTACATCAGAAACTCTATATACAAGATCTTTATTAGTCGTATTCGTTGGTAAAAAATCTACCGTTAACTGACCCGTTTCGTTAACTCTTGTGTCAATCACTTTAGGGCTTACTTTGATTGAATCTGGTAAAATTTGTTTCGGTTCTAATTGAAGATTTACCCCTGAAATTGCATTAATTCCATCTGGATGAAGATACACGGTTCTTCCTGTTGAATCAAAATAATTATATCCATACTTCGTTTTGTAATCATTTGGTATTGTCGCTTGAATATAATAGTTCATTTTGCTCAACTCTTTAAACGAGTAATTGCCATCTACTGATGTTGTCATTTGTTGAATAAGTTTATCTGATCCTGGTTCTCTTAATTCTACATGAATTCCTGAAAATCCAGATCCATCTTCTTTTTGGATTTGACCAGAAATGGTTGAGGCATTTTTATCTGTGACTGTCACTGTCACATAAACAAATTTTGTTGGATCTCCATTACTAGTAACTTTTAATTTCGTTGTCCCCGCTTTTTTAGCAGTCCAATTCCCGTTAGCATCAACTGTCATAATAGTTGAATCTTCACTGGTATAAGTTACTGTCTTATCCGTTGCATTTTCTGGGAAAATTCTTGTAGTTAAAGTTCCGCTATCTCCAACTAACTTATCAAGGATTGTAGGATTTACATTGATTGAACCTACTGGCACATCCTTATATAATCCTAGATTTACATTTTCTAATACTTCTTCCGAGCCTAATCTGATTGGCTCACTTTTCCCTGATTTATTGAAATAATTTGTAGCAATCACCACATAATCTGATGAAAATTTAATTTCAACATTGTACTGCGTTCCTGGATTTAATTTTGAAAAAGAATATCTTCCTTGTGCATCTGTTGTTGTTGTTTGAACAGAAGTAGCTGTTCCTTCTTCAAAAAGAGAAGCTTCTAATCCTGCTATTCCACTTTCATCAACATCTTGTCGTCCGTTTCTATTTGCATCTAAATAAGCAGTTCCCTTCACTGACGCAGTAGTGGGAAACAGACCCTGCCAAGCACCTGATTGAGTCTCACCTTCCGCTAAATCAAAGTATGTTGTATTACCTTCCTTTCCAAATCCTAGAGACCCCTGTGTATATGCTTTATGTCCTTCAGGTATTTTTACAGTTAAATAGTATGTTCCAGCAGGTAAATTACTGAAAGTGTATCTTCCATCACTATCCGTTACCTTTGTAGCGATTACTTGCTCTGCTTTACCATCGGTTAGTGTGACTGTTACACCTGACACACCAGCTTCAGTTGGGTCTTGTTTTTGGTTTCCATTTAAATCTTCAAAAAACACAGCTGAAATCGTTCCTGTTCCAGCTTTAGTTTGTCTTTTAGTTATACTTTCTGCTGACACAGTAGTTACCAAGCTTGGCAATACGGTATTTAACAATAATGTAACTAAGAGAAAAATTTGCATTAATTTATTCTTTTTCATTAACAGTTCTCCCCCATTCAAATCCTCAATCTAAAAAACAAGATACTTTATTTTTTTACCAGTTTACTTTTAACAACTAAAACAGCTCCAACGCCAATGGCTAATACAGCAGCTCCTATCACAACCCTCATTGGATAGCCCCCCATAATTAGTCCTACCGTCGTCATTCCACCACCTGTAAAAGGCAGCAAAACACTTGAACTTGGTGAACTCATCTTTATCACTCCCCTATTCTTATTTTTCAGGTTTTTAAAGGATGAACCTAAAAACCTAAAAAAGTTTAGTTTGCTTTTTGTTTTTGAATTGGGCGAACGTTATCTTTTAATACTTTTTTCAACTCTTTTAACTGATTTTTTTCTAACGTAATGGCATTCTTCATAACGAACCACTGAACGCCTTCCGTTGTTGGTGGCGCTGTGAATGAACCTTGGTATGCAACATAGTCTCTATTTTGTGGAATCAATGCTAGTGTGCTTATCGGCTCTTTTGTTTTTACTTTTTTATTATTTTTTAATTTATTAATTTCCTTGCTAACTTGGTCTAAAGCATAATTTTTTTCGCCTTCTTCAAGCATCACTGCCATAATTAAATTCTTTTTTTCTTTGCTTTCAAATTTTAGTTGCAACTCGCCATCGTATTGCTTTCCTTGTATTTTATGCTCGCTAGGAACATGTAGATTGATTGCAGTTAACAAATAATCTTCTTCGTTGAATGTAAGAATGTTTTCTTTTCCTTCAACAGGCATTGGCGTGAGTGTTAATTGCTGGTCTTGACGTAATAATTCAAAGTATCCTGGTTGAAATTTAATCGCTTCTGGTGCGAGTGTCTCTACTTTTTCCTCTTTTGAGATATCAATTGGTGATTGTTTCTTTTTTGATTTTAGTTCGTATTTTTTATTTAACTTTTCCCAATTATCCGGTCCTTTTTCACCTTTGTAAGACCAATCTAAAACACTTTCTTCTACGTTTTCTTTTGATTTAGCAGCTTCATTGGCATTCCCACATCCTACTAAAACTAACAATGTTACGACAAACGATGTAAATAAAACTTTCTTCTTCATATCTAAAATTCCCCCTATTATTCTCTTTCTGTTTTCAACCAGCTGTTTTCACCTAATAGATGTCGTTTAAACGCAATCCAAACGCTGGGTATTGTAATAATGTTGTATACTGTCATTGCAAATCCTGCAAAAAAACATTCTATAAAAGTATTGCTTTTTTGTGCTCGAATATGATTTGTATTAAAGTAATGACGTATTGTAAATACAAATCCTGGTAGTGACGTAATCAAAATTAACAGACCTAAATAAAGAATGATGCTCACCCAACTTGAATCCCCCTCAATACACGATTTAATTAACAGGATGAAAGAAAAAGTGATCCATATCCATGAAATTAGAAAAATAATGCTTCCAATTAGATTAATAAATGGTTGTGCTAAAAAATAATAAATATCTAGCTTTGCTTCTTTTTTTAATCTTTTTGATTTTTTTACTTTTTTGAGATATTTCAAACATTGGATATTTCCTTGTACCCAACGACTTCGTTGGTAAATTAATTTTTTAATTGAAGAAAGTCCTTGTTGATAAACCGTTCCATTAGATAAGTAACTAATTTTTCCATTTCGCAACAACAACCTTAGGGTCATATCATAATCCTCTAATAAGCTATCTCCCCATGGCTCTTTGCCTAAAGCCTTTAAAGCTGTCAACCTCGTAAATTGACCATTTCCACCTAGACCAACACTTTGAATGTAACTTCTAATATTTTGAATATCCGAAATCATCGTGAAAAATTCAACATCTTGTAAAAAAGGAAGAATATGTTGCGTATTGATAATACGCACTCGACATTGGGCTGCACAAACTGCTTTATTTGAGAAAGCTTTATTGGCTTCTTTAATTACATTCATGCCTAATTTCCCATCTCCATCAACGATGGCAATTACTACTTCTTTTTCTATATTTAGCGCTTTTGCTTCTTTTAATACTCGCTTGTACGCATCATTTAACGCAGCACCTTTTCCTTTTTGTGCGTTAGGTTTTGTCCTTTTTAACAGCCGTACTCGCTTGTCTTTGATACTTTCAATTATTTCGGCGGTTCGATCATCAGATGCATCATCAATTGGGATAATCATCATTCTCTTATACCGCAATCTTAATAAGTTATAAATAGTTCGCTTAATGACTTTTTCTTCATTCAAACATGGAATCAAGAAAACATAATAAAGTTGCTTAACTTTTTTTTTCCGTACTGGCTCTTTGTGCACCGGCATGATTAGCATTAAAATAATGTAAAAGAAAAAAATACCTACTATAAAGGATGACATGATGTGAATGATTAACTGCATAAATTCCTCCTTGTTACTCTAGCGTCACTAACGCTCTTTGTGTGTAACTTTTGATTTTAGTATCGAAAGCTCCTGTACAAGAAATTAAGGTAATCATTCTTTTATTACTGTTAATTTCAATTTTTGCATCTGGATTTGTTGTCGTATCAATGACTTCTCTTTTTACTACTTTAAATTCTCTATTTGTTCCATCTTCATACTCAATCACGACTGTTTCTCCTATTTTGATATTCTCAAGATATTTAAAGGGGCCTAATTGATTATTCCAGTCACGATGAGCAGCAATCAAAGAATTCCCAATATTTCCAGGAATGGGACTTGTTTGTAGCCAACCTGCTTTACCAAGTCCTTTGGGTACACTCATCCGCCCATCTGAATCAACTTTTGTATGAATTATTGGCAACCCAAACCCTTCCTTGATAAAAATAAGTTTAGTTGGAAAAGAGGAAATGATTGTATCTTGATCTTTTGCCACTTTTTCTGTTGTTACCTCTTCTTTAAACTTAGTTTTTATGTTATTGCTAGCTTTGATAAAGTATCCACAAATAAGTACTATAATTAGCACTACTGCTAAAAAAAAGTTTTCTTCATAATAAAACCCACCTTCTATTTACTTCTTAATATTATAGTTATCAATTTCACTAAGGATTTCTCAAAGAAAGAAAAAGCTATTTTTTTCTTTCTTTTTTGTCAAATTCCCCTCTTTTTTGCTTAATCGTTCAAATTTTAATATTTTTTCGATCGACTATCATTTTATATATATAGAAACAACTAACTCCTGTTAAGGTTGTGTAGACAAGTAATAACGGAACATGATACCTACCCTGTACTTCGATTAGTAACGAACCCATCGTATACCCTAACTCTAGTATGATATATAAATAAATTTTTTTAGTTTTATGCAAGAACAATGCAATCAAACACGCCATAAAGCTCATTATTAGTAAAAAACTATCAACAAAATAGCTAAATCCATGAAACTTACTTCTTGCATCAAGCGGGAAATTTTTAGGATTATTATAGATAGTCCAGTTATAGCCATAACTATCATCCGAGAATTTTTTAAATTTGATATTGAGATACGGTAGTAACTTTCCCTCTTTGATTATTTTTACCCACCGTTGTATGCCATCCCGCATCATAATTGAGCTGACCTCATCAATAGGTTCTTTATCATATAACTCCCAAAAATAATCTTTATCTTCTTCCGACCACTCGCCACCAGATTTTTCATTTGCTCCAACGTACACCCCGTATCCTGCTGAGGTTGCAGCGGTTGGAAAAGGATAGACGATATTATTAATAATCGGCGTGGCAATTGTAAAACTTAGGAAGATAATCATACCCGGAAGAATTTTTTTTAATGAAAGAAGTTTATTTTTACTACACACCAACATGCTAACTGCAAAGACAACCGAAATTAAAAAACCACTTGGTCGAATTAAATTAGCCCCTATCATCGCTACTCCAATCCCCAGAGACAACATCCAATTGGGGTTCTTACTCTTAAATAGTAAAACCCATAAGTAAATCGAAATAGCTATCAAACTCATAAATAAAGGCTCTGTAACAATCAACGTACTGTACATAAAATAAGAAGGCGAAAATAGGAAAAAAATGGTTGCAATAGAAGCAACGTATCGATTAAACACCAGTATATTCGCTTTAAAAAAATAAATTGAACCTACTAAAGTAGCTAAAATATTAAACAATTGTCCTGAGAAAATAGATTTCCCAAAAATTTGATAGAACCATGAAAGCACAGTAGAAAAAGACAAGATATGTGTAAAAAAGGGAGCATAATTTAATATGTCTTTATCATAAAGAATAGCCCACGAGTTGTTATCTGCTCGATAATTCGCTATTAAGTGATATAAATAAAAATCTGACGTCGGGCTGGTTGGAAAAGCAACTACCCAAATCATTCTTGGAACAATTACCAGCACAACTAAAGCCAGATAAAAGTAACTTTTTTTTAATTTATATAATTTTGCTAAGGTAATCCCTAAGACAAGTAACAAAATGATAAACAGACTGTATAGCAAGCTACTCGGCCACGAAAGAAGATTTTCTCCTGCTCTAATTCTTTTTAAATTATCATAAAATTTAATAAAAAAAAGAAAAAATCCTAATAAAATCGGCACTTTTAAAAATATTTTTTGCATTATCAATCCATCCATTCTTTAAAGGTTTAAAAATTATAATTTTAATGTTCATTTTCATGGTATTATAAATCAAGAATATACTATAAAAAAGAAGGTGTTAATTTGATAAATATTGTTGAATCTTTAGACTTAAAATCTGATAAACAAATGGATTACTATAAACTTAAGAAATTTAAAAAAGGAACAAAATTTTATTATCATGGGGATACTAATGACATTTTAATTATAAAATCCGGTACTGCGGTCATTCAGGCACTTGATAAATTTAGTAATTGGAGTAGTCGAGAAATTGCTACACCAAATTACTTGTTGACCCCAGAAAATTTATTAGAATTCTTTAAAATTCCAGAACAATTTGATTATCGTGTTGTTGCTATGGAGGCTGTTGAAGTTTATTTTGTTAATCGAGAATACTTCTTAAATCACCTCCATTTGAATCCACTAAAATTTCAATATTTTTACGAAGCTATGATTATTAAGTATGTTCAACAAAGTAAAAAGATGTTTATCATTAATGAACCTCCTATTGTAAAAACTGCAAATGCTTTATATTGTATTATCTATACTCTTTATCCCGGACTTAATGAGAATTATTACGCTCTTCCAAAATATATCAATCAAAAAACTGTTGCTGAATATAGTGGTACCGGGCAAGCTCGAACAAGTGAATCTTTTCAAAGATTGCGTGAACTTAATATTATTAACAACCAACAAGTTATTAATTTGCCGTTATTACTAAACTTTATCTTTACCCAATAAAAAAACAGCAACCAACTTAAATTATTCCGGTTCCAATAAGTTTTGTTTCTCTACATTTTATTTTTTATAAGTAATTGAAAATGGTTACTTTTTGTTTCTTCTATATTTGATGGCAGATTCATCCACACCCATAAACTAACTTTATTACTGTAGATTTATTTTTTCATTTTATTAAATCTCCTCAACTTTTGTACTTTTATTTTATCATTTAAAAAAACACCCATTCTTTCTTAAAGAAACTTTTGTTTTGGAAATGTGAACAGAAATATTATTGCTTTGTACTCAAGAAAATTAGATTAAACAAGACGATTGATGGGTTTTTATTACATCTCATTTCATTTTAAAAAATGAGGATAATTGTTTCTTATTGTGATTCTTTTCACTTGATAACTTATCTACATAGTAGTAAAATGTTATTATATAATAAGAAAGAAGTGATATGTAAAATGAGTAAAACTACTAACAAAGTTGCATTTATTACGGGAGCTGGACAAGGAATCGGAAAAGCGATTGCAGAACGATTATCAAAAGATGGTTTTTCAGTAGCGATTGCCGATTTTAATATGGATACTGCTTCAGAAGTTGCCAAAGAAATAAATGAAAATAATGGTACAGCTGTCGCAATTAAAGTGGATGTCGCTAATCAAGAAGATGTTTTCAAAGCCGTTGATCAATGTGTTGAAAAACTCGGTGGACTTGATGTGATGGTTAATAATGCTGGTATTGGGCCAACTACACCACTTGAAAGCATTACACCTGAATTATTTGATAGAGTTTTTCATATCAATGTTGCAGGCACAATTTGGGGAACTCAAGCAGCCGTTAAAGCTTTCAAAAAATTAGGTCATGGTGGAAAAATCATTAATGCTTCTTCTCAAGCTGGACATGTGGGAAATCCTGAATTAACCGTCTATAGTGGTAGCAAATTTGCGATTCGTGGAATCACTCAAGTAACAGCTCGCGATCTTGCCCCTCTTGGCATTACGGTCAATGCTTTTTGCCCAGGTATTGTAAAAACACCAATGATGAACGATATCGCACAAGAAGTAGCAGACAATGCTGGAAAATCTTTTGAATGGGGAATGGAACAATTCGCTCAAAATATTACCTTAAAACGTCTATCTGAACCAGAAGATGTGGCGGCTTGCGTGTCTTATTTAGCAGGTCCTGACTCTAACTATATGACAGGTCAATCACTCTTGATTGATGGCGGTATGGTTTTTAATTAATAAAAAAGCATCTAGTTAAAATCTTCTATATAATATAGAAGGTTTTAGCCAAGATGCTTTTATTTTACATATTACTTTCTTTAAAATTTTTATCAAATTTAAAATCTAATTCAATTTCTTCTAATGTTTTTCCTTTCGTTTCCGGAGCAAATTTCGCTGCAAATAGGAAAGAAAGTACATTTAAGAAGACAAATACTAGGAAGGATTTTGATAATCCCAGTGAAGCTAACATAATTGGGAAAAAGAAGCCCACTCCAAAATTAGCAATCCATAAGAAAAACGTTGCCAAACCCATTCCCATTCCTCTTAAACGAACAGGGAATATTTCAGAAAGCAATAGCCATGTTAACGGCCCGATAGCACCTTGGAAGAATGCTAGAAAAATGACTGTTAAGCAAACTGTAACGTAAGGTAACATGGGGGAATTTGCTAAAAAGCTAGTGGCCAACGACATCAACAACATCGTAGCAGTCGTTCCACCTAAACCTGTCAGAAGCATCGTCCGCCGCTTTACTTTATTCATAATTGACATGGCAACGATAGTGGCTATTACTGAAATCGCACCATTAGCGATATTAGCAGTTAAAGCCGCATTCCGGCCGAATCCTGCTGTTTCTAAAATAGTGGTTCCGTAGTACATCATAATATTGATTCCTGCAATTTGTTGCATAATTCCTAATCCGACACCTAACAATACTAATTTACGAATCCATGGAATTTTTAAGTCTTTAAAAGAAGCGACTTTAATTTCCTTTTCAGCACGCAATGAAATTTGAATTTGTTCAAGCTCATTTTCTGCATCTGCAGATGATCTAATTTTACGTAACACTTCAAGTGCCTTACTCATTTTTCCATTAGCTGCTAACCATCTTGGTGATTCTGGGACAACCATCATGCCAAACCATAAAATCACTGCTGGAATCGTTGCTAAAACTAACATATAACGCCAGATATTAGAGACATGACCAAAACTTGTTCCTAAAATAGCATTAAAAGTGAAAGCTAAAAACTGACCCGATACAATCATAAATTCATTTTGGGTTACAATTTTCCCTCGTTTATCAGCGGGTGAAACTTCTGCTAAAAAGGTGGGCACAATTACTGACGCCCCGCCCACGGCTAATCCTAAGATTGTTCTAAATAAAATCAACACTTCAGCATTTGGGGTGAACGTACATCCTAATGTAGCAATAAAAAATAAAATAGCGAGATACATAATAACCTTGCGTCGACCATATTTATCGGACAGACGACCACCTGCTAGTGCACCGACAGCAGCTCCTAATGTTAATGAACTTGCCACTAACCCTTCAACCATTGGTGTAAAATTGAGTTCATCTGGTTTCGCCATAAAAGGCAACGCGCCATTAATTACTCCTGTATCATACCCAAATAGCAATCCACCAAAAGTTGAAATAAGCGCAATAACTTTCATATTTTTATTGACTTGCTTAGTCGTGATTTCTTCATTTCCGTGTTCCACTTTCCTTGCCATTGTAGTGCTCCTTTCGCATTAAAGAGAATTTTTTTTAAATTGGACTAGCTCTTAATCAGAGTCTAGTCCAATTTGGTCACAACCCACAGGTATTTTTTATATAAGTTCTTGCTTTAACTGCATATTCAAAAGGATTGGCAAGTGCAGGATCTTGCTCTGCTTCTACTACAATCCAACCTTTGTATCCGCTATCATTTATAGCGTTCCAAATTGGTGAAAAGTCAATCATTCCATCTCCTGGAACGGTAAAGACACCCATTTTTACTGCATTTAAAAAACTGATGGGAGTTTTTCTGACCTCATTTGCCACACTTTGACGGATATCTTTAAAATGAATGTGCTTAATGCGGCTTTGATATTTTTGATAAATTGTCAATGGATCTTCTCCTGAAAAAACTAAATGACCCGTATCGAATAGTAAAAAGACTTTTTGAGGATCAGTCATTTCCATCAACTGATCGATTTCCTCGGTTGTTTGAATTCCTGTCCCCATATGATGATGGTAGACAATCGACATGTCTTTTTCTTTGGCTAAATCAGCTAATCGTTCCAAACCTGTTGTGACATTCTCCCAATCTTCTGTTGTGAAGAGCGGTTTTTTTGAAAAAAGTGGCGTTGTCATTTCCCCTTGTATGCTGTTCCCTTGTTCTGAAACAACGATTACCTTTGCGCCCATTTCATGTAAAAAATCACGATGTTTGATAAACGCTTCCTTCGTTTCACTAAAAGGTTTTGTTGTTAAAAAGGAACTAAACCACGCACTTGCAACAGATAATCCTCGAATATCTAACATTTCCTTTAATTTATGGGGTTCTTTTGGGTATTTATTGCCAATTTCTGTACCCACAAATCCTGCCAATGCCATTTCACTAATACATTGCTCAAATGTATTTTCTTGACCTAGTTCAGGCATGTCATCATTTGTCCAAGCTATTGGCGCAATGCCTAATGTTATGTTTGAATCGTTCATTCATTGTTCCTCCTATTGGCTTATTTTTTCAATCCTTCAATATGTCGACTAGCTGATTTGTCTCGCAAGACTTTTTACAGGCTAGTGCAATACGTGTTGACTGTAGTCCATCAAATGCATTGACTTCTGGTTGTCTCTTTTCTTGAATGCATTGAATAAATTCTCTAGCTTCATTTATAAAGGCTTCTCTAAATCGTTCAGGGAAATTTTGTGAGCAAGGACGAACCACGCCCTCTTGATTCATAACCGTCACCAGATTTTTTTCTGGTGCTGCTGCAATTCGTAACATCCCCTTCGTTCCAATCAATTCTGTTTCTACGTGGTAACCATGTTGGCAATTTCGACCCGCGACTAAAAGCGCCATCGTGTTATCTTCTAGTTGCATCATCGCCGCCCCTGTTTCAAGTTCTCCTACTTTATCTAGTTCTGGGTATGCGGCATTCTTCCCAATCGCCCAAACTTTGCTTACTTCTTTTTTTGTAAACCAACGAATCAAATCAATATCATGAATTGACATATCAACGAATAAGCCGCCACTATCGCTTGCGCCTGCAAATTTAACAAAACTTTCCATCCCAGAACTAGGATCAATTCCATAGCAACGAACTAATGTAATCTCCCCTAATTCACCAGCTTCTACCAACTTTTTTGCATACTGATAGGACTCATCATAGCGACGCATAAAGCCCAACATAAACACTTGCGACGGATGTTCTGCGATGACATTGACGGTTTGTTGGATATCTGCAATGGATAAGCCAATAGGTTTTTCGCTAAATACATGCTTTCCATGAGCCATAGCTACCTGAATTTGCTCGCAGTGAAAACCAGAAGGTGAAACAATAAATACGGCGTCAATGAAAGGACTTTCTACCATTTTTTGATAGTCCGTAAACGTTTCTTGAACGCCTAATTCTTCAACTGCATACGTTAGTTCGGCTGGCACAACACTACATGCCGCTACCAGTTCACAGCCTTGAATCGCTTCAGATAAATTCTTAGCATGAACTTTTCCTAATCGCCCTAGTCCCACAATTCCTACTCTAACTTTTTCCATATCGGTTCTCCTTAATAACTTATTTTTTAATGACTAAGCTTGGTACAAGGTTGGACAGCTATCTAATGAAATAGCTACTCGCTCACCTGACTCACGAGCAACTCCACAAGCGACCATTGTAATAGAGGCAACATATCCATCCCAAGCAGTTGGACCTGTAATGGCATCTGCTTGAATCGAATGAATCCATAATTGAAATTCCTCATCATACGCATCCATAAATCGGCTTTGCCAATCTGGTGAAACCGTTGTGTAATCTTTTCCTTTCGCTTTTACGCGTGTATACGAGGGATCTTCTAATGAAATTTCACCCGTTTCACACACTACTACACACTTAATATCATATCCAAATTGACAATTTACAAATACTTCTAAATCGATATGAATACCTGATTTTGTTTCAAGAATTACCATTTGTGGATCGTGTAATTTTTCATGTGTGTAACTTGTTTGTTTAGGCAAAATCACTTGGACTGAAACATAATCTTCTTGTAATAACCATCGTAACGCATCAATTTCGTGAATAGCAGTATTGATAATTGCCATCGGAGTTTCATAGTTTTTGTCCACCGTTGGATTCCGATGTGCGCAATGCAACAACAGCGGTTCTCCTAGTTGTCGATTTTCAATCACTTCTTTAAGCTCCATGTATCCGCGATCGTAACGACGCATAAAACCAACCTGAACTAATTTTTTTCCATTAGCCACTTCAGCATCTACAATTCTACGACAACCCTCACTATCAGTTGCTAACGGTTTTTCACAAAATACATATTTATTGTGTTTAATGGCTTCCAAAACATATTGTTCATGTGTGGGATCCCATGAAGTCACTACAACAGCGTCTACTTCTGGATCCGCAATCAAGGCTTCCCCTGTTTCATAAAATTTTGCACCAATTTCCTTAGCAAGTAGCGTTGCTTTTTCTTTATTAATATCTGAGATGGCGACAACATGCGCCCCTTGTGTTTTATGATTTAAGCGCTGAATATGCTCTTGCCCAATTGCCCCTGTTCCAATAACTCCGATTCTTAAATCCATTTGTATTTCCTCCCTTGAATTTATCTAAACTTTAATGACTTAGTAGGTTTTAGCATTCTTTAACATTGCTTGACTTCGCTGATAGGCTTCTTCAATACTTGGATTTTCGGAATTTTCAGAAACCCCTACATGCCACCAGCTGTCATAACCATCTGACATCGTTTTAGGCAATACTTTCATCTCAATCAGCGTTGAGCGGGTTTGTTTTTTTGCATCTTCAATTGCTAAAACTAACTCTTCTTTAGTAGTTGCACGATATGCTTTTGCTCCATATCCTTCTGCGACTTTGGCGTAATCAATGTTCATAATTTGATTGTCGCTAGTTCGAAACTCACAGTTGTAACTTTCACTGCCATTATCCATCTGTAAATTATTAATACATCCAAAACCTGAATTATCAAACAGCATTACATTGATTTTTTTGCCATATTGTAGAGAGGTTATAAGTTCTGAGTGAAGCATCAAAAAGCTACCATCACCTACCATTGCGTACACTTCTTGCTCTGGGTGGGCTAGTTTAGCACCTAATGCACCACTGATTTCGTAGCCCATACAAGAATAACCGTATTCCAAGTGATAGGTATTTGGAACCGCTGCGTTCCATAAGCGATGCATGTCTCCAGGTAAGGAGCCCGCTGCTGCAAGAGCAATGCTATCTTTTGCAACAGTATCGTTGATAGCGATAAAGGCACTTGTTTGAGTAAGTTCTGTATTTAATGCTTTTGAATACTCGTTGAGGATTGTTTGATCGAATTGCCCTTTGATTTCAGGATCAAATTGCTCTTTGTTGAAACGAACCTCTCTTAACCGATTTCGTTCAATAAGCCACTCCGCTTTTAAATCAGAGATTTTGTTACCAAAAGCTGTTTGATAGCCATTTAACCGTGGAATTAGTTCTTGCAAGGTGGCTTTTGCGTCTCCCACCACTTGAAAAGCATCAAATTTGTACGCTTGCATGCGATTTATATTGATGTTTAAAAATGTTGTTTGTTGGTAGTTAAAAGCCGTCTTTGAAGAAGTGGTGAAATCTGTGTACCTTGTTCCAATTCCAATAATTAAATCTGCTTGTCGAACGGCTTTATTGGCTGCTATTGTTCCGAGTACACCTGTTCCACCTAAATTATTTTCAAATCCTACTTCCACAGTGGATTTTCCAGCATGTGTTTCAACTAAAGGAATATTGCACCGAATTGACAGTTCCATCAACTCTTCGCGTGCTTCTGAATACTTAGCACCTCCGCCAACAATAATAACGGGTTTTTTACTTTGACGAATTTTAGCTACTGCTTCTGTTAATTCTCTATCCGTTGGTACTTGGCGATTGAGATAATGAATGCGTTTGTTGAAAAATTCTTCGTCATAATCATAGGCTTCGCTTTCCGTATCTTGAGAAATACAAATCGTTGCAGGTCCTGCCGTTGCTGGGTTCGTCATCACTTCAAAGGCCCGTAATAAGCTACTCATTAACTGTTCAGGTCGTTGCACTCTATCCCAGTAGCGCGAGACAGCCTTAAATGCATCATTTGTTGTAGTCGCCCCACTGCTTTCTTGTTCTAATTGCTGTAAAACAGGATCTGGTTGTCGGCTAGCAAAGGTGTCTGCAGGTAGTACTAAAACAGGAATGTTGTTAGCAAATGCGGTAGCCGTTGCTGTAATCATATTTGCTGAACCAGGACCAGCAGAAGCAGTTACTGCATATATTTTTTGGCGTAATTTTTGTTTGCTATAAGCAACTGCTGCGTGAGTCATTCCTTGTTCATTTTTCCCTTGAATCACTTTGAGATGTCCGGAGTTTTCGGCAAGTGCCTCGCCGATGCCCAATACATTTCCATGTCCAAAAACATTGAAAACCCCTTCTACAAAAGGAAATTCTTTTCCATCGACATGTAAATATTGTTGATTTAAAAACTTGATTAAAGCTTGCGCTGTAGTCAATCTGATTTTTTTACTCATCGCGTTTCCACCTTTACTTAGGATTGTGCTTGAATTAATTCTTCAATTTCGGCAACTGTCGGCATAGCCTCAGATGAGCTATGTTTGCTTACGACAATAGCCGCCGAGGCACTTCCGTATTTCAATGCCGTTTCAATTTCTTTTCCTACGCTTATTGCATACAAGAATGCTGCTGCATAGGAGTCTCCTGCACCAAAGGTTTTCAGGACATTTGTTTTATAAGAACCAGCACGGTAGGATTCCCCAGCTTTTGTATAGGCATAGGAACCTTCTACACCATGCTTAATCACAATTAAGTTGGGTTGATGTTTAAACAGATTGGAAATAGTCGTTTGATTGTCTCCTTTCTCTAGTCCTTCCATTTGATTGTATTCATCTCTTGTACCAATCACGATATCCGACTGTTGGGCAACTAAGGAATAGTAAATTTCAACTTCGGTGGGATTGTTCCATGTATATGGACGGTAATCCAATTCAAACGTCACTTGAATGTTGTGTTTCCGAGCGATGGAAATCGCTTTCAAAGTTGCTTCTCGTGATGGACTCATAGCTAACGCGGTTCCTGACACTAGCAACATTTTGGTTTTTTTAATATAATCTTCACTAATTTCTTCTGGTTTTAAAAACAGATCTGCTACATTTTCACGGTACATCAAAATACTACACTCTGATGGACTTTTGATTTCAGTGAATGCTAAACCTGACTTGTGTCCTTCATGATCAGTCACCATCTCACTTGTATCAATCCCAGCTTCTGACATAAATTTTTTAATAAATCGACCGTGCTGGTCATCTGGAATTTTTCCGATAAAACCGGATTTCACTCCAAGTTTTGAACTTCCTATTGCAATATTTGCTGGAGAACCTCCAACATATTTTTTAAAAGTCATGCTCTCTTCCATTGGACGATTGTATTCTACTGCATTTAAATCAATACATGCTCGCCCTAAAGCAATAATGTCAAATTCTTTTGTTTGCGTCATGTTGTTTGCTCCTTTTAGTTTATTTTCGATCCAAAATCCATTCATGAAAAGGGTCGTTATGAAATTGCCATTTTCTAGTTGGGCCTGCCATCACATTTAAATAGTAGGAATTGTATCCATCTGGGACAGATACCGGATGATAGCCTTTTGGAACCACGACTACTTCGCCACACTCCACCGTCATTGTTTCATCAATTGAACGATCATCTGTGTACACTCTTTGAAAAACAAACCCTTGTGGTGGGTCCATTTCATGATAATAAGTCTCTTCTAATAAAGATTCTGTAGGCAAATTATCTTGATCGTGTTTATGAGGTGGATAACTTGACCAATTTCCTCCATCTGTGTATACCTCAACGACTAATAAACTATTCGCTATCGGACTGTCATCAGGTAAAATATTGTGAACAAGTCGTTTATTTTGATACTTGCCACGGTATTCAATTGTATTGTCCTTTGCCGCAATCAGCTTTGTAGGCAATTGTCTAGTTGAAGGCGAATATGCAATCAAGACTTTTGCTTTTGATTCAGCTGTTACTTTAAAAGTTTGGTTATTGGAAATATACACACTATCTGTTGGTATTTTTTCAAAAACAGATCCTCTTGTGCCTATTTTTTTAAATGTTTGTGTAAAATCAGTAATCGTTATTTTCCCCGTCAAGGCTACAATACACACTTCTTGCTTAGCTAACGACTCTTCGTAACTAGAATTCAATTCCATTTCTAAAATCTTTAATTGGACGTAATGTAAGGGTGAGTTTTTCGTATCAATCTTTTGAACGAGTTGAACACCTGAACTTAATGTTTCGCTTATCGGTTGGTACTTCAAGTTTGGCATCATCAGCATCTCCTTTTTTCTTAGATAGTAGCTTTAGGGTAACGAGCAGTGACTACTTTTTTTCTTGTATAAAAGTCCACACTGTCTTTGCCATTGGCATGAAGTGTTCCATAAAAAGAAGATTTCCAACCAGAGAATGGGAAGAAGGCCATTGGGGCAGGGACACCTAGATTAATTCCTAACATGCCAGCGTCAATGGTTTCTCGGAAATAACGGATGGCAGCTGCGTTATTCGTGAATAGACATGCGCCATTCGCAAATTCAGATTTATTGGCTGTCTCTACCGCTTCTTTTAAGTCTTTAACACGGATAATTGACAATACTGGAGCAAAAATCTCGTCTCGCCAAATCGTCATTTCTGTTGTAACGCCATCAAAAATAGTTGGTCCAACAAAGTACCCTGTCTCAGGAATGGATTGGCGTCCATCACTGACTAAAGTTGCTCCTTCTGCAAGTCCTTTTTCAATATAGTCTATGGTGCGTTTTTGATTTTCTTCTCGAATCACTGGACCTAAGAACACTCCATCGTCAAGTCCATTCCCTATTTTTATTGCTTCTGATTTTTCTTTTAATTTTGCGATAAAATCATCTGCAATTGACTCTTCAACCGTTACAACAGCACATGCCATACAACGTTCCCCAGCGGAACCAAAAGCGGCAGAAACAATGTTTGTAACAGTGTCATCTAAATCTGCATCTTTTAAAACAATGGAATGATTTTTTGCACCTGTTAGGGCTTGAACTCGTTTTAAATGATCACTTCCTGTTTTATATACATACTCACCCACAGGCTTAGAACCTACAAATGAAATCGCTTTAATTTCTGGGTGTTCCAAAATTCCATTAACAATATCATGTGCCCCGTAGACAACGTTGAAAACTCCTGCTGGCAATCCTGCTTCTGAAAACAGTTCTACTAGTCGTTCCGTTAGTAATGGTGTTCGCTCTGAAGGTTTCAAAATAAACGTATTTCCACATGCAATCGCCATTGGAAACATCCAACAAGGAACCATCATTGGGAAATTAAACGGTGTAATGCCACCTACTACCCCAATTGGGTAACGATAATTAGCTACTTCTACATCGGTTGCAATAGAAGCTAATGAGTCTCCCATCATTAATGTCGGTGCTCCTGCTGCAAATTCAACATTTTCAATCCCTCGTTGAACCTCTCCACGCGCTTCAGATAAATTTTTCCCATTTTCTAACGTAATTAACCGTGCTAGTTCTTCTTTATGTTGTAGCAACAATTGTTGAAACGTAAATAAAATTCTTGCTCTTCTTGGTACAGCTATATTTTTCCACTTCTCAAATGCTGTAGATGCTACTTGAGTTGCTTCTGCTAAATCTTCTTTCGTTGAAATCGGAACTTGGCAAATGATCTCACTCGTAGCTGGATTGTAAACGTCTTCATATTTAGCTGTTTTACTAGCAACCCATTGGCCATTGATATAATTTCTTAATTTTCTGATTTCTGTCATGTTATTTTCCTCCTATTCAATCTCTTTTATTAAAAAAGTGCGCTTATTCTTTACAAATAATGAAAAAACAAGACATAACCAAATTAAATCCGCCTTATTGGTTAACTCTTGATTACATGTTACAATTAAGTTGGTTAACAGTCAATGTTTTTTTAATTAAAATAAGATAAAACTAACTTAAAAATCAAAAAAACTGTTAAAAAAAGGGGTTGACGACCCAATTAACTAATAAAAACATTTTATTTATATAAAGTTCTCTAGAAAAAAATCAAAATGATTAACTATTGAACACATTTTGATTATATGTTATATTTTAATCAACTTATTCGTAAATCCTCTGAAAGGTTGTTATTTATATGAAATTAAAACGAATTCAACAAGTAGAAAACTACATACAGCAACAAGGAAGTATCTCCTTAGATGAACTCTGTTCAGTTTTCAATGTTTCAAAAAATACCATTCGCCGAGATGTTAACGAATTGGAGAAAAGAGGGACTCTACGAAAAGTCTACGGAGGAGTTGTTGCTGTTGAAAATACATTAGTTCCATATGAAAATCGGACAATTCAATATCAAGAAGAAAAAGAAAAAATTGCGGCCATTGCTAGCACTCTGATTAAAGAAAATGATTTAATTTTTATTGACTCAGGGACGACGACAAGCCAGCTTTTAAACGCTATTTCTCCAGACTTACACTTTACTGTACTCACGAATAGCTTAGATGTAGTGAATCTTGTTGCAAGTATGGAAAATATCCAATTGATTTTGATTGGAAATAGCTATAAAGCCAAGACACGCTCATTTGTTGGAGTGGAAGATGAGGAACTCATTACAAAATACAATATTGGCAAAGCTTTTATGGCAGCAACTGGTGTTTCTATTTCAAATGGGCTAACAAACTCTGATTTGCTAGAATACCGTATTAAAAAAATGATTGTTGAAAAAGCTAGCGATGTTTATCTACTTGCAGATGGTTCTAAGTTCAATAAATCGACTTTATTGACTTATGCGCCATTGGAAAAAGTCGATACGATTATTACCACACCAAACATCCCAGCTGAATATCAAATATTCTGCCAAGAACAGGGGATTAACCTTTTGACGACCACATAACAGTTAAGGAGGAGGAAGATTATGCCATTACTAAAGTTTGATTTATTAGAAGGAAAAACAGAAAACGAAATTATTAAAATGCTTGATGTCACACACCAAGTTGTTTTAGATGCTTTTCAAGTGCCACCTGGTGATCGCTATCAAGTGGTCACCCAACATAAGCCCTATGAAATGAGAATGGAAGATACTGGTCTAGGATTTAGCCGAACTAAAAATCAGATGATTCTTACTGTCATTAGCCGTAAACGAACAAAAAAACAAAAAGAACAATTTTATCATTCACTTGTAACCCGTTTGGAAAAAGAATGTCAGATTAGCCCAAGGGATATTTTAGTTTCATTCGTAATCAATGACGATGAAGATTGGAGCTTTGGTTTTGGAAAAGCTCAATTTTTAACAGGCGAATTATCTTAATTAAAGAAAGAGCATGCTTCCTATTTAATCTAGAAAGCATGCTCTTTCTTTTCATTCGTTGATTTTTTTATTCCTATCAATATTTCTCAGCAAAATGAATACTTAGTTTTATCTTTTTATTGACCACCGAGCTTTAATTCGACTTTTTCATAGTTATTTCTTCTATTAATTCACAAAAATCAGTATTTAATGAGTAAATGAAAAACTTCTTAAACAAATTTATCTTTGTTCACAAAGAAGAATCTTTTTCTTTCTTTAGGAAAACATTTTGATGATTAGAGCTGATAAACTGAAAGTATAAAAAGAAGGAGGCAACAAAAAAATGAAAAAGCAATTAAGTATCATTGGAATTCTTTTAGCAGCACTGCTGTTTCTATGTATTCCTACTAAGTCTGACCAAGCATTTGCTGCAGACAGCAACACAAGAGCTACAACAAAATTAGTACACGGGGTTCATACAACCTATCAAAAAAGAAATGTACAAACAAACCAGTGGGAAAATTTCATGTCATTATACGAATCAAAAACACTGGATTCTTCATACAGATCAACTGAACCTTATCCAGGATTAGGTTTAAGAAACTTTAAAATCATCAAAACTGCTTATATTTCAATTACTGAAACAGGCTATTATAGTTTTAAAACATCTGGAAATTTAGGAATGACGTTAATGATTAACGACTCACCTAATTATGGAACACCTATTTATCTAAATGCTGGACAAGTTGCCAAAATTAAGTTTGAATCTTGGGATAGTGGTCAAATTATCGATCCTACATCTGGTTTATACAGCCACATCCAATGGATTACCCCGAGCATGCGTCCAACTACTAACTATGCATCTATCCCACTAGAAAAACTTTACACAACTCCTGATTTACAAGGTGTTGAGGTTGAAACACCAGAAAAATTAGTAAATGGCGTACATTCTGTTTACCAAAAAAGAAATACACAATCAGGCCAATGGGATAATTTTGTATCAGTGTATGAAGCGAAAACACTTGATTCTTCTTATAGATTAACAGAGCCTTACCCAAACTTAGGCTACCGTAACTTTAAAATTATCAAAACAGCTTACATTCCAATTACTGAATCTGGAACTTATAGCTTCTCAATGACTGGAAACCTAGGTTACACTCTAATGGTAAATGATTTACCTAATTACGGTACTCCACTTTACCTTAATGCTGGACAAGTTGCTAAAGTTAAATATGAAGTATGGGATATTGGACAAATCAACGATCCTACATTTGGTTTATACAGCCACATTAAATGGATTACGCCAAGCATGCGTCCTACTACTACCCCAGTATTTATTCCTCTAGAAAAACTTTACACAACTCCTGATTTACAAGGTGTTGCTTTATAAAAAAACAAAAAACAGTAACCCCGTAAGTTGGTTACTGTTTTTTACTTATAATTGATACTTGAAAGGAGATACTGATGTTAAGTAAAATAAATTCGCTTGATAAAATTGCACATAGAAAAGTTGAACTATTGAAATTACTAGCCAACCAAAATAAGCCTTGTTCTACTACTACTTTAAGCCAACAATTATCTGTAAGCAGTAAGACGTTGCTAAGCTACTTAAAAGAACTACAACATTATTTAGAAGCCTTTAAACAAGATATTCAATTAGTTAAAAATAATGATGGGTACTACCTCTCGAAAAAAAATTCATTTTCAATAGAGGCTGTTTACCACGAAATTATAAAAGATACTTTGTTTTATTACTTTTTTTTATACACATTTCATCAACAAAATGAAACAATCGATTCTTATGCTAAAGTAAATTTCTTTAGTTATAGCTATATATATCGCCAAATCCGCTTAATGAACCAACTGTTAAAGCCATTATGCTTATCGTTCGATCTCTCACCTTTAAAGATGAATGGGTCTGAACTCAGGATTCGCTATTTATTCTTTTATTATTATTTTTACACTTGTAATGGAGTTGAATGGCCTTTTCAAGTTGTCACTTCAGCTGAACTAGATGACGATATTCAAGCTATTGAAGCATTAACTTCTATTAAACTCTCATTCATTCAAAAAGAACAGCTTAAATATTGGTTTGCGCTTTGCCAAACAAGATATCGTTTAAATGAATTTATTGATCCAAAGGTGACTTTTTATCAAACTATTGCTCAAAATAGCCCATTTTATATTAGCTTGCTTCCTTTTATTAAAAATTTTAGTAAAAATAATGGTCTTTCTGAACAAAAAAATGAGGAATATTTTATCTTTTTTGTAATTCACCAGATATTAAATCTTCCAATTGAGTCCTTTTTACATCTAACAGAAGATCCTCTAATAAAGAAAACAGCACATCTATTAGAAGACACTGTTAAACTTTTCCCAAAAGCAAAACTATCAACTTTTTTTAAAAATGAACTATTTTACTTAGTTTATTTAAGTTCTCATTTAGGTGACTCTTATCTTGAATTATTAGAAAACACCTACCAACAGTCACCTATTAGTAATTCTTACCAGACAGAACTAGCTACTCTTCTTGATGAAAATAAAATAGATTCTGATAAAATGCCTTTTTAAAAAAAAAATATAACGCACTTAATTCATCGCCATTTAATTGCCAATTATTATCAACCGATGATTCGTCTATTAGTTGTAACAAAATTAGATGAATCAAAAAAACAAGCTTTATATGATAAAATCTACACTCTGCCTTTCTACCTAACAATTACAGATCAAGAAACAGATTGTATTGACCTTATTTTATCGGATTATTATTTACAACCGACACGTGAACCCATTTTTTACTGGCATATGTTTCCGCTAAAAGTTGAATGGGATCAATTAGAAGCTCGTATAAGAACTATCGAACAATTAAAGTTTTCAACACAAGCCCCTCACGTTATAAGCGTATAGCTCACCTATATGTTTATAGCGTCTTATTATATAAAAAAAGAAATAACCCCATTAATGAGAAAGTTATTTCATCTATGCTTTATTTTACTTTTCATTTAACAGTTATTGATGCTCTTCCATCCAATCACTTCATTCGCAAACCTTCGTCAAACAAATCAATATACAGAATTTCGCCAACATTACTAAATTTGTCATTCACATGTTTTATTGCTTCATTTTTAGTAACCTCTTCATCAAAAACAAGGCATCTGGATAGTCTTCTTTCTTTTTCTGTCCCCTGATTTACAATAAATTCTGTAACATAGATTGTAACATCTTTCCAATAATCTTCAATTTTCATAACATTGCCCCCTCTATATTTATCTGCCAAATAAGATTGTTCCTGATAATTGAATGTAAACTTCAGAAAGATAAAGATCATCTTCTTTGCCTTCGCCTGGCTCAATTCCATCTGGAAAAATAGTTTCTACGTTGAATTGTTGAGGTAAGTGGTTGTACCTATTTTCTTGTTTTTCTCTTTTCTTTTTAGATGGTTTAACAATTTTTATTGGCTTTTTCCCATCTGGTAAACTAATTAACGATTCTTCTGATAATTCTTGCTCGTTTTTTCTTTTTTGAGCCTGTCTTGGTGGAAATACCGGTTCTGCTTTTTTTGATGGATCTAATGGATCTACAATATTTTCTTGATCCGATGCCTGAACTGTGCATAAGTCGATAAATCCATAAAAGGACAATACCGTTAAGGATATAATCAGTTTTTGTATTAGTTTCTTTTTATTTATCATCTCTTCATTTCTTTCTTCTTTTTTATCTTCACCAACAATTCTCCCAAATTTCCCCAATCTTGGGTGGTTGGTGGAGTGTTCCATATTATATAATCGCAGGTTAATTCGTTCTTCATTAGGCTGTCCGTTAATAATAAATCCGTTTTGAGGTCTAAATTTTCTTGAATTTCGATATTTAAAAATTCAAATGTCTTAATATTCTTAATAATCATTTCATTGTAATTTTTTCCCAATAGAAAATCAACACAAACATTGATTTCTTTCATAAAAAAACTAGCAGGCATACTATTGATAATCAAATAAATGTATTCATTTAAGAGAAATTCTTTGTTTAAGTATACAATTTTCAAGCTCGGTGTTCGTCTGCAACTTTCTACAAACTCGTCACAAAATTGCAAAATTTCCCCATATTGTTCTTTAATAAAAGGAAATACAATAAATTCATCTCGAAAATATTTAGTTCGATTAATCAGACTTACTTTAAAATGGGCATGATTCAGCCCTTCTTCTATTTTTCTTTTTAATCTAAAATCTTCAAATTTACCAAAGCGCTCAACAAAACGGCTGAGAAATAATTCTGTTGTGTTGATACTTTGTTGATTATATTTTATAACATTTTCATCACTATTGATAATATTTTCTGAAATTAAAAATGCAATAAAAAAATTAATCTCCTTATCATCAATTTCTATGAACTTGCTTCTAAAAAAAAGACTGTACATTTGGTAATCTTCTTCTCTTAAATAATCACGAACTGTCATTTCAGAATCAATATACTCACCATTTTTTTGACGAATCAAGATAATACTAAACAAATAAAGTAATTTATTTGTCTGAATAATAGATAATCTTGGATAGCACTCCATTTTAAACTGCGCGGTCAGCAATTCCGCTTCTTCTGAAATATTTCTGTGAAAGGGTGTATCGATATTACCAAATATAGAATAATAAAAATTAAACATAAACATTCGTTGGTCCATTTCGTTGCCAACTAATTCAAATTTTGCATTTATTTTGATTCTTGTTCTTATAAACAATTTTTTTATTTCTTTAATGTAACTATATGCTTTGGGCATATTAACATAATTTTCTTCTGAAAAAATACTAACCCCTGGAAATTCTTTTTTTAAGATGCAATCAATCATTTTGAATTTAGGGGAATTGATTACTAGTTTATGAAGCAATATCTCTGAATTCACATCCAATTTTTCTTCTAATTGAACATATTTTTTGTATTTAATAATGTTAAATGATTCCGTCAAATCAAACTTTTGGAGATCATCTTCTAAATCATTTAAAATCCTCATCAACACAAACTCTGAAACATTTAAGGCTTCCATCAATTCAGAATAAGTTAATCTATTCCGATAACTTTCTTCTAGTGCTTTAAAGAGAAAAAATTTTCTATTATCAATCTTATCAAGAAATTCTTCCATGTAAATCCCCCTAATCTGCATGATTTATCTACTTCATTTCTACATTCGTTTTGTTGTTTTTCATTAAAAGGAATGATTAATAAGAAGGACTAACCATTGTTAGTCCTTTTACTTTCATTTAGCAGAGGGGGAGGAACTGCTCTTTTTTTGATTGATTCTAGTCTGTTTGTATGGATATTTTTTTGTGTGTTCAACTGACTTCATTTTAAAACCGGCTAAAAAATATTTGTTATTTATGTTCACTAGTTGTCCTTCCATTTCCTTTATCCCTTAATTATCCTTCTTTTGATTTGATTGTTGTTGTGCTAACTTTTTCTTTTTTCTTTTGATCCGGTTTCTTTTTTTACGCTCTTCCTCTTCTTTTTTTCGTTTGCGTTTTAAAATAAGAATAATTAGTAAAATTGATACTAAAATTAAAATAATGCCAACCACTATATAAATCCATGTATAATCTTTCTTTATAGTAACATCTTTAGCATTCAATTTTTTTGCTTCATCGGCCTTGATTGTGAAATTCTTTTTCCAATGCCAGCGATCAGCTTTGGTTGTTGCAGTCAATTCAAGTGTATAGTCTCCGGCCTCTAATTTTTTCCCTGATAATGAAATTGGAAAATCAAAATTAGAATTTGGGGCCATCTGCATAGCCTTTTTGGTTGTCTCATATAGCACTGTTGACTTATCTTTTTCAGTTATTTTAGCTGAAACATTTAGTTGATTTATATAGTTTGGTGTACTGTTTTGTAAATTTGCATTAATTACATTGCGGGCATTTACTTGATCTGGATACACTTTATTTAGCTTCAACTCTGGTTTAACAGGATTATTATTTTCATTTAGTACTAAAGCCACAACATATGCATATTGATTTTGAATCGATAAACCTTTTGTTTCTGTATTTTCGCTTTTTTTTGTGTCTTTTTCTTGTAGCGTGATACCGCCTGCTAGAATACCATCAAACGCTTCTTTAGGCATCTTGATTTTTAAAGGAACTTTGATTGAGCTATGAGCCGGTATTTTCACTTCATTTTCAACCTGTACAATTTCATTTAAATCGTACTTTAACGTAGAATCTTTTTTACTATCCACTGGCCCATATTCAACAACACCATTTAAATTAGTCGTTGCAGAATGGACTTTTGGTTCAACAATCACTTCATTTTCAGTGTCATTTCGTAAATTAATTTCTATTGTTTGTTCGATATCTGGCTTCACTAATAAATCAAAATAGGTCTTTGTTTTATCTCGTTGATTTTCTGGAATTACAGGCTCTACTGCAAAATTTAATTCTGATGCTGAAACAAATGATCCTTTGAGAAAAGGAATTGTCAAAGCGACTATTAGTAGGGTAAATAAATGTTTACGTTTTATCATAGTGGTCTCCTTCGTTACGCATTTCAATAATTGAACAGCATCAATTTTCATTGATGCTGTTCCGTTTTTTCTATTCTTCTGGTGTTTCACCATTATCCGGTACATCAGTTAATGTCCATGTTAATTTTGTTGAATAAGTGTCTGCCATTTTTGTTGTTTTACCTGGAACAGATAAAGTCACACTATCTGCTTTAGTTGTATCATCACCAAAACGGTATACCCACGTTCCAGCGCCTTCGCCTTCTTTAGCAGCCATGATATCTTCAACTGCTCCAGTTCCATTTGTTGTTAAATCAAAAGATTCTTTTACAACTGAAGGGATTGGTGAAGTTGATTCTGATGCTGATTGACCATTTTTAAATGACATCATCGCGCCTGTTAATTCTTCGTCTTTAGCTGTTTTAAATTGACCATTTTGTTTTACTTGTAATTTCCAGCCTTTCGCTCCACCACGATTATCGGTTACTTGTGCATAGTTTGGACGAGTTGAACCATCTTTTAATTCTTGAGGTGCTGCGTTGTAAACCATATCTTTACTTGTAATTTTATTTTCGCCAAAGAAAAATGAAGAGGCAAAATCAATACTTAGTGGGCCACTTGTTCCAGGATTTGGACCTTCTGGATCTGTTGGGTCAATTGGTTCTACTGGGTTTGTTGGATCTGTTGGATCCACTGGTGGTGTGATATTGTCATCTGGGACAAATTTTACAACAGCGTTTGAATCATAATTTGCTGGAATTTTACCTGGTGCTGCTAAGGCTGTTGCTGATGTTCCTACTAATGTTGCTAATGCTAGTGCTGACGTTGTGATTAAAGTTGCTTTTTTCATCTTTTTATTTCCTCCAATTGTTTAGTTGCTTTAATTTATTTTGTTGTTTCTTCTGGTGTTTCAGATCCATTATCAGGAATATCTGCTAATGTCCATGTTAATTTAGTGTTGTATTTAACTGCATCTTTTGGAGTTGATCCTGGAATATCTAACGTGATTGCTTTATTTTTTTGAACAGCTTCACCGTTGATTGTCATTTCTTCATTTGTCCCAAAACGATCTATCCATGTTCCAGCTCCTGTTTTAGCTGCTGCATTCATTACTGGTGATGCAGCTCCTGTAGGGTCTAATGTAATTGCTGAAGTGATAGGTGCAGTGACATCTGTTACATTACTAACCGCTACGCCATCTACTAATTTTAAAACTGAACCAGTCAATACTTTATTTTGTGTTGTTTGGTTAGAAAATTGCCCTTCTTGTTTAACAGTTAATGTCCAACCACCATTAGTTCCACGATTATCTGAAACTTGCACATAGTTTGGTCTAAATGTTCCATCTTTTAATTTTTGAGCATCAGCAAAATACGTTTCATCTTTATTGGTGATTTTATTTTTTCCAAAGGTTAAACTTGAAGCGTAATCAATACTTAACGGTCCGCTTGTTCCAGGATTTGGGCCTTCTGGATCTGTTGGGTCAATTGGATCAACTGGGTTTGTTGGATCTGTTGGATCGACTGGATTTGTTGGCTCGTCATTTGGAATAAATTCCACAAGTCCGTTAGATTCATATACGCCACCGTGATCGCCATCTGCTGCTAAGGCCGTTGTTCCACCGATTGTTGCTAATAGTAAAGCTGATGTTGTCATTAATGTTGTTAGTTTCATTTTTTATTTTCCTCCAAATTTTAATTAATTATTTTCCTAATTTTTTTATTCCTAAAAAACTACTTAATATCAAGATACCGCCTAACACAATAGGTAGTTGTGGATTGTTTTCACCAGTTTGCGGCAAACGATTACCAGAGCCTGTTTCACCTTGATTCGTTGGTGGACTAGTATTAGGCAAGATTCCAGATGGTTTTTCTTCACCTGGATATTCGTACTCTCCATAAAAACTAATGTCACCATTAGATGTGTAAGGTTGTTGGTTAGAGGGCTCTGCGAATGCGACTTCAATAGAGCAGAAACTAGTGAACAAAACAATAAATAACAATATAAATCGAGCTTGCTTTTTCATCTAATTCCTCCTATTGATTTGCTGGTGTATTTTGCAATGTCCAATTAATCGTGCCATTATAGGCTTCAGAATAAGCTTCTCCTGGATTGATTTTCAATGATAAGCCATCTCCATTTGGAAACCAATTATCAGAGACGTCAACGGCCTCGTCATTTGGGCTAACTGTTTCAAAAATAACAGTCGCGGCTGAATTGATAATCGAAGTTTGTCCTTGTCTGGTATACTGAACTGCGTTTGGAAGCACTTGATTCCCCGTGCTTGTTAAGACTTTTTTCATTTTAGCTGTAACCGTCCAGCTTTTTTTATCAGCTCTAGTATCTTGAACTGTTAACTTTCCATCCATTGCTGTTAGTGGATATATTTTAGGTTTTGATGTGATTGTTAAGTCTTCACCAAAATCAATCTTGCTCGGTGCAGAAATAAATTCTAATGCTCTCATTTTGTATTTATAGATAACATTTGTAATTTCTCCATCGCGATAAATACCCTTTTCATTTTCTGGAATGTCTACCAACAAATAGTCTGGAAATTCTTTTCGTTCTGCTTGATACTCTTCGCCACTATAACCTTTTAGATGAATATCATTTATAATTGGTTTATTTTCTTCATCTAAATACTGTACAATTACTTCACCCGTTGGTTGTTCTAAAAGATGAACGATAACAGAATTTCCTTCTGCAATATAATTATCCCCTTTTGCCTTAAATGTAGAAGTTAAATCTTGAGGTCCTTTCAAATTCTTATCTACTTGAACCTTAAAAACAATTTCTTGGTGCCGTTGTGTTTTAGTAAAATTCATTTTTGGAAATAATATATTTGAACCATTAATCGTTATAGAACTGTCTGCAATTGATTTTCCATCAATCGTAGCAGAACCCGGTTGATACGTTAATCCATCTGGCAAGGTAGCTATTGAAACGACATTCGTCCAATCTGCAATCCATTCTTCTTCTGATAGGTAACTATTTTTAATATGATATTCAATCACATCTCCAGCATTCGCTTCTTGCTCTGTTGCTAAGACTGTATTAGATGTGCTATTTTTGATGGTCACTTCTTGATTTGCATCAATTTCTTGTGGCAATTCTGAAATAGCAATAGCATTTTGTGCATAAGAGCCACCTGTCGATGACGTAAATCCCCAATAAACAGAGTCTCCGCCAAATTCAGTCTGCGGATTAATGCCAAAAGTAACTTTGTCTAAACCTTCTAATTGATAACTTAATTGATTCGTTGCGCTATCCCATGTCACAACAAAAGATCGCCACGTTCCATTTGATAAATAATCTGAAGGGTATTGAATGTGTGAATGTTCTCCTGAGTAGTTATTATTATTGCTCTTAGGTTTTACCACAGCAACATGCCCACGCCCGCCATTTTTATCAACTTCTCGGTCCATTCTATTAGAAGAACCATTATTATAGTAGGTATCAAATTCAACCGATAATCCTCGATGAACATAAGGTTTTCCTGATGCCGAACTATAAGAACCTAATCCCATTCCGCCACTTCCAATTACACTATTTGGGTTGGTTGCCATTCGTTCGTCATTTTGCAAGGTAAATGTAATTCCATCTGCGGCACTGGCTTTTGAATCTCCTAGATAGACATAAGACTTGAGTGCAAAGTTTTTCTTTAAGTCCAATTTGTTTTTTGACCAAATACTTCCTAATTGAGATTTTGCATCACTCATTTGTAGAATCGTTGGATCAATAAATTTAGCTCCCGAACCAATTGGGTCACGGAATTTTTCTTTAATAATTAAACGATCTTCTGGTTTGTTGGTCTCAATTGACCTAGCATTGTATAAAGAGCGTGTGTTTAAGTTCAAGTTTAATTGATTATCCAAATCTTCTGTCGCAGCTTTTTCTGCTGTTTCAGTATCGGGTGGAGTTGGAGCTTCACCTTCTTGATTATCAGCTTCATTTTCCGAGTTAGACTCGTCTTGAGCAGGTTCATTGGCTTCAACTGTCAACTGTAAGCTATTTGAAACAATTGTTGTTTGCTCATCGCTAGTCACAGCCTGTAAAGAATAATTTGTTGCTGCTGTCGCTTTGAAATCAAGAGCAATCGTTTGAGAACTTTCTTGAGTCGCTTCATTTTCACTCGTTGGAACAATCGTCACTTCTCTCGTTGTATAATCAAAGTTTACTATATAATTGGAATCGTCTTGTTTCTCAGGTAATGGTTGATATTCTATGCCTTCAGGAACTTTTAACTTTATTTCTTCTGTAAGCTTTCTTGAATAGATTAATTGAATTTGAAAAGTCTGATTAACTTGCTGAAGAGGGAGCGATTCTAGTTGAAATAACAGATTTTCTGATTTCTGCTGTTCTGCTTGAACTCCTTTTTCACCATCAACGTTATTTAAATTAAGTCCAATAATTATAAAAATACTAAAAATAATGAACAAAATACTTAACCATTGACTTTTTTTAGGTGTCATATTTTTCTCCTTTCCTTATTAATTTCCAAAATATCTGTTATTGGATACCTTGAATATACCATAGCCATCTTCATTATTTTTTAGAAAAAATAATAAAAAACAGCTAATTTTTAAAAAAATGGTTTAATAGTCGCTATCACAAGCAAACATCGTAGCCTTCATTTTGTGATTACTAACTTCATTTGACGAAAAAATCCCTTTATCCTTTGTTTTCAATTAGAAAAAAGCTTGTTTCCCTCTATTTTTTTTAGTCTTATTATAGAATCGATAGACATTCTTAAATCACATGATATAATAACACCATCTAAATATAAAAGGAGCGTATTGACTTTTAATGTTGAATAAATATGAACCATTAAACTTGTACACCAATTTTGAAAAAGCTGCAGAAAAATTCCCTACCAAAGCGATTTACTTTGATGAGCCTTTAATTGCTTTCCCTGAATTAAATTTGGAAACCACTTATCTAGGCTGTAAGGAGTCCATTGTGAATCGAGCAGCACAATTACATCAATTAGGTGTAAAAAAAGCAGACAAAATCATTATCTATAAATCAGCAAAGTTTGATACTTATCTATTAGCAGTCGCTGCTTCTTATCTTGGCGCTGTACCCGTTATGGTCTCACCTCATTTACCAGCAGAAACAATTGATATCTTTGTCAATCGTTTAGATCAGCCTTGGCTTCTATTCGATAGTGAAACTCATCACAAAAGTACTAGCTTAAAAAATCTACCTGATACTAAATTAATTGAAGTTGAAAAGTTGATTCTTAGCGACAGTGCACCTCAATGCCCTCAAGAAGAACTTGAAAAAGATACCATTTCTTATATGACTCACACCTCTGGTACAACAGGTGTTCCAAAGCTTATTGCACACTCAGCCAATTCAATGGGCTGGCGCACCAAGTGGCAAAAAAATATTTTCAGTATGATTCGTAAAAAAGAATTGGTGGCTTTCCATATTTCACCTGTTCATTCACGCTTTAACATTGGAATTTCATCTCTAATGGCGAAAGGTTTTCCGTTATTCCCAATTGCAAATCCAGCTAAAGAAAATATCCGCCGTATTTTAACAACTTATCAACCAAGAATTTTAGAAACACATCCAAATCATTTTGTACAATGGGCTTCTTTAGCTAGAGAACAACCAGAAGTATTTTCTAGTATCAAATTTTATCATTCCACTTTTGATGCTATCAACAAAGAAACCATGGCCGTTTTCTTACGTTGTTCAAAGGAAAAGTCCCCTGTTTTCTTACAAGTCTACGGACAAAGTGAATGTGGCCCAATGATTATGCGAGCAAATACAAAAAAATCTCTTAAAAAAACAGATGCACGGGATATGGGAATTGGCATGCCTGGCTTAACAAAAGTTCGAATTGTCGATCAAGAAGGAAATCCAGTTGGTGCTAATGTCAGTGGCAATATTCAAATGTTTTCAAAAGGGCGTGCATTGACCTATTATAAAGAAGATGCGCGCTTTCAAGAAAATGTTTATGGCAAATGGTGGGACAGTGGCGATTATGGTGCTAAAGATCATTTAGGACGTTTGTCACTTCACGATCGTCAAGTTGACTTGATTGCAAATATTGAAAGTTCATTGGCAATTGAAGACAAATTATTAGATGCCATGCCGTTCTTAGATGAAGTCGTTTTAATTCGCGGCGTTGACGGCAGTCCTCAACCGATTTTAGCTGTTAATGAAAATAAGGAAATGGATTGGGAGCAATGGTGGAAGAATGTTTCTGATCTGCCACATATTAATGAACCCATCATCATGAACTATGAAGACCTACCAAGAACGGCAACAATGAAAATTCAACGTCTTGAAATGGAGCGTTCTTTAAAAAATAACTAAAAAAAAAACGTGTTTGGTTGTTTAAGCAACCAAACACGTTTTTCTATTTAATTGTATTCACAAATGCTGCTGATTGTTCGCCAGCTTGACGTCCAAAAATAATGATTTCAGCAACTGAATTTCCACCAATTCGATTTTGACCATGTAAACCGCCAACTAATTCACCAGCTGCATATAAGCCCTTGATTGGTGTGCCTTCTTTCGTTAAGACTTCTGTATTAGAATTAATTTTAACGCCACCCATTGTATAGTGGATACCTGGTGCAATTTTAATTGCGTAGTAAGGACCTTTTGTAAGATCGTGATCCATTCCTGTTGTTCGCCCAAAATCTGAATCGGATTTTGAGTTCACATTGTCGTTCCATTTTGTCATTGTCGCTTCCAACTCTTCACTAGGAACATTGATTTCTTTTGCCAAGTCTGCAATCGTTTTACCTTCTTTAACGAATCCTTGCTGTTTATATTGTTCAACTGCTTTTGCTCGTTCAGCAACCCCTGAATCAAAAACCAAGTATGCATATTTATCAGCTGTTTGATTGATTGCTTGTGATACTTTATCACGTGTATCCAGTTCATTGACAAATCGTTGACCATCTGATGAAACTAAAATACCACCTTCGCCACGAACTACTTCACCAATTAAATAGGATTTCTCTTGTTGAACTGTCGGGTGAATTTGAATCTCGTTCATATCGACTGTTACGCCACCCAATTTTTGAATCATCTTGATTCCGTCACCAGTACTGCCCTTTTGATTTGTTGTAACGTAATCTTTCAATTCTGGGTTAGTTTCTGAAATCATTTCCATGTTTGCTCCAAAACCACCTGTTGTCACAACAACAGCATCTGCTTTGATGGTTTTCTTTTCTTTTCCATCAAATGTTACTTCCACGCCGTTTACTTTTCCATCTTTTTCAGTAATGTTTGTAACATCTGCATTTACAAATAATGGAATTTCTTGTTTTTGCACATTTTTAACAAGACCGTTCACTAAATATTGACCAACTGCAGAACCATCTTCTGGTCGATGAGTACGTTTTTCTTTCATTCCACCTGTAATCGTAATGTTGTTTAAACGAATTCCAATTGAATCTAACCAATCAATTGCTTCACCAGAATGATCAACAAAGTAGCGCAATAATTCTTTATCGTTTGTGCCATGTCCACCAGCTAATGTTTCTTCATAGAAAAGGTCATTATTGTCTTCAATACCTTGTTCTTTTTGGAATTTTGTTTCAGATGCATTCATACCTGATGATGATTTCATTGTATTTCCACCAGCAATAGGCATTTTTTCAAGAATAACAGGATTCAGTCCTTTTTCTTTTGCTTCTAATGCTGCAGACATTCCCGCTCCACCAGAACCGACAATCACAATATCATAACTGTCTTTTAGTTTATCTAGTGCCGTATAACTTGTTTCAGATGCACCGGTTGTTGCCTCTGAAGTTTCTGCTTTTTCTTTTGAAGAATCTTTCTTACTAACATCCTTTTCTTTTCCTCCACAGCCAGCTAAAACAATAACTAGACCACACATAACAAACAACAACGTAACCAATTTCTTTTTCATACTTTACCTCCAAATTTTGTTTATATTTTGTGTCGTTACTCCAAAAAAAGATTGTGAATTAACGAACAAAACGTTCGCTATTATCATAACAGGTTCAGTCCCTCAATTCAATAACAAATAGATTTAAAAGCTAATTTTATACTATTTTTTTAACAGATAGTTTGTGCAATAAATTACTTTTAACTAAAAAAACTACTCTGAGGATAAGAACTCAGAGTAGTTTTTTTAAAGATATACCTTTTTTGAAGCACCTAGACCGACATAAAGTAGAACGACCGATAGTGCTAACAAAACAAGTAATGAACTGATCCATGAATGGCTTAAATCATGTAATAAACCAAATAATAACGGTCCACTTGCAGCAAGCAAATAACCCACGGATTGAGCCATTCCAGATATTTGAGAAGCTTCGGCTGAGCTTTTAGAGCGTAAACTGAAAAACATCATCGATAAACTGAAACAGCATCCTCCGCCGATACCTAATAAAATAACAGAAATGACAATAATTGGTAGGCTTGTTGTCAACATAATTCCTAATAAACCAATAAAAATAGTGCCTGCACCAAGCCAAACAAGAATCGTTTGTTCTGCTAACCTACCTGCTATTATTGAGACTAAAAAAGTAGCTGGTACTAAAAATAATTGCAACAAGGTTAAAAGCCATCCTGTTAACTCGCCGTCTATATTTTTTTGCAAAATCAGCTGTGGCATCCATGCAATTAGCGTATAAAAAATCAAGGACTGAATGCCCATAAATAAACTGATTTTCCAAGCCAATGAAGATTTTATAAGGCTTTTTTGTTTGGGAGTAGATACAGATAAATCCATCTTCGTGGTCGAACGAACTTGTGGCAACCAAAAAACTAGGGCTAACATACTTAAAACAAGCCAGACTCTCAAAGAACCTTGCCAACCTAAATGCAGTTTTGTTGCAAGTGGCAAACTGATTCCTGACGCTAGTGCACCACAAACATTCATAGTGACAGAATAAATTCCTGTTATTAAACCAACTTTTTCAGGAAAATCTCTTTTAATTAAACTTGGAATTAACACATTGCAATGTGCAATAGAAATGCCAATCAAAATGGTTCCAAAGTATAAGAAGAAAGAACCTGAAAATGAACGAAGAAAAATGCCAATTGATAAGCCAATCAGCGATAAAAATAGCACTTTTTCAATGCCTATTTTCCGCTCACTAATTGGTGCTAAGATAGAACACAGAGCAAAAGCTAGTAATGGAGTGGTTGAAATCATCCCTGCTGCAGCTGAATTCAGACCTAAATCACTACTGATTGTTCCGATTAATGGTGCTACTGACGTAATTGGTGCTCTTAAAATTGTTGCAATGAATAAAATTCCAAGGCCTAAGAAAAAACCTTTTCGAGTTATAGTTCTATTCTTCATAAAATACCCCTTTTTAAATGTCGGACATTTGAACAATATGACATTAACACGAACTGAATAACTTTGTCAATAGAACGACAAAAAAAGCTGTTGAATTTAAGAGATAGTTTATTCAACAACTTCAAGCTTTGATTATTAAAAATGATTAATACAAGAGGCAACTTTTTCAGCTTCAATTGGATCTTGCTTTTTAATTGCCAGAAAGAGATCCTGATGCAATTTTTCTAAATCCGGCAAGTCTTGTTCTAAATCTTGATACATTTTTTCTAGAATAAGCTCATAAATATAGTTAGACATGTAACAATACAGTTCATACATTACGCTATTATGGGCAGCTTTGGCAATTTCCACATGAAATTCAATATCACTTTTAGCCTCTTCTTCAAGAGTCGCTTTTTTTTCATTACGCTTCTTTAACGCTAATGCTATTTTTTCAATATCTGTTTCATTACGATTTTTAGCAGCTAAAATTGCTAAGTCTTTTTCTAAAAAAAGCCTTGCTTCAGCAATTTCTTTCGTTTCTGCTTTTTCTAAACGGGTATACATATTGGCTTCAAACTTGCCTGCAGTCATTACATAGGTTCCATCTCCAGGCTTTGATGCAAGTACTCCTAATTGAGTTAAGGATTGTAACGCTTCCCGCATTGTATTGCGGCTTACACCAAATTGCTCTGCCAAATGAGATTCTGGAGGGATTTTTGACCCAACAGGCCAACGTCCGCTCTCAATTTGACTCTCAATTTCGGTTGTAATTTGTTTAGCTAAAGAGATACGTGTGGGTTTTTTCAACGTCAGTTCCCCCTTTTATAGAATGTGTTTAAGCGCGATATCGCATCGTCAAACCTTTTAAGAAATTACGTGCATAACGGTCGCCGCATTCTTTATAGTTGCGATGTCCTTCTTTTCTAAGCACCGCACTCAATTCACTATTTGAAAGATAAACGCCTGCTTCATCTAAAATATCAAGGATATCATCACTCGTTAGAGAAAGTGCGATTTTTAATTTTTTAAAGAGCACATTATTCACACTACGTTGATCTTTAATCATAAATTCTTGTTTTTTAGGCGCTCCGGGTTTTGGTTCTTGTTTCCCTCTTTTTAAAACAATCAGACCATTTAAAAAGGATTCTAATGTTTGATTATCGCAAGCTAGTTCGTATTCATTATCAGCAAATTCTTCAGTTTCTTCGTTGTTTGTTGCTGCCGTTTTTATTTTTGCTAGCATTTTTTGGACTGCTTCTTTCGTAACATCCAAGTCCCCCAGCTTAAAAATGTCGACCATCTCTTGATCTTTAAGATCTAAAGCGTATCTTAATCGTACTAGTATATCGTTTTTATTCATAATTTCCTCCACTGCATTTAGTCTACTCTCTTGATTATAAGCTTTTCTGTCCGTTATTGCATTAATTAATTCTATTCACTACTTTATGCTTCACAATAGTAAGTTAAATGGATTAAATATTGAAGTAATTTCCTAATTATTTTTTCTTTTTTATGAAGATAAAAAAGCTCTTGTAGTTTAGACATTTTTCTTTGCTTTATCAAATTCAACTTAACTATATCATAATAAAATTTACATCACATTCAAAAAAGTTCCGATTAGTCCTCCTTCTATTCCCTCTGTAATAAAAAATGCGACACAATTAATTGTGTCGCATTTAAACTATTTTAGTATCAAAATTCAACTGTCCATCTATCTAAAATTGTAAATGTAATAAACTAAATCAACGATTATTTAAGATTTATTTTTTTAGTCTAATTCCTTCTTCAAATTTGTCGATATTTAAAATGTCTACTAAATTATATAATTTTTCTTGCATGATTTGTTTTACCTTAGTTTCATCCACATCTGGATCTAATATTAAAAATTTTTGGAATTTTTTTATTACTTCGTTGTTGTTACTTAAACATTTAGCAGTAAAGACAACATAATAAATTGCATTATCCTCCCAATATTTGTCTAAAGTTTCCATATAAAAGTCTCCTTAATGTAGAGGTTATCGTTTAATCTTGCATATTATTATGGCGCATCTTTTAACGACCATTGTATACTGCCAGCATACTTCCCAATTTTCCCCTGTCCTGCTAACAAGCCTAAATATAATCCTGATGATCCATTTTTATTAAGATTTATAGTAGTTTCTTTATACGTTGATGTTGCGGATTGATTTAACAGTGTTGTTTCATCACTGTTTAAATAAAATTTTGCATTTTTATCATCTACATAGTATAAACTTTCTCTGAGGTCACCATCTTGAGAGGTTAATTTTTTAGATATTTTTGCAGTTAATTCCCAATTAGTAGATTCCTCTCCTCTAGTATCTTCAATTTTAATAATGGATTCATTAATCAAATTATAGTTTTTTTCGATAGTCGATAAAGTAATTTTTCCAAAATCCAAATCGTTTTCTATTTTTGTAAATTCAAGAAACCCATCTGTTACAGTTATGTTTATACTCTTTTCTAGTATTTTAGCATTTGAATCTTGCGCCCTTATTGTAGCAGTATAGCTTCCTTTAGAAAAATCTAAATTATTTTGTACAACGCTAATCGTTTCAATTTCTTTACCTGTTAAAATATCCCATGCCTTAGAACCAGATTTCTCTAAAATTAAATGGTTTAGGTTTGAATTGCTTACTCCTGTTTTCAAATCTTCTATCGTTATTTCAAAATCATTACCTGTTAAAATACTATTTCCTACAATCGGAGTCGTTTCATCATAGACTGTTACAGGAATCTCAATTACACTTTGATTGTTTGATTGATCACTTAACGTAACTTCAGCAGAAAAATACCCCACTTTATTCATTGGTGGAATTTTTGTTATTGAGTAGGTAACACTATCTGAGCCACCGTTATCAGCTACATTCGTAATTAAAGACGATGCATCCGAAGTAAAAACCGAATTTTTTTGAATTTTTTGTGGCACTGCTGTTGCAGTTGGTTTTACTGTATCAATAATTTCAAACTCAACCGTTATTGTAGCTGTACTTTTTCCATTAGTAACCTCAATACCGATATTTTTTTTTCCAATTTTTTTATTATCTGGAATATTTACAAATTTATTTACTTTAACATCATTTCCTGCACTGTCTTTTAAATCTGTTATAAAATCTGAAGGATTCAACTCATTAAAATCAGTTCCGGCTTCCACCTTTTTATTGGTTGTGTTTCCTGTCATCACTGAATAATCAACAGTAAAACTCTGGCTATTATCATAAGAGTCTAAAAAACCTGTATTAGCAGAAACTTCAATAGAATAACTTTCTCCTTCTTGAAATTTATCATTAGTTAAAGGAACTACAACATCAAATGTTGCTTTTCCATTTGTATAAGTAACATCCATATCTTTAATTGAATAAACATTATTACCTATGTTTATTGTAAGTTTTGATGTATCCACTCCAGATACATTTAATGATCCGGTGATATGAATATCTGAATTTATATATTTTTTGCCTACAACACTATCGACTTTTAGATTTAACATATTTGTAGTAGTGTAAAGCTGACCAAAACTTATTAGCCATCTTCCATCAGAAGTACTATTCGAGTTAGTTGGCAAGTATTTCAAATAATTATTATTAAACATATCATAACCTATTGAATAATCAAAATTAGCACTCGTTGATACTACAAAAGAATATCGATTTGATACAATTCCTACATACTTGGTATAAAATCTAGAATTAGCAGGGATTTTTGTCTCATCTGTATAAATTTCTTGTGTATACTGTTTCACAGACATTGAGTTATCAGAATTTACTGTTAATAACTTATTTGGAGCTCTCATCGAAGTGAAAATAAATTGTCCATTTGATAATTCTTTTGAATTCCAATAATTATCAATGATTATATTTGAATTTCCATATCTGTAGCCAAATGCTAAACCATTACTATCAATATCTAACCAATATGCCTGTCCAACTGTTAGAATTGGTATCGTTCCAGTAGGTGTCTTAAATGGACTATATGCATTAGCATAATGGGGTCTAATAAACAGTAATAAGCCTAATAAAGTACAACTAAATACCAAAAGAAAAAAATTTTTTTTATGTGATTTTTTTCTTGTTTCTTTCACTATTTTTTGCCTTCCTTCTTTTTTTTATTCTGGCAGCTTTTATTTTTTTTTCTCTATCAATTTTCTTTTTATGTCTAATCGTTAACCCAACAATTGTAATTCCGCAGATTATTAACAGTATAGAAATTGTCAGTGCGACTATGTTCCAATTTATTTCTTTTTTATCAATGTTTACAGCCTCATCATTTAATTTTTTTGTATCTTCTTTACCAATCGAAAAATTTTTATCAAAGCTCCATTCCTTTTCACCTGGATTAATTTTTAAATGGAGAGTATAATCACCTGCTTCTAACGGCTCATTATCCCAACTAATAGGAAAATCAAAGTTTGAATTAGGTGCCATAGACATTCCCTGCTTGTTTGTTTCATGAATTACTTTAGATTCACCTTCTTTTGTTACTTTTGCATCTATAATCAAATTATTAATGATTGTTGGTTTACTATTTTGAATATTTGCAGTAACAACTGTATGGTAATTTTGTAACGCTGGTTTAATTTTATTAAGGCTTAATTTAGGATCAACTTTAATAGTATTTTGTGATAATTGAATTCCAATGACATACGAATATGAATTTTTTATTTGTAAGTTTTCATTTGTATTTTTAGTTTCATTATCCTCTCTATATATATAAAACCCGCCTAAAATAATTCCTTGTAACTCTTCATTAGGCATTTTAATACTAAATGTTACATCTTTAGTTTCACCTGGATTTAGTTTAATTTTTTGCTTACCCGATATAATATCTGTTAGTGAGTATTTAAGAGACTTATCTTTTTCTAAATTTTCGTCACTGTAGTCTATTACACCATTTTGATTTGTTTTTGAATTATTAGGTACAATGTTTAATATAATTTCTTCTTCTGAACTGTTTTTTACAGTTAACGAAATTTCTTCTTTTTGATTTGGGTCCATTTTCAAATCAAAATATGTCTTATTTTTATCAATTTGATTTTCAGGTAAATTGGCTTTAACTGAATATCCCATAGAAGCAGCCTCAACGTTGGTAAATAAATTTAGATTGCTTATCATGCAAAAAAACAGTAATAGTATTGCTTTTTTCAATTAAAAAACTCCCAACTTATAATAGGCAACAAGAAAAAGAATACCTTTTTCTTGTTGCCGTATAAAATTTTATTTTGGAGCGTCAGAAAGAGACCAATTCAACTCCGCAGTGTATTCAGTGTTAGCTTTTGCAGATCCAGATAGTACCTTTAACTGTACGTTCTCATTTACTTCAGAATTTGCAGTCCATGTGCTTAGCCATGTCCCACTTCCTTGATTCTCATCGGCATTCATTATTGTTTGTGCATCGCTATTTATTAAAGTGACATCGCTACTTGTGGGAGGCTGAGATACGTTGCCTTTACTAGCAGATTTTACAGTTGCGTTTTTGAAGGTAAGTTCCGCGCCCTTCAGCACGTCTTTAGGATTTTCTGTTGACGTAAATTCACTCGCTGCAACTTTCAGCTCCCAGCCTGCTTCTGTCCCTCTTACATCCGTAACCTGAACATATGGTGATTTGTTTAGAGCACTATATACAGTATCTTTACCATTAATTTTATTATTCCCAAATTGGATATTGGAAATAAAATCAATTGATAGTGGTCCTGGATTATTTGTTCCTGGATTATTAGGATCAACAGGATCTACTTCAACAGGAAGATCAGGATCTATTGGATTTACTGGATTGGTTGATTCACTACCACCTTCTAAAAATTTGATACTATTAAGACTCTTTGCTTGGCTAGTAATTTCTGCATGAGCTTCTGATACGTCCAATAAAATATACGAATTAACTAAAAATAGTGATATCAATAATAATTTTTTTTTCATGTTTTTTCTCCTTAATAAAGATGATTGATTTATTTTTTTATGTTGGTGCATCTTGTAAAGACCAGTTAATAATTGCGCTGTATGAATCAATATAGCTGTCTGTTGGAATAACAAGATTAACTTTCTGTCTATTTCCTTCAAATGAATTTGACCATGTCCCCATACCTGAATCCTTTTGTGCATATAATATTTTAGAAGGTGATTCATTCAAAGTTGCCCCTGCTGCAACTGCGGGGTTTAGAAGATTAGATGAATTGCTTTTGACTTTCCCAACAGGAATTGTTAACTCTGCCTTTAATTTTTTTGTACTGTCTGCATTCGAAAAATCACTAATGCTAGCTGTTAAACTCCAGCCTCCTCCTGTACCTCTAGTATCAGATACTTGCACTCCCAAAGTTTCACCATTTTCTAACAAAGCATTATTATTTGATATACCCAGCTTTATCTTCCCAAAATTAAAATTTGATACTGCATCTATAACTAATGGACCCTTATGATTTGTTTCTGGTTTAATGCCATCAATAATAGGATTAACTTCTTCACCACCTGGCTCAATCTCAACTACTGTTGTACTTTGTTGTGTATCACTATTTTCAGCAACAACTTCTACGTTTGTATACTCCATTCCTGTTAAAATTAGCGCAACACTCAATAATCCAATATTTAGTTTTTTCATTATATCCCCCTGATTATACTTTCGTTATTTTGGAACGTCTTGTAAAGACCATAAAATCTCAGCTGAATAGCTATCTGCATAGTTTCCATCTGGAACAGTTATGGTTACGTGTTCCCCTTTACCTTCAAAGTTGCTTGACCATGTTCCCATCCCTGCATCTTTACTTGCACTAAAAACAGTTTGTTCATTTGAGTTGAGTATCACAGAATTAGAAATGGCAGCATTTTCTTTAGAAACACTGGTTGTTGTAACATCACCTTCTGGTAGAAAGACTTCTGCTCCTTTTAATGTTTTTGTTTTAGTAGCGTTTTCAAAATTTGAAATTTTTGCTGTTAAATTCCAACCTGCACCAGTTCCTCGCGTATCTGTAACTTGAAGTCCAAGAGTTTTACCTGATGGAATTACCGCATTATAGGATACTGATTTACTCTCAATTTTCCCATCTGAAAACTTGAAATCTGAAATAGCATCAATTACTAGGTTCCCCGTATGATTAGTTGGTGGATCAATTGGAATTATTGGTTCTGTTGGTTTATTATCTTCGGTTCCTCCTACAAGGATAAAATCTGCATTCGTTTTAGATGTGTCAACTTCTTCTGCATATATTTTATTAGAAAAACTAAATAACATTACTGCTCCTAAACTAGTACATCCCACTTTAATTAATTTTTTCATTTATACATTCTCCAATCATTTTATTCCCAACTTAAAAAGGATGTTACGTTCTATCCTTTTTGAGTGGCTCACTTCTTTGAGTTAACCCCTTTAACATAATACTCAACAAAATAAGTACTAAACTTAATAAATTATGGTATTTATATTTTGCTTCCATCGTTGAAGGTAAGTTTAGATTTTTTTTATTTTCCGCTTTTTTTATTTGATTATGTGTCGTTTTTTCTAATATTTCTTTATTACTATTCCCGTTGTCTACTTCTACCTCAGAAAAACTAATCCCTACTTTACTTTTATTATCATCAGAAGCATACCCCGTATTTGAGAAAAATAATCCTATTAAAATACTACTCATCACTAGGGAAATATATACCACAATCTTCAAAAAACCACCCCCTTCCCGTTTTGTATTGATTAGTGGCCCTAAATAATTTTTTACATTATATTTATTTCACAAATTCAAAGTAGCATTCATTAAGATAAACAATAAAATTTAGATGCGCTTTCTATGCCTCAAAACAATTATAGCAACTCAATTAATAATTTACTTTTCCAAATATGTTCATTTCTAAACATTTAAAAGTTAATAAAAAAACAGTAATATTAACATTTTTAAATTTTTTTGTACTTAAATTGACTATTAACTATTTAAAATCCAACTGATTTTTGTTTTTTTTAACTTATTTTTGTTATGAACGTGGTTAATATTAAAATTTTCTCACTGCATTTACATCGTTAAAATGGACTATACAAATTTTAAATCAAAAAAAATATCAATTTTCAGGTGACATGAACCACCTTATAATTGATATACTTTTTAGTGCTATTTTAAATTTAATTTCTCAAGTGTTTTTTTTTAGAATAAGATTCTTTAAAAAATTGATTATTGTCATTTTTGATTTTTGCGTTGGATACACTTCCCATAATAACGTTTCAACATTAGAATCTTTTATACTATCATATATCCTATCTGTTATTATTACATCTACTATTTCATCTAAAGAAATTGTTACATTTACCATTTCATCTAAATTATTATTTTTCAGCAAATCTATAAAATCCTTAATAACTTCTCCACCATAAATAGATAATATACAAACATTAACAGGATTGTTTAAACTTTTATTTCTTATGTGCCTACTTATTAACAGTTGATATTTATTAATCAAGTACTTTTCATTCTTTACAAAACTTTCATTATAGTTCATTTTTTTCACTAATTGGTTATAAAAGTTAATGATCTCCGACTTAATTGGTTTACTCATTTCAGGAATATCTTCAGTGATACTCTCTATACCTTTATATAGTAGTATTCTTGAATGAACATGTATTAAGTTAGCATATAGAAGACTGTACTCTTTTGCATTCAGATTGACATCAAAACTTAATAGGAATTCCTTCATCCAAAGATTTGTGTATTCTACTACATTTACTTGATGGGTTTGTACATAAAACATCATTTCTGAAACTATTGAATTATCTTCCACATGATATTCAAGTCCAAAAACTGTTAGATATAGGAAAGCAACTTCTGATTCTACTTCTTCATTTGTTAATTTTGGAAACATATTTTGATAAGCTGGTATTGTATCTTTTTTTATTAGGTCAAAATGTTTACTGTCAATAAGTAAATCATTCTCTAAGATTGATTTGTCACAAATTTCATTATTTTCTATCCTATAAAAAATAATAGCAAAATAGTGTCTTAATATTTCTTTTTCAGAGAGTCCTATACTTTGTTTTCTTATTTTTTCTATATATGAGAAAAGAAAATCAAAGCTTTCTTTCTTTATTGTTTCAAAGGGCCACTTTATTCCACTGTATGAATACCAAAAAAATTCAAAATAGAATAGTCTTTTTTGAACTTCGCTTCCAACTATATTTGATTTTACATTAGCATGAAACTCTAATTCATATCTACTAAGTACCTTTTCGCTAACTAATTTCATATTTTTATACATAGTAGTATATGAAACATAATTGTTTATTGCGTATTTATTCAATTCAAAACTGTTATCAAAAAAAAGTGTTTTTAAAGCATTAAATGTTATATTTCTTTCTAAGTAGTACAGATACATTTCATGTATTGATACTAAAGAGGGAATAAATAAATCTATACTGTTACTCTGTTGATCTATTTTTAATTTTAGGTATGCTTGGCTGTTCCAATCTTTAATTTCACTAGATAATTCATTAATTAAGCTTTTGGTAGTTCTTATATTGCACTCCAAATAATTGCTAATATCATTTAAATTTGATTTACTTTGATTATTTACAATATAATACAGAATAGTTATCTTTCTTAAAGTCCTTTTGTCAAAAATATTATTCACTAAATCTACCCCTATCATGGCATCTAAATAAGCATTTAGAAAAATTAACATATAGGATTCCAAATGTCAACATAGATTACTTAATTATCAATCAGCTAGTTTATATAAATGAGTTACTATAACGAAAAATAATAGTCTCCATAATTGAATGCATCGTCAAGAAAAATGAATATAAAAATACAATGATCGCTTAACCAATCATTGTATTCCTAAATTCTATTTAACTACAGGACTATTGAGCAAATTTTTGATCGTATTCTTTAATCTCATTACTAATAATACCGATATTTTTTGGTTTTTCATGACGGGTTTCTTCTGTTCGGCCATGAGCCTTTTTAAAAGCTTCTGATTTCACCCATTCTTTTTGATCTGCTTCAGATTCCCAACGACTTAATACAACAAGTTCATCAAATTCTTCAGTTGTTCTAGTTTGTAATAGTTCTAAGCCTAAGAAGCCATTTACGCCTTCCGTACTTACTTTTCCATGTCCCATGAATTTTTCAATGACTTTATCGGTTGCAGCTTTTTCAGTTTGAATTGTATTCGTCACAATAAACATCTCGTTACCTCTTTCTAATTGAGAACTTTTCTCAATTATACAAAATGTCAGTAAAGGTGTCAATGTCCTTTGGCTACGATTTTTTTTACTGCTAAGATCTTCTATCTTACTTCTTATTTAACCAAATTTATTTCCTTATTTCATCATTATTTCTTCACAATTGCGAAGTATACTTAAAGAGTAATAAGAACACCACCCTACAAACAAACTTTTCATTTTTTCATTACTACTCCTCCAAAGTATAATGAAAGCTATCCTTAAAATTAGTTCTTTGAACTGATTTTAATTCGTATCATGAGGATAGGATATAACAACCTACACCCATGATACGCCCTTTTTCCACCTGATTCTCCATCAGGTGGTTTTTTTTCGACTTTTTTATTTTTAGCCTAACCTAAACATTTTGTTAACTTAACTTTAAAAATATATTGATATTAAAATTAATGTTTGTTAGACTTGTTTTAGGTAAGCCTAAAAATTAAAAAGGAGTGTATTCATTATGGCATCCTCTAGTAGTATCAAGATTCAACAATTAACCGTGCGTTATCAAGGAAACACCGCACTTCAAAATATTGCGTTACACATAAATTCAGGAAAGATTACAGGCATCATTGGGCCGAATGGTGCAGGGAAATCAACTTTGATTAAAGGCATGATGGGCTTAATCCAAACAGATCAGCGCTGTGTTTTAGTAGGTGAGCGTTCAATTGATACTAAAAAAAAGGAGATCGCCTACGTTGAACAACGCAATGCCTTAGACTTAACTTTTCCCATCAATGTGGAAGAAACGGTACTGCTTGGAACTTATCCTAAACTGGGATTATTTAAGAAACCCACTGCAAAGGAGAGAGAAAAAGCGCGACTTGCGTTGGAAAAGGTTCAATTAACCGAGTTTAGTAAACGCCAAATTGGCGAGCTTTCCGGTGGGCAATTGCAACGAGTATTTATTGCACGGGTTTTAGCACAAGATGCGGATATTATCTTTTTAGATGAGCCCTTTGTCGGTATTGATATGTTAAGCGAAAAAGTCGTTGTGGGTATTTTAAAGGAATTAAAACAACAAGGAAAAACGATAATTATTGTTCACCATGATCTTCACAAAGTACTGGATTACTTTGATGACGTGATTCTTCTAAAAAAAGAATTGATTGCTTTTGGAGATGTAACGAATACGTTTACGAATAAAAACATTCAAAAGGCGTATGGAGAAAGCATGGGAGATATTCAAATTAAGGGGGTTAAGGACGAATGATTGAAAATTTTATTAACGGACTGGTTCACTACCAATTTTTACAAAATGCTTTGATTACTTCGATTATGGTTGGAATTGTATCTGGCGTGATTGGCTCGTTTATTGTTTTACGAGGAATGTCCTTGATGGGAGATGCAATTTCTCATGCTGTTCTTCCTGGCGTGGCAATGTCTTATATGTTAGGAATCAATTATATTATTGGGGCTTCCTTGTTTGGAATTCTGGCAGCTATTTTAATTGGTTTTATTACTCAAAAAAGTCAATTAAAGAATGATACCGCAATTGGTGTGGTCTTTAGTTCCTTCTTTGCTTTAGGAATTATCTTGATTTCATTTGCTAAAAGTTCCACTGATTTATATCATATTTTATTTGGAAATGTATTGGCTGTTCGAGATTCTGATATTCTGATTACTTTGATTGTCGGCATTGTGGTGTTACTGTTTGTCTTTCTTTTCTATAAGGAGCTTGTAGTCTCATCTTTTGATCCAACGATGGCTAAGGCTTACGGTTTAAAAACAACCTTGCTTCATTATGCATTGATGTTTCTACTAACGTTAGTTGCTGTCTCTGCGTTGCAAACGGTTGGTACAATTCTAGTCATTGCAATGTTGATTACTCCTGCTGCTACAGCTTATCAATTAACCAATCACTTACCTACGATGATTGTTCTTTCCACCATTTTTGGTGTCTTAAGTTCGATTATTGGATTGTTCTTCAGTTATTCATATAATCTAGCTTCTGGTGCAACGATTGTTTTAACTGCAGCATTATTTTTTATACTTGCTTTTCTATTTTCACCAAAAAAAGGGTTGTTTTTTATCAATAAAAAAAAGGAGGAACAAGAACTATGAAAAGAATAGGATTAATCGTCTCTGCGTTGCTACTCGTTGTTGTTTTAGGAGCCTGTGGGAATGCTAAAACGTCACAAAATAAGACTGATAAACTGAAGGTAGTAGCTACAAATTCAATTATTGCCGATATGACTAAAAATGTTGGAGGTAATTTAATTGAGCTTCATAGTATCGTGCCAGTTGGAACAGACCCTCATGAATACGAGCCCCTTCCAGTTGACGTCGCTAAAGCTTCTGAGGCTGACATTATTTTCTACAACGGATTAAATTTGGAGACAGGTGGGAATGGTTGGTTTACTAAATTAATGGAAACTGCTCACCGTAAAGAAAATACAGATTATTTCGTTGTTAGCAAAGGTGTTGAACCACTCTTTTTAACAAGTGCTGGACAAGAAAGCGAACAAGACCCTCACGCTTGGCTGGATATCCAAAATGGGATTCATTATGTTCAAACAATTACCAATACTTTAGAAAAAAAGGATCCAAAAAACAAAGCAACTTATCAAGAAAATGCTAAAACCTATATTGAAAAATTAACGAAGTTAGATTCGGAAGCAAAAGAAAAATTCAAAGACATTCCAGAAAGTAAAAAGCTATTGGTTACTAGTGAAGGAGCTTTTAAATATTTTTCTAAAGCATATGGCTTAAAAGCTGCTTATATTTGGGAAATTAATACGGAAAGCCAAGGCACCCCAGATCAAATGAAACAAATTATTGATACAATTAATAGCTCTGAGGTTCCTTCACTATTTGTTGAAACAAGTGTTGATCCTCGTAGTATGGAACGCGTATCAAAAGAAACGGGTTTACCAATTGCTAGTAATATTTTCACAGATTCTATTGCTAAAAAAGGACAAGCTGGTGATAGCTATTACGCGATGATTAAATGGAATTTAGATCATATTCATGAGGGGTTAACTAAATAAAATTAAACCTAAGCAAAAGAGTAGTCGAGGCTACTCTTTTTTTCGTTACAATAGACACTCTTATACAATATTGTCTTTTATTCTTCTTAAAAAGCCTAATTTCCAACTAAATACTTCTTTTAATTTATGATTTCATGTCGTTTGGCCCTCACCTTTTGAGGAATATGATAAAGTGGATACGCTTCAAAAGAAAATTTCATTCATTAAGGAGAGCAAACAAGTGAACACTAAATTTTTCAAAAAAACCATTCAATTAGTAGGTATATCTGTTGGTATTTTTATAGGAGCATGGCTGCCATTTGATAGTAGTAGTGCCGCAACAGCTCCAGAACAAACGACCTTTTTATTAGAGCAATCTTCAGAAAACTCCCCTTTTCTACCTTCTAGTGACTCAACACTCCAACAGCTTTATACCCATAGCTCTGCACTAGAATTGGCAAATATGGTTCGTACAAAACAAGTGAGTAGCGCTGAACTAGTGGCTGTTGCACTTCAACAGGTAAGACAAGAGAATCCACAATTGAATGCAGTCATCACGCTTCGAGAAACAGCGGCCTTAAAAGAGGCAAATGAATTGGAGGATCATGGACAACCTTTTCTTGGTGTTCCTTTACTTTTAAAAGGCTTAGGCCAAACTTTAAAAGGGGAATCCAATACAAATGGACTGATTTTTTCAAAAGATCAGCTTGCAGGTGGAACAAGTAGCTTTGTGAAAGGGTTGCAAGAAGCTGGCTTTATTCTTATTGGACAAACTAATTTCCCAGAATTGGGCTATAAGAATATCACCGACTCGCCTCTATATGGTCCAACACATAATCCTTGGAATCATGCTTATCAAGCAGGGGGCTCATCAGGTGGAGCTGGAGCAAGTGTCGCTGCTGGTATGGTTCCAATTGCTTCTGGAAGTGACGCTGGTGGCTCCATTAGAATTCCTGCTTCATGGACTGGAACAATTGGATTAAAGCCCTCACGTGGCGTCCTAATAGGCAATAGTGCGGCAGAACGTGGACAAGCGGTTCATTTCGCCTTAACTAAAACAATGCAAGATACTGAAACTCTCTTTCATGCCCTAAAAATTCCAGAGAGACTACAAACTGATCCTACGCCTTTAAAAAATCTAAAAATTGGCTATTCGACAAAATCACCTGTGGGAACACCCGTCAGTTCGGAGGCCATTCAAGCTGTTGAAAACGCGGTAACGTTTCTAAGAACACAAGGATTTGAAGTTGAAGAAGTGAACAATCCCATTGACGGCGTCGCATTAATGAAAAATTATTATACAATTGCTTCCAGTTCAGCGAGTATTGCCAATTTTTTAGCAAATCAAAAATTAAAAAGAAATTTAATAATAGAAGATGTCGATTTATTGACTTGGGCTCTTTACCAAACAGGAACAACGATTACTAAAGAACAAGTCAATGCTGCTTGGGAAGAAAATGGCCGGATGGCTGCTCTAATGGGCGAATTCCATCAAACTTATCCGCTTTTTTTAACTCCTACCACGGCATGGCCTGCTCCAAAAGTGGGCGATTCTCTGCTAACAGCTGAGCATGTGGAAAAAATGAATCATATTACTGACCTTTCTGCCGAAGAACGTCAACAATTAATTTATGATCAATGGTTACCAGCCTTAACTTTATCGCCGTTTACGCAACAAATGAATTTAACGGGTGAAGCAGCAATTAGTCTTCCTACTCATTTAACTGCTGAAGGCTTGCCATTAGGTATTCAATTTAATGCTGCCAAAGGACAAGACGAACGTTTAATTCAAATGGGGAAATTATTTGAAGAAGAGGGGCAATTTAAACAAACTGTTTCACCAGATAATTCTAAAGAAGATCATGAGGAATCCCAAACAACGACGACGACGCCTGCAATAGAGTTACCTGTTGACCCACCTGTAGAAGAGGTGCCTGCTGCTAATTTAGCTCCTATTGCACCCCTTGAAGCATTACCCGCTGGATCAAATCCAGAATCAACTGAACGAGTAAGCATCAAAACAAAAGACACTCCTCTTTCTACTGAAACGCGACTGCCTAAGACCCATGAAAAAGAGTTTCTATTTGATCCTATCCTACTTGGTTTGCTCTTTATTTTCAGTAGTTTATATTGTTTAAAAAAAGAACCAGAACTGAATTAACCTTTCAGTTTTGGTTCTTTTAGTTTAGTTGAAAAATTGTTCCATGTGTAACTTATCGTTCTTTTATTAAGAGGCCTTCATCCCATAAATCTACGTTTAACAAGGTTACTTCAGGGCCAAAGGTCTGTTTGATGAAGTCTTTCATTTCAGAAAAATCCAATTCTTTTTTAAGCACAATTGTTCGATTCGTAAACCATTTCTTCCGATAAGAACTAGCCGGAATTTCTAAGCTTATTGCATAAACAAAGCAATCGTCCCAATTTTTTTCGATTCTCATGGTTTTATCCTCCTCTTTAATCTATTATGCAAAATAACGTTTTAATTGTTGTCTTCTTCTAAGTTCACTTTTTTAGCGCGTTTTTTTCGGTTGGCTTTTCTTCTTTTTTGCGCTTCTTTCTTTTCCTTTTCTTTCTTTTTCTTTCGAATAATAAACCAAATTAATAGCAACGCTAGTAAAATTAGTAAAATGCCAACTAAAATGTAAATCCAAGTGTAATCTTTTTTAACAGTGACATCTTTTTCGTTGAAGGCTTTCGCAACATCTGCTTTGATTGTAAAGTCTTTTTTAAACTTCCATGTTTCTCCCATTGATTTTGCAGTCATTGATAGGGTATAGTCTCCTGCTTTGAGCTTTTCACCATTCAACGAAACTGGATAGGCAAATGATGTATTTGGAGCCATTTGCATTTCTTCTTTTTTAGAAGAATACAGAACATCGCTTTCTCCTTTTTTAGTAATTTTGGTATCTACTGACAGTTGGTTCATATATTTAGCTTGTGTATTTTGTAAGGTTGCATTGATAACGTTACGGGCATTGACTTGGTTAGGCTCAACCTTGTTTAATTTTAATTCTGAGTCAATTTTAACGTCTGTTTCTTGTAATACGACGGCTACTACATAGGCATATTTATTTTCAATCGCTAAGCCTTGTTGTGTTTTTTCTTTTTTAGTTTCTGCTGTGTCTTCTTTTTCTTTTAGAGTAATGCCGCCTGCTAGAATTCCATCAAATCCGTCTTTTGGCATTTCAACCATTAATTCTAAATCCGTAGAGCCATTTGCAGGAATTTTTACTTCGTTTACTGCCGGTTTGACAATTTCTTCTATATTGTACTTGCTTGTTTTATCTAATTTTGTATTGGATTCGCCATATTCGACTACTCCGTTGATATTGGTTGTTGCTGCATGTACACTAGGTAATACTGTCACTTCATTGTCTGTGTCATTACGCATGTGAACTTTTAATGTTTGTTTTTCTGATGGCTTCATTGTTAAATCAAAGTAACTATGAGACGTGTCTTTTTGATTTTCTGGAATAACAGGCTCCACGCTAAATTTTAATTGCGAGGCATTTGCTTGTGGGATTATACTTACTAAACTTAGAAGAAAGATTAACCCAATCACTAATTTTTTTTTGACGTTCAACATATTTTTCTTCCTCCTACTATAAATGAAAAAATAGGCATAGGAATACACCAGATAGATGTATTCCTATACATAAAAACTTTTTTATTATTCTTTTGAGTTAGCTGGTGTATCTGTTAATGTCCAAGTTAATGTTGTTTTATATGTGTCTGCATCTTTAACACTTGATCCTGGAACGCTTAATTCAATACTTTCAGCCATACTTGCAGCATCTCCGGCACGGTATACCCAAGTACCAAAACCTTCACCTGCAGCTGCTGACATAATGTTTTCAGCTACACCTGTACCATCGTTTTTCAATGAGAACGAAGTTTTGACAACGCTAGGTGCTTTTGAATTTGAAACAGAGGCAATTTGACCATTTTTAAAGGTTACTTCTGCTCCGACTAACTCTTTGCCTTCTTTAGCTGATTTGAATTGACCATTTTGTTTAACACTTAATGACCAGCCTTTTTCACCACCACGTTTATCTGTTACTTGAGCGTAGTTTGGAACTGGATTTTTTAAATCTGCTTTGCCATCCTCACCTCTTAGGTATTGAGGTTTTGCAAAATACGTTTGGTTTTTAGTTGAAATTAATTGCTCACCGAAGTCTAGGCTTGATGCATAGTCTAAACTTAATGGTCCGTTTGTACCTGGATCAACTGGTTTTTCTGGATCCGTTGGATCAACCGGGTCAACTGGTTTTTCTGGATCAGGATCTGTTGGGTCTGTTGGATCTGTTGGTGATTCGTCTTCAACAAATTTTACTTGTGCATTTGTGTCACGATTTGCTGGAATAGGGCCTGGTGCTGCTGAAACATGACCAACTCCACTTAATAATAATGTACTGAATAAGACAGTTCCTACGGTTGCTAATTTTAATGATTTCATTTTTTCATTTCTCCTCTAATTTGTTTTTTTTAGTTTAGTTAATTTTATTCATTTCCTGGAACATCTGTTAATGTCCAAGTTAATTTTGTATCGTATTTTACTGCATCTTTAGCTGTTGTTCCTGGCACGTCTAATGTGATGGCTTTGTTTTTCTTAACTGTTTTTCCTTCGACTTCCATATCTTCAAGCGTACCGAAGCGATCTACCCAAGTACCAGCACCGGCACCTTTAACAGCTGTCATTACTTTAGTAGAAGTATTTGGCGTTAATGCCATATCAAATGTTTTTGGTGCGATTACATTTTCGATATTTGAAGCTGATACACCTTCTGTAAAGGTAATTTGTGAACCTGTTAATTCTTTGTTTAATGTTTTATCGTTTTTAAATTGTCCTTCTTGTTTAACACTTAGTGACCAACCGCCATTATTTCCGCGTTTGTCTGTAATTTGTACGTAGTTTGGTCTTGCTGTTGCTGGATCAAAATCTGACATATCTTCATTCCATAAATATTGTGGATTTGCATAGTACGTTTCGTCTTTATTGGTAATTTTATTTTTACCAAAATCGATACTTGATGCGAAATCAATACTTAGCGGTCCATCTGTTCCTGGATTTGGCTTGTGATCTGGTGTTGTTGGATCCCATGGATTTACTGGCTTGTTTGGATCTGGATCAACTGGATCGACTGGGTCCGTTGGGTCTTCATCTGGTACGAATTCAACAATCCCTCCACTTTGATACGTTCTTACGTAATCGTCTTCTGCTGCAAAAGCCTGCACTCCAGTTGCTGCAATACTTGCTAATACCATTGCTGCTGTAGTTCCATATTTAATTAATTTCATTATAAATTTCCTCCTGTTTTTTGTTTTTATTTATTAAGATTAATAAGACTGCACTTGAGAAACTAAACAGCCCTATTAAGTTTAAATAACTTGTATTTGTTGTACCTGTTTGTGGCAAGCGACCTTGATTTGTTGGTGGTACGCTCGGTTTTCCTGCTGGAGGAATTTGATTAGGAATTTCTGGCTCTGGATATTCATATGTCCCATAAAAACCGATTCCACTATTTGATTCATAGCTTTGTTTTTCAGCTGCTTCTACAATTGTCCAAGATGTTGAGAGACAACCTAAAAGTAACAAAACCAAGACGATTCTTTTTTTCATTTTGTCTCCCCCTTATTCATTTCCTGGAACAGATTGCAGTGTCCATTGGATGGCACCTGTATATTTTTCACTATAAGGTTGACCCGCCTTCACTTTTAAAACAGGCCCTTCTTGAATATCTTGCCAATCATTTGAAATTTCGACAGGTTGATTGTCTAGTGTTTTTTGATCTCTAATTGGAATCGAATCTCCTATTGTAAAGGCAAGTTCTTTTCCTTGATTGTAATAATGTAAACTGTTCATTAATTGATGCCCAGACTCACCAGTCAACTCTTTTAGAAGAGTCGCTCTCATTGACCATTGATTTCCTTTGCCACGGCTATCTTGAACAATCAATCCTTCGTCTTTATTTTGGATTGGGTAAGATTTGTCTTTAGTTGAAATTTTTAAATTATCTCCGAAATTTAGTTCATTTGGTGCAGAAACAAATTCTAGTACTCCTTTGATGATTGTTTGCACGGTATTCGATGTCACTCCAACTGCTTTAAAACCATCGGAAAAGTTCATATTGGCTACTGCTGAATTTTTAAAAAGTGTTCCATCAGATACTTTTTCAGCATCTACCGTCACATCAAACTCGACAACAATCGTTTCGTTAGCAGCTATTGTACCGGAACTATCATTTAAGGAAAGCGTATTTCCTGTTATCGTTGGAGTCGCTAAAGGCTTACCTGACTCTGTATGAGCTACTAAGTTGCTACTATTTTTTGTATAACTTGTTATTTCAGTAATGTCTGAATTGATTGAAATGGTACTGTATTTAACGTCCGCTTTTTTATATGGTGTGCGATAAATTATTTTGTAATGAAGAACATCATTGACTTGCGCATAATCAGCAACAGAGCCATCTTGATGTGTGACACTTTCTTCTAGTACACCGTAATCTTCAATCAACGTGCTCACTTCATTTGAAACACTTAACGGAATTTCGACACCATTGCTGTATTTCCCTTCAACGGCAGTCTTTGCTTTCACAAGGGTACCTGTTGGGACACCTTTTTTAACTGTTCCGTTGTATTCTAGATAAACAGCCTGTTTTCTACTTACTGGCTTAGTTAGTGAAGCCGTAATTTGCTTCGTGCTTGCATCATATGACCCTGTTCCAACCACTTGACCCGACTCATCTTTTAAGGTGATATTCGTAATAGCTTCAAGCTGTGAATCAACGGTTGTGGTAAAGGTTAATGAAGCATAGTTGTTTGTTTCAGTTTCAGATTGATAGGAACTCAAGGCGGTTCCTCGATACTTCAATTGCTCCCCTGGTGTGGCAATATCTGCTACGGAACCATCAAGGTGAAATACCTCTTCTTTGACTTCAAGTCGCTCATCTTTTAATTTTGCAAATGCTTCATTACTTTTCACGATTTTATCTGAGGCATCTGAATTGGTTACAATGATTTGACTGGTATTCGGCAACAACCGGTGGCCTTTTTCATAAGGGTATTTTGACAAATCTGCCCCTTCTCTAACGGTTGCTTTCACTTCTAATGCGTACATTTTATTGTAAAAATCAGCTTTCTTTAAGGAGGTTTCTTTAGCTTCAGCCCGAATCTTGTTTCCTTGCTTGGAAAGGGTAAACAGACTATTTACATTTTGTCCTGTTAACGTATCTACGATATCAAAGGATTGAATATTCAACTCATCGATTACAGGATCTTCAATAATTAATTGTGGTTCAAAATTCTTTATTTGTCTGTAAGGTACGCTGACATAAGTTGTATAATTGATTTGTTTCGTTGCTTGATTTTCTACTGTTCCAATTTTAGAAGGATCAGGAAAGGCAATTGGAACCAAACTTTTTACATCATATCCATTCCAACTTTTTGAGGAATAGTAATCGAAAGTTAATTCATCGGTTTCTCCATAGGCAACACTAACCCAGCGTGTTTCATCTGTTTCGCTAACATTGCTATTACGTGGAGATTCAACTGTTAGTTTGTCACTCTTACGTTCGCCTAAAACATCTGAATCTTCTCTTACATAGACTTCTTGAATGCTGTCTGAATACATAATTGCAGATTCATCATAATCGATATCGGTTAAATTCCATACCCCTTTTACTTTGATCTTCTCTCCTGTTTCAGAATCATAAAATTCAACTCTGATTGTCGCAGGATTGTATTTTGAACCACCACCAACACGTGCTGATAGCATATTTTTGGTTCCACCTGGAGTTGGTGTCGCTGTTCCAAATGAAGAACCGCCACTTGCTGTGTTCACAATGATCTCTTTAACATCAATCACTCGCCCTTTATAGATCCCTGTTTTTGTATAATAAATGTAGGTATCTTCGCCTGACTGTGCTCTTGTGATACGTTGCTCTGCATTTGGTTTCCCTTTATTAACACCATGAATAAAGTAGTTAACCGTACTTTCTTTAAATCGTGTTAATACCAGTCCGTATTCTCCTGAAATCATTTGAGGTGGATTTGTTTTTGGAATTTTGATAACGTCTGGTTCATCTACTAAGAGGGAACCTTTTGGTAATAAATTCAATCTAGGTTGAATGGCACTTAGTTGATTAGACATTTCAGCATTGTCTAATTCTGTATTTGCAATCGGATTTTCTGTAGCTGGTGGTGCAGGTTTTTCAGTCATTTCTGGTTGTTCTGTTGGAACTTCTGGAACAGTCGGTTCCGCTTCGTTGTTCTCTTTTGGTTCATTTAGCGTTTCTATCGACGGATGCGCTTTGACTGTGATAGGAAATTGTTTTTCTGCCCCCGCTTCATCTGCTACTGTTACCTTGAACTCTCCTGTTTTTGTAAGATTCCCTTCTATGTTTAACTTAATTGGGGAACTTGTCTCACTTGCCAATGTAATTTTTTGTCTTGATCCTACTGGTTCAATTTTTTCAATTACACCTTGATTGGCTTGGAGAATTTGATCTATATCTAATTCAAATTCTGTTGGTACTTCTAAATAAATGAGTGGATTGCTTAACGGATCGTCAATCGTTATGTCAAATTGAAACTCTTCATTCTCATAAAACTCTTGTTGGCTTGAGGCAATTGTTAAATTTAACTCCTCAGCTTTAATTCCAGATTCTTTAACCTTAGTTACATAGTGAATTCCGGATAAAATCAATCCTGAAACAAATAATGCAACAATCCACATGCTTAGTTGCTTTTTGCTCATCCTAACTTGCATTCTTTCACCCCTTAAATGAGTATCGTAAACAAATGTTTACGACACGCTATGAAAAAGACCGCTATAAACGGATGAAAGTCAGCCTTGATACCAATTTAGATTGGTAAAAAGTTTAAAAAAAAAGTGTCGCGTAAACATTTGTTTACGCGACACTTTTATGTGTTGTTCCTATCTGCAATTACTATATCATTTACTATTTTCACTGTCATTTTAAAAAATTTTATTTTTTTGAAAATTTTTTAGAATCCTTATTTGAATGGGTTTAAATAAGGTCATTTTTAAAATAAAATAGCATTAAATATATGTCTCTGTTATTCTATAATTGTTTGAACTCAATCGGGATAATAAAATTAGTTCTAGACTTGATAATTATATTCCTATAAAGTATAGACTAGATTAAATAAAATAATGTGTAAGGAGGATCCTCATGAATTTTTTACTAAATAAAGAATATCAACATAGAATGGCCATCTTAAATCATTTAGAATTAACTCCTTTACAAACTACATCGATTCAAGAAGTCAGTGATTCCCTCTCTTTTTCAAATTTTATTGTCAAAAAATCAATTAAACAAATTATCGAAGATTTAACCGATCATCATATTACAGGTATTCAAATCAAATTAGATTCAAAAAAAATTACCTTTCAATCTGATGGAACTGACTCGATTCTTTCGTTACAGTGGATTTATTTAAAGGATTCTAACCTATTTCTCTTGTTAGATGGCATGTTTAAAGATAAGAACTTCTCGCTAGAACAATTTTCAGCCAATCAATTTTTAAGTCTTTCTGCTGCGTATCTATTAAGAAGTGAATTAGAAACTATTTTAAAAAAATATCATATTACAATTGACTCTGATTTGCAGCTTGCAGGACTCGAATCCGACATTCGTCTCTTTCTTTTTGAAGTTTACTTTCATTCTTTTAACAGCTTAGAGTATCCATTTTCTAAAGAACTCGTTGAGCTATCTGAGCTATTTCTTAAAGAACTCTCTATGTTTTTAAATACAACCTTCTCTTCTACACAGAAGGTTAAAATTACTTTCTTTTTATGTGTTACCTTTCAACGACTCTTTTTTGGAAACACATTGAAGAAACAAGTAACAAGCGTTCCATTTAACAATATTGAGTTGGCTATCAAGCAGGTGATTGTTCAGTTTTTTTTAGAAACAACTACACTGAAGAAAACTCAATTAAAGCTGGAAACTAGTTTTTTATGCTCCTTTCTATTTGCTGGAAACTTGATTCCAAAAATCTCTACTCAAGCTTCTCTAAAATTTATTGAAACGAGTTGTAAGCCCGCATTAGATTTAACGGATATTTTCTTGAAACAGTTAAATAAACGTTTTGATATTCAATCAGATGCGTCTTACTACAACTTATTGAAACGAGAATTAAATCGGATTCATTATAAGTTTTTAACATTTAATCCTTCAGATTTAATGATGTATTTCCAAGCTAATCCTGAATTTTTAAAAGAGAATTATCCTGATTTTTTCTTATTTTCTGAATCCTTTATTCATAATAATTTCAATAAAAAAGAAGAAACAACTATTTTGTTTTATGATTATTTATTTTCCTTGATTCGATACTTACCCGCCTCTCTTTTAAACAACCCAATATACGTTTGTGTCGACTTTTCTCATGGAAAATCATATAATCATTTCATTAGCACTTCGATCAAGTCTTTTAAATTTCTGAATATCGTGATTGAGTCTACTCTATCCAATCAAACCAATTTATACCTTTCTGACTTTAAACCCGCTCATTCCCATTGCGATTATATTATTTGGAAAAATCCGCCTTTGCCAACTGATTGGGAATACTTCGGAAATAAAATTATTGAATTGAAACATAAAGAAAGGTGAATTTTATGAATCATAAACTCTTACATTTTACTCAATCTTCCATCATCTGTGGCTTGTTATTTTCGGGACTCTTTTTCCCGATGTCTATTAAAGCTGCCCCACATGATCCGGATATTGTTTTATTAGCAGATAGCTCACCTGTTAATCCACTCAATCCAGCAGTTACGGTAGATCCAGTTGAAGCCCCACCTGAATCTTCAGATGCTGTAGAACACAACAGACAACATAAAGAACTTGAAAATGTTCATCAAACTACTCGTAAAAAAACAAAATCTGTAAAAAAGAAAACAAAAGTTAAGAAAGAACCTTCAAAAAAGCAGTCTGCTTTAAAAATTTCCAACCTAACGCCCTACTCGATTCAAACAGATGCTGTTTTGCCTCCAGATCCTAGTAGCGGCGGGAATAACAATGATTTTAGTCAAACAACTACTGGTCAGTTACTTGCTAATTTATCTGGCTGTATTCTCTATGGAACTAAAAAATAACGTTTATTTTTCAGTTTTAATTATTTTCTTTTTATAACGTATAAAATTTCTAAAAAAAACACCTCCTTTTTTCTTTAAATAATGAACTAACTCGATTATGATAAGATTAGTTCATTAGTTTTAGGAGGAATTTTTTTGGCTATACTAGGTTATGCTCGCGTCAGCACACATTATCAACAACTTGATTCTCAGTTGGCTGCACTGAAACATTACGGATGTGACCGTATCTATACCGAAACAGAGAGTGGTAGAAATGAAAAAAGGGTGGAGCTGAACAAAGTACTTAATGAATTACAACCAGGAGATACATTCGTTATTTTTAAATTAGATCGACTTTCCCGTGGTACAAAACATCTTTTGATTTTAATGGAAGAATTTAAACAACGAAACATTCATTTTATTAGTATTCAAAATAACATTGACACTACTACGTCAATGGGACGTTTCTTTTTTACTATTATGAGCGCTTTTGCTGAAATGGAAGCAGAATTAATCAGCGAAAGAGTCATTTCTGGCCTAAATGCAGCTCGTAACAATGGCAAACAACTCGGCCGTCCACCAGTGAATAAAAATATTGAATTGGTCTTAGATTTATATCAAAATACGGATATGTCAATTGCCAAAATTGCTCGAACAACGCAAGTCTCTAGATCAACTGTTTATCGATATCTTGAGAAAAATAACATCCCATTAAAAACCAAGTAATACGTATTTAATCATTATTTAAAACCCCCATCCTACATGATGCAGGATGGGGGTTTGTTAATTTATCGATTTAATTTATCGATTTAATTTATCGATTTAATTTTCCGATCTTTCCGTGCTCTAAGCGCAGAGAAGATTGATACAACGTCAACAACTTCTTGTAAAGCAGCTCCAAGCAATGCTGGGATAATTCCTGTACTTGCAACTAGCATTAAAATTGTACAAATTAAAATACCTAATAAGACGGATTCTTTCGCAATTTTCATTGTATCTTTTGACAATTGGATCACGGTGCTGACTTTGCTCAAGTCATCTTTTAGAATCACTACATCAGCTGATTCACTTGCAGCAGTTGAACCATGTGCTCCCATTGCAATTCCAATATCTGCAATGGTCAGTGAAGGCGCGTCATTGACTCCGTCTCCCACCATTATAATTGGACGCTCTGAATCAGGTATTTCTTTTAATGCTGCAATTTTATCACCTGGCAGACATTCTGCATTAACGTCTGTAATGCCCACTTCTTTTGCAATGGTAGTAGCAACATCCTTTTGATCACCCGTTAGCATCATCACTTTGGTCAAACCTTCTGCTTTTAATTGACTAATTGTTTCTTTAGCCTCACTTCTAATAGTATCTGTAAAAGTAATAAAACCCGCATATTGGTTGTTAACTGAAATAAATAAAGCTGTTTGTTTGATACCTTCTGGCGTTTGATTTGGTGCAACAAAAGCTAACTTTCCAACTTTGATTTCTTGACCTTCTACTTCTGCTGCAACCCCATTTCCAATGGATTCTTCAATCTTACTTGCTTTTAATAGATTCTGATTTCCAACATAGGACATCAATGATTTTGCAAGGATATGGCCCGATTGTTGCTCCGCGCTCGCTGCAAGTAAGACCATTTTTTCATTTGTTATCGTCCCAGTTGTTTGAATTTGGTCAACAGATAAGACACCATTCGTAAGCGTTCCTGTTTTATCAAACGCAATCGAATTCGCTGTTGCCAATTTTTCAATCGTTGTACCTGTCTTAATAATGATCCCATTTCTACTAGAACGGCTCATTCCAGAAACCATCGCAATTGGAGCTGCCAAAATCAATGGACATGGTGACGCTACGACTAAAACTTCAGCAAAACGTTTCGGATCTTTTGAAATATACCACGCAATTCCAGCAATTAAATACGCAATAATTGTAAATGGAACGGCGTATCGGTCTGCTAATCGAACAAAATGAGCAGGTTGTTGCTCTGATTCTTTTACGAGTCGAACAATGTGTTGGAATTGGCTATCTGCTGCTAACTTATCCACTGCCATCGTAATGGCTCCGTCGCCATTTACTGACCCAGACATTAACGAGTCCCCTACTTGCTTATTCACAGGTTTTGACTCACCCGTTAATGAGGCTTCATCAAATAACGATTGTCCAGATAGTACCGTACCATCAACTGGAACGACTTCCCCAGGTTTAACTACTAAAACATCTTTTACCTTCACTTTTTCAACAGGAAGTTCGACAAGTTGATCTCCTTCGTATTTATGCGCAATTTGCGGAGAATTATCTAATAACGATTTCAGCTCACTCCGCGCTTTTTTAGCTGCATAATCTTCAAGTGAATCCCCACCGGTCAGCATAATGAGGATAATCAAGCTTGCCCAGTATTCTCCAACTGCTAGTGTAGCTATAATAGCTGTGATCGCTAAAATATCTACTCCATAGCTCCCAGAACGAAGCGTTTTAACCATCCCTATAAACATTACCCCTGACATAATCACACCAGCGATTGTTATTAATCCTTGCGCGAGATTATTCTGCTGAAACAAAAATTCTAAAATTAAAGCGATAATTCCTACACTTATTACTAAATACAATTTTTTATCATTTCTCATAGGCGCATTCTTCCTTTAACAAATTAATTTAACTTAAATCAAAACTCGTTCTATTTCCTAGTGAAAGCATACCATCGAAAAATAAGAAAAGCGAAAACAAACCCCTAAATGAAAACGATTCTTAGTCTCATACAATGAGCAATTTTAGATTAAATAAAAAACCATCTATTCAAAATAGATGGTTTTTGTTTTACCAGATTTTAATGCCAAATAATTCTTTTAATCCTGATAAAATGAACGTCGGAATTGCAGGAACAACTAGCAATAAAAGATAAACATTTAATGATAATGGGGCTGTGCCCATCACTGTATTGAAAAATGGAATAATCGTTACAAGATACGAACTAATTCCAGCAAATAAAACGGCTGCGACTAAAGGTTTATTTTGGAATGGATTTCTTCTAAATAATGTTTTAGAGCTACGGGCATCAAAAACGTGCCATAATTGCCCGTAAACAAGCGTTAAAAAGGCTACTGTTTGGGCTTGATTGCTACTCATTCCATTTTTTGCTGCCAAGATAAAGGCTGCGTATACCATTAATCCCATTACCGTTCCTCGAATCAACACACGAGACCAGGTGTAATTTGCTAAGACTGACTCTTTTGGATTACGTGGTTTCTCACTCATAATATCTGATTCTGCCACATCATATCCTAGTGAAAATGATGGAACAGCGTCACTGACCATATTTACCCAAAGAATCATTAAAGCTGTTAAGGTCGGTGTTGACGCTGGAACTTGTCCCATCCCTTTTGTGAAGAAAAGCAGTCCAATTAATAAAGATAAGACTTCTGCTACATTTGTTGTCAGCTCATGACGCATAAAGTTTTTAATATTGGCATAAATGGTTCGTCCACTTTCAACTGTTTTTTGGATCGTCGTAAACTTATCGTCTAGTAAAATCAAATCAGCAGAGTCCTTCGTCACTTCTGTTCCTGCTATTCCCATTGCAATGCCAATATCTGCGGCTCTTAGTGCAGGCGCATCATTCACTCCATCTCCCGTCATCGCCACGATTTCACCATGTTTTTGTAGCTGTTCGACAATCCGTTGTTTATGCTCTGGTGAAACACGAGCATAAACTTGTGTCTCTTTGACAACTTCAAATAACTCTTCATCAGTCATTTTTTCAATTGCTGACCCTTTGATTGAAGGCGCGTCCAACGAGTCAATAATGGTTAAATCATAGGCAATCGCTTTAGCAGTTGCTTCATGGTCCCCAGTAATCATCACAACTTTAACTGAAGCTTCCTTCAATTGCTGAACAGATTCTCTGACTTCTTCTCTTGGTGGATCAATAATTCCGGCTATTCCGGTCACAGTAAAGCCTACTTCTAATTCTTCCACCGTTCCATTGGTTGCTTCTTCTTTGGTTAAAACTTTTTCCGCTACGGCAAGAGTTCTTAATGCCTCTTTAGCAAAATTCAAGGTTGTTTCTTCTAATTTTTTAATTAAAAGAGAGGTTTCAACGCGTTCATTTTCATGTAAAATATAGGCGCTTTTTTCAACCAATACATCCGGTGCTCCTTTAGTATAAAGCTTATACTGGTCGTCTTCTTTTACAATAATACTCATCATTTTTCGACTACTTGTAAAAGGTAAAATCCGGTAAATTTCACTGCCCTTTTCAAGGATGTCCTTTTTGGTAATTCCGGCTTTCTCTCCTAAAACAACTAAAGCTACCTCTGTTGGATTTCCAAAAGGCTTGTATTGTTGCTCTACCAATTTTACTTCGGCTTCATTACATAGAACAGCACCTTTCATAAATGATTGGTAGGCATTCGTATCTGGATTGTCACTGATAATTTTACCTTCTGGTGAATACCCTTTGCCTGTAACAAAGTATGCGTCACCGTTGGCAAAAAATTGCGTCACGGTCATTTCGTTTTTCGTTAACGTTCCTGTTTTATCGGAACAAACATAAGAAGTTGCGCCTAGCGTCTCAACGCTGTTTAGTGATTTAATTAACCCTTTATTTTTAGCCATTTTGCTTGCACCAATGGTTAAAACGATGGATAACACCGCGGGCAATGCATCTGGAATAGAGGCTACGGCTAAAGCAATTGAAGTAGACAACACCCCGCCAATTGCGGAAAAGGTTAATGACCCTGTTGCTTGATAGGATTGAATCATTCCAACAATTAAGGTAAACACAACGACTAAACCAGAAATCAACATTAGCGATTTAGTCAATTTTCCAACTGTGTGTTGTAATGGTGAAGGTTTTGACTCAACCTTTTGAAGCAGCTCAGCAATTTTTCCTAATTCGGTTTTTTGACCGGTTGCAACAACAATCCCAATTCCACTACCATTTGAAACTGTTGATCCTGAGAACCCCATGTTTCGTTGATCGCCAACGCCAATCTCTCCTTCAAGCGCTTGACTGTCCTTTTGAATGGCATCTGCTTCGCCTGTCAAATGCGATTCAATCACCTGTAATTCTGACGTATCAATCCATCTGATATCTGCTTCAATAAAATCACCAACGTTTACCTTTACGATATCTCCCGGCACAAGATCGACTGAATCATAGCGTCCCCAATTGCCATTTCGTAAAAGAGCGACTTGGCGATTGGAAAGTTGTTTCAACGCATCTAAACTTTTCTTAGCGCTAATTTCTTGCCAAAATGACAGAGTCGCATTAATAATAATCAAAATTAAAATTGCCGTTCCTTCATAAAGAGCTTCTGTTCCGTGTTTTACATCGCCTTTAATTTGAAAATCGTAATAGGCACTGAAAAAAGATAATAAAATTGCACCCATTAAAACAATCACGATTGGCTCTTTAAAACTGCGTAAATAGATTTTCCAATACGGATCTGATTTTTCTTCGTTTAATTTATTTTCTCCAAAATGCTCTCTATTTGATTCCACAACAGTATCTGTTAATCCTTCTGTCATAGACACATTAAATTCATTTAGTACCTCTTGGCTCTCCTTGTTGTAAAATTTCATTCAACCATTCCCTTCTGCTTCTGTTAATTTTCAAAATAAATACAAAAAAGAGCGCACGCCTTCAAGATGTTCTCCTCACCCTTGGAGAACTAGATCTTGAAAGCTTGCGCCCAACCTAATTTGTATTTAACTGTTTAATCAGTATATCATTTTTTTCTATGGTTATCTATAAGTTCTATCGGATTCTCATTTTTTGTTCATAATTTAAAATAAGTTATTCAAGTACGCTTTATTTTGTAAGAACAATGTTATAAAAACCAAAGTTTGAACCGCTGTCAGTCAATAATATCTTTAAGCTCTTAGCATTGTTCACTGGAATTTCAAAATGGGTATCAGCTAATTCAGCAGATATTTTATGCTCTTCGCTCAACTCATTATCTAGAAATATTTTCATTTTAGCATCTTCAATATAACTTGAATTTGAATCATCTACTTTTCCAACATCAAATTCAATTTTGGAATACTTTCCGTCTAAATTAAACAGTCCATAACTTCCTTCTCGACTGTATTTGGAGTTTGTAAGCACAAATCCATGTTTTTGTTCTTTTCCAGCTACTAAAAAAGAATCATTTTCTTCCTCTTCATAATTGATTTCATTTTTCCCACTGTATAATAACTTTTTAACATCTTCGAATTTAATTTTGTTTATCTTATTGATTTCTTGATTGCCTATAAAGATTTTATTTTGGTCATCATCATACTGAATCTCTTTACCAGTTACATTTTTAAGAATATTCTCATGATAGTAATGATCTCCATCAACATTAGCAACTAAATTATTTTTAGCTTTTACCATTAAACCATCGACTACTAATTCAGTATCACTAATTTCAGCGTATTTCTTTTCACCTAAAAGCTTATTCTTATTTTTCATTTTAGTACTTTCTTTTTGTAAATTCACAATATTTTCCGAAAGTTCTTTATTTTCTTTCTCTAGATCATCTGCACGATTGATATATTTTTCTACATCAGGAAAAGCAACTTCTATTGCTTTTTCAGTTGGAAGAATCGTTAATAGAATTGGCGCTAAAGCAACAAACATCGGTAAAAATATCTCTACTGTTTTTGAAAAATTTCTATCTTCACTTTTGTAAAATTTATACCCTAACATTCCTACAACAATCACTACTAATCCATAATATCCAAATCTTATAGCATTTCCCACTATCATTCTCCTTAAATATTTTTTAGTTTAAACAAATAGTACAAGAAATAAATAATTTCTCAGTCTATAAATTATATCATAAAAATAACCTTCGTTCTATGTAAAGATGACACATCTTTTTTCAACTAAAAAGAACCATTCTTTTAAAGAATGGTTCTCCTTTATCTAATTAAAAAATCCTGTTACCCAGCTGACAAAACGATCCCAGCTATTGCTTACTTTTTGTAAAAAGTTCTGTGCTTCTTCTGAGTTTAACGAATTGCGGGCTTCCCCAAGCCAGTTTTTCGCATTATTCATAACGTCTTTTCCAAAGTTATTGAGTTGGCTAATCAATTCTTTGTTATTAATCGCTGGCGAATTTTGGAAGCGAATCATGAAATTAGTAATTTGTGTAGTTTGTTCAGGTGTCACAACTTTATCTAAATTGTTGTTTTTCAATGCTTCGTTGACAATTTTTTCAACATCTTCTTTTGTTGCAAGTTGATCTTGTTTTTCATGAATTTTTGCAAGTTCCGCTTTAATTTCAGCAAAGGCAACATTTAGATTCGCGTCACTAAAATCTGCATTGTCTTTATTCGCTTCTGAAATTCCTGAAATAACTCCCAGCTCTTCTTGCCCAACTGCAATTGACTCTTTGTCTAACGCTTGACCATTCTCATCAAATGCCATAAATACGCCGGCTAAAGCTCCTTCTCCTGTTACAGGAACTGCTGAAGCTACTTTGATGGTCGCATCCGTTACACCTGCTGTAATGCTTGCATTTCGATACTGTTCAGTAGTAATCAATGTGATATTTTCGGGCGTTACGATTTCGACTTTTACACCATCACCTGCTGATGTCCGTTGAATCAGTGAACTGGAATAAACTTGGGCACCTGGATTATTGCTGTTTTGTAAATATTTTGAAATAACATTGCCATCTACGACAAACTCATCGACAGCATCGTCTGATTGAATCCCTAATAACTTGCGTGTTTCTGCAATTTGGCTTTGATTTAATGTTACGCCTCTTGTAAAAGCTGGTTTTCCCCATGTTTCATTGATTGACGTACGGGCTTGAACTGGATGAGCACTTGCTAATCCACCCAGTGTTAACAAACCAACAAAGCTAGCGGTAAGTATTTTTTTTAGTTTCATCTAATTATTACCTCCTATTTTATAACGATTGTGGACTAATTTCATTTAAATGCTCGTTCATTGGTATTCTACTTAGCATAATTTTAATCGTTTCCCCTTCTTTTAGCAACGGTTAAGTACTTAAGTTTTATTAAGGTTATTCTAAAAATTTACTTAATGAAAAAACTGCACCTATCCTAAATACAGTCATTGGGCTCTAGCTTCCAACAAAAAAAGAATCACTCTCTATTAGAATGACTCTTGGTTAAATAGATGTTTAGTTAGTTTTCTTTTTCCCCATTGATTTAAATGCTCGTTTAATCACATCAAAGAAGCTCAATGATTGAACCATATGACTTGGATCTACATATTCTCGCATGGCTCTAAGAACTTTTTTAGGTTTTTTTGACGAAAATGTGAAAGTCCCATTTCTCTTTGTTTTAATCGCATAACGCGGAATCCATTTCCCCTTAAACATGACTGAAGCAATCACTTGGTCAACTTCTTCCCACGGAATTTGAATAAATTTATGAGCGTCCCGAGCATTGTAAAATTCAAAACCGTTATTTCCAATCATAATTTTCCCGTAATCTGTTAGACCTGTAAAAGCGGTGGCATCTATCACCAAATCTACCTTTGTGTTAATTGACTCTACCATTCTATCCGCTCCATTTCGTTTAACTTGTTTCATTCATTATACGTTTTTTTTTTTAGTTTCGCCAATAAAAAAAGTGGCTGAGACAATTATCTGCAGCCACTTTTTAGATAAGCACTAATTGGTTATCGGCTTATAAAAGACCGATTACGTGACCAAGCACACCAACTACGAATAAACCAAGAATGATAATGATTGGGCTAACTTTTTTCTTCAATAACCACATGCAGAAGAATGTTAATAATAATGCAGCTAAACCAGGAATCAATTGATCTAAGTTGTTTTGTAACGTTGTTACTTTAGTAGATGAAAGGGCTAATCCTGAGTTCACTTGTTCGAAAGCATTACGAATTCCTTCGCCGCCTCCTGGAAGTTTATCCCATTCAATATACGCACCTTTGTCTAGCTTAACTTCAGAGACAACTGGTAAGAATTTAATGGATACCCACCGCTGTACTAAGGCTGCCAGAACGAACATCCCAAGAATTGACGCTCCTTTTGTCACGTCTTGTAATACGCCACCAGAAAGATCTTCTGTAATTTTAGAACCGGCTTTATAACCGAATTCTTGTGTGTACCACATAAAGCCCCAACGAATTAAGTTCCATGCTACGAAGAAAATAATTGGACCAAGAATGTTTCCACCCATTGCTAATGATGCACCTAGTGCGCCTAACATTGGACGAACTGTAAACCAGAATACTGGATCACCAACACCAGCTAATGGACCCATCATCCCAACTTTAACCCCTTGGATTGCTACGTCATCAACTGGCGCGCCATTCGCACGTTCTTCTTCAAGTGCTAAGGTTACCCCAAGAATTGGTGAAGCAATATATGGGTGAGTATTAAAGAACTCTAAGTGACGTTTCAATGCTGCTGAACGATCTTCTTTTGTTTTATATAATTTTTTGATCGCTGGGATCATTGAGAATGCCCAACCACCATTTTGCATACGTTCATAGTTCCAAGAACCTTGAATAAATGTTGAACGCCATGCAACGGCTAAACGATCTTTTTTCGTTAAATGAATTTTTTCTGTTTCTGCCATTTTTCTTTTCCTCCTTTGTCATGCTCTCTTAGGGGTTGAAACCTTAGAGACACGATACAAATCGAACATTATAAGACTTTGCTAGCTACTTTTTAATTTAATAGTCGTTTAAGATATCCCCCAGTGGGTCGCCAGAATTGCTTCCGCCGCCACCGTTTGAAGAACCACCCATTTTAGAAAGGTTCAAGTAAATCAATGCCAATGCTACACCAAGTGCTCCAAGAGCGATTAATGTTAATTGAGAAATTGCTGCTACAACGAAACCGATAATAAAGAATGGCCATACTTCTTTTGTTGCCATCATATTGATTACTAATGCGTAACCAACGGCAACGACCATTCCACCACCAATAGCCATACCTTCAGTTAACCATGCTGGCATTGATTCCAAGAATGATTGAACCGTTTCTGCTGGGATGAATAAAAGTGCTGCTGCAGGAATTGCAATACGAATCCCTTGCATACATACTGCAAGAATGTGTAACATTTCAATTTTTCTGATATTTCCATCTTCTGCCGCTGTATCCATCATGTGAACGATAGGTACTGCAAGTGTACGAACGATCATTGTTAAGAATAAACCTGCTACTGCAAGTGGAACCGCGATTGCGATTGCTGATGGAACGCCTTTAACGCCTTGTCCACCTAATACTAAAATAATTGCTGATGCAACGGATGCCAATGCAGCATCTGGTGCTACGGCTGCTCCAATATTTGCCCATCCAAGAGCGATCATTTGAAGTGTACCGCCAAGAACGATACCCGCTGTCAAGTTACCTGTTACTAATCCGATTAACGTACATGCTACTAGTGGTTGATGAAATTGGAATTCATCTAAAATTCCTTCCATACCAGCTAGAAAAGCAATTAATATTACTAAAACAATTGATATAATAGACATAATAGCCTCCTAATTAATTTATTTTTACTTTGCGTTAGCTAATTCAGCTTTTGCTTTTTTAAGAATGTCATCCATGTTGGCTTGAGAATCATTTGGTACTTTACGAACATCAAATTTGATGCCTTTTTCTTTCATTTCTTCAAAATGTTTAACATCTTCTGGTCCCATTGAAAGAACTTTGCTTACAACAACTTTCCCAACGGAATGAGCCATTGATCCAACATTTACTTCTTTGATATCTACGCCACCTTCAACTGCTCTAAGAACGTCTTCAGGGTTTTCAAATAATAGCAATGCTTTTGTATTTCCAAAGCGAGGATCTTTTGAGATTTCAATCATTTTACTAATTGGAATAACGTTTGCTTTAACACCAGGTGGTGCAGCTTGTTCAATCAATTTTTTACGTAAATCGTCTTTTGCAACTGTATCTGAAACAACGATAATACGATTTGGTTGTGTTGATTTTGTCCATGCTGTTGCAACTTGACCGTGTAATAAACGAGAATCCACACGTGCCAATACAAATTTGATTTTGCCATCTCCAACAACCGTTCCTGGAGCAAGTGATCCTTTTGGTTGTGCATCTTCAGTAACGACAGCAGCTGTTTTATCTTTAGGCTCTAATTCTTCAGGTTGAATTCTAACCCCTTCTTTAGCTGTTCCAAGAATGTGTGTTGCAATTTCTTGAGCTGATGTCATTGAAAAACGTGACGCATAAGCTTCAATTACCATTGGTAAATTCATACCGGCAACGATTGCCCATTTGTCTTTGTGTGCTTCAAACAAACTATTTGCTTGATTGAAGGGTGTTCCGCCCCATAGATCGACTAAGAATAATACTTCGTCTTGATTGTCAAAAGATGCAATTGCAGCTTCCATTTTTGCTTTTACATCGTCTGGACCTTCACTTGGCATCAACGTAATAGCCTTTACGTTTTCTTGCTCTCCAAAAATCATTGCGCCAGATTGCAAGATGCCTTCAGCGAATTCGCCATGACTTGCTAGGATAATTCCTACCATCTCTCTACCTCCTAAATAATGTCTCTAGATTTTGTTCAAATAGCTGCCAACCTGCACAGCTATTTTTTACACGTTTCGTTAGTCTTTGTCTATTAAAAACAGACTTTCCTAACAAAACCGCCCCCTTTCAAGGTTCCTTTTATTTGATCATTTTAAACCTTCGCTTTTTTTAATACATCCATCAGATTTTGTTTACTATCAGTAATGACTTTTCGAATTTCCAACTCGGTTCCTTGGGCATTTAAATAATGAAAAGCTTCTAAATCCGCATCATCAACAGCAATTGTGTTGGCAACCATTTTTTTTCCGGTGGTATAACCCATCGCACCAATGTTTACAGCTGGAAAATGAATACCTGACTTGACTACTTTTGAAACTTCAACTGGATTCGTAAATAATAGAATAACTTTCACACCATCAAATAATGGATTCGAGTAGACTTCAATCATCTTGGCAACGGTAATCACGTTTACTTTGATGCCTGGTGGAGCCGCTTGTTGAAGTAAGATTTTTCGGATATTGTCTTTCGTCACAGCGTCACTGACAACGATAATTCGCTGAATGTCGAGTCGTTTAGCCCAGACGATTGCAACTTGCCCGTGGATGAGTCGATCGTCGATTCTTACTAACCGGATATCGATTCCCAACAGAACCCCTTCTTTCTTGTTCATCCATTTGTTTGGCTTCTCTTATTATATAGCAATTTTCGTGCCAATTTTAGTGTATCGTTTAAAAAAACTATTATATCAGCATTTTTATCAAAAAAACAGACAAAAAACAAATACACTGATTAGTGTATCAGTTACATTCGATACACTAATTTTGTCTTCCTTTTAGTGTATTGTCCAATTACAGCATAAATAAAAGGCGTATTATGTTATTTTATTATAAAGCTTACCTGTTAAATTTTTTTCGTTTATGATAGAATAATCTCAAGTAAAAGGGAGGCATTTTCATGATTCGTCGATTAAAACAATTAAAAAATGTCGCTACGGCATTCAGCTTCTAGGTTTATACGCAAGACTAACTTAGAAGCGAGGAAAATATTATGAAACAATTTAACAACTGGTCAGAAACCAAACTTTTGAAGGATATCGTAACAAACCCCCTGATTGAAGTCGGAAATGGTTCTTATTATTCTGGCTATTACGCCAATCAAGATTTTGAGGATGGCTGTGTTCGTTATCTTTGGGGCGATAAAAAAACAAAAAATTTATTTAATCCAATTGAAGAATTTGGTTGGACGCTGGATAAGCTTATCATTGGAAATTATGTCTGTATTGCTGCTGGTGTTACCATTTTAATGGGAGGAAATCACAATCATCATCCTGATTGGATTACCGTCTACCCATTTGAAAATCAGGTTATGGATTCTTACGCACCTAAAGGCAATACCATTATAAAAAGTGATGCTTGGATTGGGATGAATGCTATGATTATGCCTGGAGTAACTATTGGGGAAGGCGCTATTATCGCTGCTGGATCAATTGTTACGAAGGATATTCCTCCTTACACTATTGTAGGTGGGAATCCTGCACGCATTATTAAAGAAAGATTTTCTGAAAAGGAAGTCCAACAGTTATTAGAAATTAGATGGTTTGATTGGACATCTGAACAAATAAAAAAAGCAGAACCTCTTTTGATGAGTGCCTCTATTGAAGAACTTTATCTGTATTACCAAGAAGTGGTCTTAAAAGATACTCTTCTTTAAATCTAAAAAACCCAATAAGAAGTTCAAGGATTAATTGAACTTCTTATTGGGTTTCTTTATTTTACTTACTTATTTTCTTCTCTTTTTGATCTTCTGACCAAAATAATCCCACCTATTGATGCAACTACAATCAAAACACCAATAATTACTAGATAGTTACTTTTCTTTTCCCCAGTTTGTGGGAATTTGGTTTCTGATTGAGTTTGCTTAGGTTTAGAAATGTTGACTTGATTCTTTTCGGTATTTCCTTGATTTCCAGAAGCGGGTTTTTCTGGTTCAATCGGCTTAATTGGTTCTTTTGGTTCTTCTGGTTTAACCGGCACTTCTTTTTCAAGAACTGTAATCGTAGCAACGTTTGTTAATTGATTGTTTTTTACTTGAATTACTCGTGCAAGGCTACTTTCCATTGGAAAATCTTCTGTGTCAATCGTGTAAGAAACTTCATATTTCCCTTTAACAGTTGGATCGGCTACGCCGGTTACTTTTACTTTATCAAAGGAAATCGGTTGTCCTTCACGATCAGTTGCTGAAATAAAATTATCCTCAGCTTTCCATGAATCGCCTACAAATAAAGTAGAATCTTTCACAACTACACTTGATTGATCCGCTTTTACAGTGATAGTAGCCGTTTTTGATTGGCTGCCGTGACTGTAAGTCACTTGATAAACTCCCGCTTTGCTTGTGTCTACAGATCCTGTAACTGTTAGATTGTTAATCCCAAGAGCGTTCCCAGCTTGATCGGTTGCTGAAATAAAGTTGTCCTCTGCTTGCCAATGATCGCCTACATATAAGGTAGAATTTTTTTTCACTTCAAGCGTTTCTTGTTTTTCTATTACTGTAATAGTCGCTTTATCTGTTGCAGATTGGTTTTTATAAACTACATCATATTTACCAGCATTATTTGTATCAACTGTTCCTTCCACAGTTAGTTTATCGAAATCAACTGATTGTCCATCTACATCTGTTGCTGAAACAAAATTATCACCTGGCTGCCAATTATCTCCTACAAAAATAGTAGAATCCTTAGCTTTCACACTTGTTAAATCTACGTTAAATGGAATTTCAACTAGATTACTACCCTTCGTTAATTTAATTACTTTTCCTGTTAGATAATCTTCAGAAATAACATAGCCTTTCGGAACTTCGGTTACACGTAGCGTATACTCACCTGACATAATTGCATCAATATTGTATTCACCTTTGCTGTCTGTCACAAATTCACTTGTAGCTCCGCTAAGATTATCCACAAGTTCAAAATGAACATTGGGAATATTAAGTGTTTTATCTGCTGCATCAAAGGTGTGGAATTGTGCTTTGCCAAGATAAACAATTCCTTCTGCTTCTCCATCTGAGAATTTCAACACAACTACATTGCTAGCAACTGTTTTGCGCTCTGTTTTCATTAAATCTAAACTATCAGAACTAATCGTTGTTTCTGAGTAAATACGTCCTGGGTTTTCTGAAACAGTGTTGTACTGAATTGTGATGTTTTCAGTCAGTGTGTAATCGTTAAAACTAATTTTCACACCTGTTTCCGTTTGTTTAACGGTATACGCATCTTTTGGTACCCCATCAATTACAATTGAATTTAAATCAATTCCGCCATTTGTGACTCCTTTAATTGCGATATCAAATACTGGATTGATAACTTTACGCGTTTTATCGTCAATATTTTTTGTCGTCATACTGTTGCTTGTCACATTTTTAAGCGTTGCATGCTCTGTTTGACTAGCGGATAAAATAGCTACTGCTTCATTGCTAACGGAAGCGGTAGCAGACATTTGTTGATTGCTATACAAAGGCTCTGCTGTTGTGCCTGTCACTCTAATTGGGCTTACATCGACCCAACCGTTTGCCAGCTTGTATTCAATAATGTAACGTTTCGATGTTTTTCCAAAATCAAATTGATAACTATTCGTTGCTTCGTCAAATGTAATGGTCGGGTAACCTACACTACTTTTGTTCATTGGTTTATCAAAGTACTGACCGCGATCCCAATATTGAGGATAAATAGAGTCCACCATATCATTTGAAACATCGTAGATATCAAAAATTACATCTGCTCCTTGTGGTACCTTCGTTAAAACAACTAGTGAGTCAAACGAATCGTTTCGAGCGTTCACTAAAAATTGGTTTTCACTTGCTTGTAATGTGCGCTCTGAACCTTGCTTACTTCCGGTTGTAACTGTTGTGTCAATTTGGTCATACCCATCTGCACTCATCGTGATTGGAATGGTATCAACGGGAATGCTTTTGTTTTTTGCCAAACTATCTGGCACATAGTTAAACCCAATCGGGATTGTGATTGAATCGGTAATTGGTGTCGTGAATTTAATAACAGCACCATCTGCCGTATTGGTTACAGTGTAATCTTTATTTAATTTATAAGAAGAAACCGTCGTGACTTCTCTCAAGGTTAAATAATTCGGATTTTTCACATTAATGATTAAATTTTCAATTGGTGTTTCACGACTGCCTTCTACATTGACTGATGTACGATTAAAGTAAGCTCCATTTCGATCGTAATTCCCCCAAGCTGTTTCAGCATTGTTTGGATTAATCACTGAAATCGGCTGAATGTATTTATCAGAAATCAAAATAAAGGATTTATCTATTCCAATAATAGGCGTGCTTATTGCTAAATCAATATCTTTTTCTTCAAACTCCATTTTCAGATTGTCCATAGAAATTCTTAAGTCGCTATCTTTTGTTGCTGTTAAGATTACTTTACTTCCCTCTTTACTAACATCAAAATAATCTGTTAATGGAACATTTTGATTTTCTGAATTAAATGCTCTAAATTGGTAATCATTAATAGCTTGACCGTTTTTGCTCTCAACAATAATTTTTTGACCTTGGTCTGTATGTGCAATATTGCCATAAATTGTCAAATAATAATTCCCTTTGTTTTGAAAACTTGCTGAATGGATTGAGCCAAAGTTTCTTTGACTAATCATTTTTTGATTTTGACTTGTTTTAGCAGTAAATTCTAAGGCTTTGTTAGAGGCCGTAGTTTTATTTAGCCCTACCCAACCTAATTTTGTAGTAGGATAATTTTGCTGAAGACTATAGTCATATTTCGAGGCATTTTTCAAGGATAGTGAGCGATTAATGGATAGTGCATAGGCTTTTTGTTGATTCATTGCTGGAATGTTAATCGCCGTTCTGTTAACAGTATTTTCAGCTATTGTGTAATCCACGCCTTTGTTTAATACTTGTTTTGTTTCTGGAAGAATCGTCCCATTAACGTCAACATCATAGGAGTTCACTTCAAACGTTTGGTCATTTTTGTTGAAGATTGCTTCTGGTGTTTCCGTCATCAACAATTCTAGTGTTTGATTTCCTGACAAAGTTCGATTTAAATTATAGAAAATATCTCCATTTATCCCAAAGTTAAATTTTGCTTCTGTGTATTTAATCGGCTCTATGTCTTCATACAAATCAAATTTGTATTGATTTTTCGTTTGTCCAGGGGTGTCTACGGTTACTAAAGGATTATTCTCCGTAGCAATATAGCTTTTCAAATTTAATGTAAATTCCGTATCTCTCACTCGTTGGTTAAATGTGATACTGACGGTTTTACTAGCTGCGTCTACTGACCAAGCCGCGCCAACTCCGCCGACCTCACCACTAGCGTCAGAATAACCAAGTTGTGCTGGCAAATTCATTGTGTATACAGACCCTGGTAAGTAATCTTTATCTTCCACTACAAATTTTAGTTTTGCAGTTACAGGGGATGAATTTAAGATACGATTAGCTGCTTGTTGGCTGTATTCAACACCATCCATATCTGTAATCGTCATAGTTGATAAAATTTCATCTGTAATAACTGCTTTTGTATTTGGCATCTCTGCTTTAGTTGTCGGAACAGCTTCTTCCTTAATTGGCGTTTCTACTGTTTTTTCTTCACTTAAAGCAGGAACTTCTTGTGCCTTTTCGTCTTTTGGCGAAGTTGTTTCAGTTTGGTTATTTTCAGTTTTTGTACTGTCCTCTTTTTCACTACTAACCGATTCCTCAGTAGTCTCTTCGCTTGTTGTTACAGCGAAAGCGCTGACAGAAGAACTCAAGCTCTGTGTGATTAATAAGGCAAGCATGAACAAACCTATTTTTTTCTTTTTCATTTATAACCCTCTCCTTCTTTTCGTCCCTATTTTTGCTGCATTGGCATTTTTAGTTATTCACTTAAACGGGTCAACAGGCGTTCGCTTTTTTTATGAAACCCCTCAGTTGTTGATTTGACTTTAAACTTAAAAAATAAATAACACTCTATATAGTTTTTATATGTTTAAAGTAAAATAAATGAATTTTTTAAACTCCCCATTTAAAACAATTTTACCATTTAAAAAAAGAAAATCAATGCACTTAAAGTATAAAAAGAGGATTTTAGCCCCTATAATAAAATAACAAAATGTTATTTGTTCACATTTACTAAAATTTTGATTTATAGCATGTTAAAGTAGCGTCTCTTCATTTTTTCATCACTGATTGACCCCATTTATTTCGTCCTTTCGGCACACTTTCTTCATATTTTCTCAGTATACTAAGAGAGTAATAAGTTTACTGATACAGCAAACAACCAAACTAACTTTTTTATTTTCATTTTTTCATTACAACTCCTCCAAAGTGTAATGACATCATGTCTGTACGATTTTAAAATCTACAGCCATGATAACTCCTTTTTTGCCACCTGACTCTCCATCAGGTGGTTTTTTTTAGTTAATTTATGACGCTTATTTAACTAATGATAGCACTCTAAGACTAGGCTCATTAAAAAAACAAAAAAAACCATCTCAAATCCACGATGGTTTTATTTCATCTATTGCATTATTTTGGTACCCTTTTCATTCTCATAAAGCGCGTTTTTTTGTCTTTAAATACGAAAATGTAGCACGTACATATATTTCACTAACTATTCATTATTCGTAGTCGTCACCTTTCTCAGTATCTTCTGTAATCCATATAGATAAACAACAAAAATAACCAATATACTATTTTTAGTGACATTTAAAACTGATAAAAAATCAAGGGATTCTTTTTGACTATGGTATGCCTTCAATACATTCAATACTGTTGTATTTGTATATAGAGCCGCTATATATAACGTAGTGAACATGATTAGTTGATTTATCACACTACCAATATTGGTTAACCGTGCTTTCGCAATTAATCTAAAATCTTTTGGTAAATCTACATGATTGTATACATATTCATCCAACTCGCTATTCAGCTCGCTTACAAATAGTGAAAGGCATAAAATCCCCACATAAAAAGTAGGCTGGAACAATAAGAAAATAAAACTAACAAACAAACCGGTCATAATCAACTGTTGTTCTGAAATACCATAAAAGATTTTTTTTAAGAATGAAATAAGAGCACCTTTTACTAACATGCCCACTAGGTAAATATAATAGATTACCATTAGTTCACTCTCACCGTTTTTGATAACTTGGTAAAATGTTAAAAAAGCCAAAATAAAATTAGTTAGCATCCCTTTGTAGATTATAATAGACGATAACTTGAAAGAGATCCTTCTTTCAGGATGCTTTTTATATCGATATATACTATAAAAAATCATAATTATAAAAATGGTACAAATTAATCCTGGTAATAAATTGGTTATCCCTTCCTTTTTGTCTTCTTTTAGCACAAAAACAGAGCCAAATATAACAATAAATAAAAACAAAGATTCAAAAATAGCATATTCAGGATAGTCATTTTTATTTTTAACATCAAAAACTAAATTTTCTGATTGATGCTGATATAACCAAATTAATGCGATACCTAATAGAATAAATACAATAGATGAATTTAATTGAATCAATTTAGCTAAAGAAATTAAGTAAAATATAGAGCATAAAATCCCTCCTATTTTCCATTTCAAAGAAGGGGACTTAAGTAATTTTGGTCGACTAGTTCTTTTTAATGTTGCATAACTTGGTATCAATATACCACTACATATTCCCATAAGAATTCCTGCTATACTGTAAATAAAAATTGAATCGTTACTTATAAAAGCCGTCAAACAACCTATTACTCCTATAATCACACTATATTTAAATAGTTTAGTTACCTGTACTGGATTTGAACGAAAAATAAACAATACCGAAGATTTAATACTATAATAAAATATAAGAGGTAGTAAAAAAGATTTTGATCGATGGTTAATAAAAAGGTGAGTCAACATAATGATAACAAACGGATGAAAACTCTTTATAAGAATGCTCGTAAAAAAAGGGAGCCTTATGTTAAATTTTCTGATTGCCTTTATCATTGTAATTCCCTCCACATCAAAGATTCTTCAGTCTCATCTACTATATCTCTATTACTAAAATTTATCAAAGATTTACTCTATTTTGTATTTCAAAGACAGCTCTATATGTTTCTTTGATACACTAAAAATTAAAAACCAGAGATCTTCGTATACCTCCTATATAGAAATGTCTCATTTACTATAAAATAAAAAATTGAGTTAGTTGATACTACGTTTCCATTTTTCACGATAGATTCAACTAGTTTTTGGAACACTCCTCTTTTGTTTAGTCGCTCTATTACATGCTCAGCATAGTATCTTGTCTATTGTATTAAAAATAGCTCTTAAAACCGGATAGGCTTTAAGAGCTATTTCCATATTTACTTCTTATATTTATCAAACTTCTTTACTCTTTTAAACATACTTTCTTCATAATTTATGAGTATACTAAAAGAGTAGTAAGGATGACAGTCATTCTTACCTAAAGCCAAACTACAAGCTAACTTTTTTATTTTCATTTTGTCATTACAACTCCTCCAAAGTGTAATGAACAACTCCTTTTTTGCCACCTGACTCTCCATCAGGTGGTTTTTTTTATTGGAATTTGAAGTTGAAAATATAAATGAATACCTTTAACCTTAAATGACCAATTTTTTGTAAGTTCTTTCAACAAATTTTTTGATAAAAAAAAGAATCGTCAAAATCCACAGACCAAACGTTAGTAAAATAGGATATAGTAAAAACTTATTTTCAAAATGAATGGCGACTTGGTTATTTACAATCATATCATTGGGAATGATTGGTGTTCCAATCTCGCTTAATGTGTATTTACTTCTATCAATTTTTTTGCCACCGGTACTCAATACTGTATCTGTATAAATCACTATAGGAAATTCAGTATTTTTTTTATTAAAGTGATCCACCGTAATAATTAGCTGTGAATTCTGAACTGACTTTCTAAACATTCCAGCTTTATCAATAATTTTTTCTTCATAAAGTTTGTATTTGTTTAATTTTGTTTTGTTATACAATGGAAGATAATCTGGCGTTGTTTTCTCAACAATTTTTAACGCTTTACTTTTATCTTTTAAGAAAAAGGATTCTTTTACAGTATTCGTACTATTGCTACTGTTTATTATCGTTTTGGATCCAGACTGAATATAATTATCGCTAGTATTCCATGGTTTTGTAATTACAAACATTAAAATAACTACTTGTATCACTCCTAAAATAACAAAAGAAGTGTTTAGCCATTTTAAGTTTGAATTATTCATAAAAAAATAAATCAATAAGATCGTTACCGGAACAAAAAATCTAAATGGAAATTGGATGATTTCAGCAATTGAACTATTATTTTCAATTAAATAATCCCAAGGTATGATACTTGACGATACTATTAAAAAAAATACCATCGTTAAAAAAAGAATCTTTTTACTTGAATCATACGTTTTCCATTTTACAAATCCTAATCCTAATACACTTACTAACATTAATAGAAGTGATACTGGATTTATAAGCCAATAGGAGCTACCTTGATTAATCGTATTTGAACTCATCGTGTGGTTAATAAATGGCTTAATGAATTGATTTTCTCTAGTTATTGAAAAATAGGTTACCCATATATTTAGTGTTAATAAAAAAAAGAGCGAAACTTCTCTGATTAGATCAATAATAAATCTTTTTCTTTTCTTAGTTTTTACAAAAGCATAAAGAAAAATGGGTGTATACATTAAAACGAGAATTAAAGAAGACAGGATGTGTGTTTGGAAAATAAGCGCAGTTAGAAAGCCTAATTTGAACTTTGGAACTTCTTTTTTATCAAAAACAATAAAAATAATCGATAAACAACATGGTAACAGCGCTGCTCCCCAACTTGTAAACCCTTGCCTAGTTGGCCAATATAAAATTGAAAATGTACACATATACAAAATTGCTCCAGTACAACTTTTTCTGTAATTAAAGCTTCCAGCACGAAGAAATGTATACATTGAACAGCCGGATAGGACAAATAAAATAAAGTTGGATAGCACTTGATAAACATACCAATTTTTACTGAGGAGTACCAATAAACCATGTAAATACGCGATTATCGGACCATAAAATGCATTCACAATACGTCCCGATTGTTGAAAACCATAGAGAGAAATAAAATATTCAAAATTTTTATTTCTAATTTGTTCAGAAGCGTCATAAAAACGATTAAAATGAAAGATAGAATCTGATCCTATGACCATATTATGTGTAATTAGCTGTGGCGTTATAAATAGAAAGGCAATTAAAACAATCAACAATAAGCATTTTTTATTGATTGTCAGATTTTCATTCCATCTTTTTTTCAAAAATATCATCACTATTGAACTCCCCTAAACTATTTTTGCTGTTCAATTTTACTGAGACTTCATTATTATCGTCTTGTAAGAATGATAATTTCAAATAATCTGAACTCGATTCGTTTAATTTAAAATCCATTGTAAATTCTATCCTATCTTTCAAATTACTGATTATTTTCATACTGGAATAGTCTTCAAGTAATTTTTTAGTAATGTATTCACTATGCTTATGTTGTTTTTTCCAAACAAAATAAAGATTGGCTACTAATATTGTTGATAGTAATAGTATTTTCATTCCATCTCTCCTAGTCAGTCTTGTAGTTAATTAATTTTATCGAGCATTCTATCTGGTCCATCATCTTCTTTTACTTGATAGAGTGTTACGCTTCTTCTTTCATAAAAATAAAATGCTCGATAATTTTTTTTGTCGTTTTTTATTTCAAAATAAAAAGAGTACCCTCCACCTGCTATTTTGTAATCTCTAATTTTATTCGTTATTGTTATTTCATTTTTATAAATATTTTCCTTTTCTAATCTAGCGTATAGGGCATCTAATGCAATCGATTTACGATAAGGTTCGTACATTAGGATACTGCCAAATAAACATCCTACTAATAAAATACCCATAACTAGTTTAAATTTATTGCTCATCTGCTCACCTACTTATATAATGTTACACTTAAGAAAATAGCAATGCTAAGGACTCTCTATGTTTAAACCATTTTAGAAACTACCAAGACATTCATCTAAGTAAGGATTGACACTAAATTCTCTTCATATAAAAATCTTTTTATGCTACACTATAATTTTAACTTAGAAAGGTAGGTTAATCTATGAAAAATAAATTTATTATCTTCCTGTTTATTTGTTTTCTTCTAACTGCAGTGTTTTATGCCAATAAAATAATTAAACAATCAATTGCTACTAATCGTGTGCATCATTATATGGAGCAGAAAGGATTTCCTTTAAATAAAATTAAGGATGAAGAAATTCATTATTCTTATTCAACTGATCGATGGAACTTGTTCGTTATCATGAAAGATGATTTGAATTTTCAATATAGTTTCGATTACCGATTTAAAACAAATGACATCCAAGAAGATTTACTCTTCCTAAATATGAATTACACTAAAAAACCAGCTAAGTATAATCAATCACTTTACTATGAAAAAAAAGAATACTAGAAACAATAAAAAACCGTTCAAGTGAACGGTCTTAGTTTTAGACACATCAGTAAATGTAATTTTTTTACTCTCTTAGTAAATTTACTTTTTCAAGTCCTCTTAAAATTCATCCAACATTTGTTTTTGTTGATCAAATACTTTTGTTATCTTTTTTCCAAACTGGCCTTTAACCGTTGACTGTAAACCAGTTGTTGTTTTTGATAAAGAGGCTTTCGCCAATTTGCTTTCTTGTTTCCCTAGTTTTTTTGTTTTAGCTTTTTTAGATTCTTTACTCTGACTCCCAGATCGCCCAATGGCTTTCACTTCGGTTTTCTGGACATTCTTTTTATACTCTTTCATCAATTCATCCAAAGCTTCCATCAGATCAATCCCCCTATTTTAACCGTTGTAAGTCTTTTCTATACTGGTATTCGGCTTCTTCTTGTTGCCGAACAATGTTCTTTTTTTCTTGATTCAATTCAACTAGTAAGTCTTCTTCTAAACGAGCTAATTCTACTCGAGCCTCATTTAAGGAATCATTGTTTTCAGAAATATCCGAAAGTAAATAGCGCAACTCTGAATAAGCTTCCTCTTCCATTCGCTGCCCTTTTCGTTGAAATTCTTTAATCGTGTCTTCTTGGTCTTCTAATTTTTGTCTTGTTTGTTGATAGTCTTTAAGTAATTGTTCTTCCTTATCCATCCAACTATTTCCCTTCTACTCTAATTGACGAGCTAGTTCTTGGTCTCTCTGAACCAACTCAGCTATTTTAGACTTAATTTCTGATACAAGACGCGTAAATTTTTCTCTCATTTGTTTCGCCTTCGCAATTTTTTCTCTAAATTCTTCATTTGGAAGAGTCACCATCTTGGACTCGGTACAATCTACTGAATTTAGCATCTCCATGATTTCTCCATGACTCAAATCTGATGCTCCATTTCGAGCCTTTGACACACATTGTTGCCACAATTTTTCTAAGTCTAACATACCCTCTTGATAAATTTTTATCGTATTTGTCATTGCCAATTCAAACTCTGATGAAGCTAATTGAACAACGGCCAAAGCTTGACTGTCTTCTAAGTATATTTTTTCATTTGTGGATAGCCCTCCACTACTTGCTTGAAATTTAGCTTTTAATTCTTGTAAAACAACCATTCCCATAACGAATTGTTGCATCAATTGACGTTCGCTTTCTTGTTGAATTGCTTTTTTATTATAGTCGTTCTTAGGAATAATCAAGCGTCCTTTGTCATCAAATTTCCATGTAGACAAATTATGAAACGCTCCTTTAAGAGGATTTAACCCCATCGCTAAACTGATTTTAATCTCTGCCCCAGTACCATTTCCCATAAGATTTCCAATGGCATCCCCACGGTTACGAAAATTCGTTAACCAACCTGGATTATTTTTTACCCATTCTTTTGCTTCGTTACTCAAAATTCCATACGGATCTGGACCATTAAACCCAACATTTAGCCACTTATTTTCAGCAGCTACCAATAACGCCAGATATTCTCCTAAAGAATGACCAGTTGTAGAGATACTGGCGTTGGGGTATTTTTTTCTGATTTCATCCGCAAATTGGAGAGCGGTAACAGATTGAGCATCTACAATTTTTTTATGAGTCTCAGTCTTACTTGAATTAGAGGGCACTTCCACTGATGTAGTTAAAGTATCCTTGTTTAATCCTACCGTTTGCGTATCTGTAAGGATATCTAATCCATCATCAGCATTCGTTCCAGCAAATGCAATCACTACTTGAGAGGTGTCTGGTTTTCCATTTTTAATGGGGGCGACTGCCATGGCTTGCATTCCGTTTTCTTTATTGTCTTTCACTTGTAAGACTTTGTAGTCCGTAGACAACTTTGAATTACTTAAGATGTCTCCTTTTTCCCAAGGTTGATCATTTTTATTAGAATCCACTTCGTAGGATTCATCAGATAATATCTTATAATCTCTATCAGTTGGCATCTAGTTCCTCCTTAAGTATTTTTATGTCATTGATATTTTTCGTGGTATCTTTTTTCTTTTTTAAATTAAAAGTTTTTAAATTATATCTAATTCCTATTGTTTCTTCAGAAATATCATTCAGATTTTCTAATGAAAACGTCATTAAGTTATCATGGTTTATTTGGGTTGCAACATGCCACGAACCAGTTTGTTTATTAAATTTAAATGTACTAAATTTAATACTTTTTACATTACTATAATTTTGAACGACATATAAGGCTATTTTTTTTTCTGCTATTGCTAACTGTTGTTGCTGTTCTTTTTTTTCTTGATCCTTATTCATGTAATATCCGCCTCCAATTCCTAATATTAAAATAGCTACTAAACTAAATAGCCAACACCTCTTTTTGTTCACAACCAACACCTCTTCAATAATTTTTAATTAACACTTAACCCAATACTTTTATTTTAATATATATGATATTAGAAAGATAATGTTCTTTAGTTTTTATATAATTTTATAGAAAGCTAAGTTAGACTTTTGTACCAACAAAGTACCTATTAATTATGATTCAAAAATTTATGTACATGCTTTTGACTACCTTAAATCTTTGGTTTGTTTATTTATTATATCCATTAAAATTTAATTTTGTTGATATGTCTAAAGTATCCTTGTTTAATCCTACTGTTTGCGTATCTGTAAGGATATCTAATCCATCGTCAGCATTCATTCCAGCAAATGCAATCACTACTTGAGAGGTGTCTGGTTTTCCATTTTTAATAGGGGCAACTGCCATGGCTTGCATTCCGTTTTCTACGTTGTCTTTTATTTTTAAAACTTCAAATTTCCCCATATTAGGATTTTTAGAATTATAATAATAACTATTTCCTTCCTTAGGAGTGTACGGTTTATTATTTTTTAAAGAATCCACCCAATATGCTTGCTCAGCTAACCATCGTAATTCAGCATCATTCAAAAATTCTTCACTCCTCTAAATAATTTATTTCAACTTTCTTTAAATCAACTAAATAATCTTTCTTGTTATTTGAAGGTACTAATTTTTCAAACGTATTAATTGGACTTAATCCAACTATACCCACATTTGTATCAAATTCAGATATAGTATCAACTACAATACCTGACTTAAATCTATCATCATTATTAATTTTAAAATTAATACCAACTGTCCCAGTCTTTTCATCCTGATAAAATTTCAAAAAAGTTATTTTTTTAACATTATCATAACTTCTGACAATCCAAGTAGCCACATTATTTTGCTGTTCTATAGAAATTTTTTTACTACCATTAATTTCCATTCTTATTCCTCCGATTCCTAAAATAAATACTAGTAAAATACTTAGCCAAATCCATTTATTCTTTAACCTATTTCCCCCCACGACGAACACCTCTTAAATCTAGTTTTTATTCTTTTTTTAAATAACTATTGATTCATTATTATTTTAACCTAGATTATATTAGAAAGATATCGTTATTTAGTTTATATATATTTTTTTCCGAAAAGTTAAGTTGGATTTCATTTTTGAGAGGACCCGCGGTTGTGATTCAAAAATTTATGTATTTGTTTTTGACTACTTTAAATCTTTGGTTTGTATATTTATTGTATCCATTAAAATTTAATTTTGTTGATATGTCTAAAGTATTCTTGTTTAATTCTACCGTTTGCGTATCTGTTAGAATATTTAATCCTTCGTCAGCATTCATTCCAGCAAATGCAATCACTACTTGAGAGGTGTCTGGTTTTCCATTTTTAATGGGGGCAACTGCCATGGCTTGCATTCCGTTTTCTACGTTGTCTACTGATGTACTGTAATCTCTATCAATAATCATTGTATACCTCCGTAATTAACGGTTATTTTATCTAAAGAGTTATAACTATCTAATTCTTTTTTTAAACTAAAATCATCTTGATTATATCTAGTTGAAATAATCCTAGTTTTATTTTTTTCGAGAATAAATTTAATCGATAACCAATCATCAGGATTTTGGTTAATTTCTAAATCAATAGACCAACTACCCGTTTTTTTTGAATATAAGGGGGTATCAAAATCAATTTGAGTAACATCTTTATAATTTTGTACTACATAGATAGCAATTTCATTTTGGGCTTTTAACAACTGTTGTTGCTGTTCTTTTTTTTCTTGATCCTTATTCATGTAATATCCGCCTCCAATTCCTAATATTAAAATAGCTACTAAGCTAAATAGCCAATACCTCTTTTTTTTCACAATCAACACCTCTTCAATACTCATATTTCTAATTAGTTGCTTTATCATTCTTCAAATCCATTTTCTCTGTAAATCTTACAAAAGAATACATCAACTTTTTCATCTCTTACTTTATTGACTCATACAAAACGAATGTTCTTCTATAAACAGAATAACATTTTATACAGTATCTTGTCTATTTTGTTTGTCACATGATACATTTTTTTATATTAAACAACTGCTATTAACGACTTTTAATCATTGAATACAAAAATACTCTCAAAAACCTTCTAGGCACCAAGAGCATTCTTTACTTCTTATAATTATCAAACTTCTTTACTATTTACAACATACTTTCTTCATAACTTATGAGTATACTAAAAGAGTAGTAAGGATGACAGTCATTCTTACCTAAAGCCAAACTACAAACTAACTTTTTTATTTTCATTTTTTCATTACAACTCCTCCAAAGTGTAATGACATCATGTCTGTACGACTTTAAAATCTACAGCCATGATAACTCCTTTTTTGCCACCTGACTCTCCATCAGGTGGTTTTTTCAATTGCTTTAATTAAATATTCCATTGCTCTTTGAATTTATTTTCTGACTCGTTCATCAAGGTTATAAATGCTTTATAACTATCAACTTGCTGTGGAATTTGAATAGACTGCTTAAATATCAAAGCTCCGTATCCTGATAATCTACCAATTTCGTTGTATTTTGTTTTCTCAACACTAGGATAGACTACACCAGCTGTTTTTGATTTTAATATATATGAATAACCTATAATTTGATACAAATCTTCACGACTAATTCCTTTTGAAGTAAATTCAAGTTTTTTATATTTTGCATCAATAACACTACCTAGTTCATTGTTATAGAAATCGGGATAAACGGTTCTTGTTCTATCAGAAAATATTGATATACCATCCTTCGATTTTTTATTTCTAGGATGAACGAAATGATCTTTAAGAATCGTATTTACATATTCTTCCCAAAGCCAGGAAACATCGAATAATATACCATGAATATTCTGGGCTCCTCCCCCTAAATCATGATGTCTATAAGTTAATATCAACAAGCATAACTGTTGAAGTAAGCGATATTCAGTATAGTAAGCATGTCTTAGCGGAGTATTTCTGTTGGCATTAATCACTTTTCTCTTGTTACCTAAATTAAACGATGGAGTTGCAAATATAATCGAGGAAATATTTTGTTTCATAAGCTCTGATGAATTTAAGATAAGTTGGCCATTTTTTGTTGATAGACGAATATATTCTATTGTATGCCGCACTAGTTGCATCAAGTCGTTATCCTGAGTATATTCTCGAGATGAATAAGCTACTTTACCTGTAAAAGGTATATTTCTTTTAATATGTCTAGCAATATCAATATTTCCTTTAACATTGATATTATTGTATTCTATTCTACAATATTGTTTAAAAATACCTTTTCTCATAGCTGCATTTAAATATTGAGGAAATGCATAAATTAAGAATTGATATATTTGCTCTTCCATAGATAAATTAGTATTTAAATCAACTACATTGATATTTAAAACTTTTTGTAACATATAGTGTAAAAAATAATCATCTTTATTTTGAGAAAATCGTGAATGTATTTCTAAATTTTCGCCCCCACAACCAATAAAACCTGCAATATTTTGAAATTTTAATTCCTCATTTATCGTTTCAATAATTTTTGAATTACTTTCTAAATCATCTATCACAGAAAAATCACTAGGAAAAATAAGGATATTACTCTCATTTGATAATACTGATAAAGTCTTATCTATTAGTTTAGCTGAAATTTTAGGATATGTCTTTTTAAATTCAGATTTTGAATAACTATTATTATCTTGGATCCTCATTATAATTTACCTCGTCTATCTTAGTTATCAAGTTATAAGCGTCTTTCATAGACTCAATTTTTTGTTTTTCTTCATAGCTACCTCGGATATATTCTTCTAATAACGGCTGAAGGTAATCCTGCCATAAAACTTCATAACTATAGTCTAATTCAGGTAACTTTAAAAAGTAACTTGGTCCTATATGATAGTTAGAATTTAAATCATCTATAACAGAAATTTGCTCATTTAAAGAAATTAAACGATCAGAAGCACTTTCTATTTTATCGTCATCTAACTGTCCTTGCCACATAGAAAGTGTTTCATTTGCTTTTATTTCTATAAATCTAAATCGACGACGCATAGCAAAATCAAAACTGTCTACTGAACGATCAATATCATTCATAGTACCAATAATATAAACATTTTCAGGAATATAGAAATTTTCATCATCTTGTCTAAGATTAGCATATTGCGTTTTTACCGAACCAGATTTTCCCCGATAACTTGGATCAATTGAAAAAAATAGTTCTCCTAATATCTTAGAAATTTCTCCGCGATTAATTTCATCGATCACAAAAACAAACTTCTTCCCCTCAACACTATTAGATTCAGATGGTGCTAGATAGGGTACCAAACCAAATTTTTTCTTCATTTTCTCAATAACAACCAACGCTTGTCCACGATAATAGAGTTGCTTTTTATAATCAGAATTTTTATACAACTCGTATACATAGCGTTTAGGTAATACCCCACCATTAACACCACTATCATAGGTTACATTAAAATTATTCACACTATTAACAGTAAGGTAAGCCGTTTTCGTCACATATTCTTTTTCATCGGCTGTATTTACATGTGCAAGATATTTCGCCCACGATTCCTCAAAATTATCTTTTCCTCCGATACGAAGTGCTTCTATCGCTTTTCCACAGAATGACTTAAAAATACCATCTTGTAGCTCAAATCCCATTTCACCATCATCAGGCGTTACAGGTCGTAAACCTTCTACAAAATCAGTATAATCATAACTTGGATGAAACTGGACGAATTCAAATTGTTCTGAATCTTTTAATTCCTCTTTAGAAATACCTATAATCTCGGCTGCTATTTCTTTAGCTAAGTAACTCTTTCCCGTTCCTGGAGCACCACGTAAAATAATATTCTTCGATTTTTCAAGCTTATATGCCAACTCATTTTTTTTATTCGTGAATTCCATACTTGATTCCTTCTTTCCTACATTTACAAAATCCTCATAAAAACGAATCAATGTTTTATTGGGCTCTTCTTTAGAAAATAAATCTAGTTCAGCTATCTTATAAGATATACCTAATTCTTTGTCTCTGTTCTTTTCTTTATTCCACTCTACTATTCTGAGCGAACTAATTTCAAAATTCTGGAAAGTTGTGCGGACATTTGCCCAATTTCCATTTGGTAAACTATAATCAAAATAAGGGATTTTACTACTGTTCTCACCACTAGTTGGACCGTATGAGCTATTGCTAAATAAATGAATATGGTAGTCAATGCCTGCAATATTTAGTACATCATAGTTTTTAACACGACTAAATTTATTATTTTCAAACCCATCAATTCCTATAGTTGTTTTTTTATTTTCGTTGCTTTTAATATTTATATTTGCTTGTTCAACAAATCGCTTTAAGAGATATTTAAATTCTTTATATTCATTTCCAGTATCTTTGAAATCCATTTGTCTTAACCACCCTCAATTTTGTATCGTCTAAATACACTAAAACTAATATATTATATTTCCTAAAACCTCACTACTTATGATAGGGTTCCCCCTTCATAATCCGATACCCTCGATAAACCTGCTCCACCAATACCAACCGCATCAACTGATGAGGCAATGTCATTTTCCCAAAGGAAATTTGTGTATTGCTACGTTTCAGAACCGCATCACTCAACCCCAAGGATCCACCAATCACAAAAACAAGCTGGCTTTTTCCACTGATCCCTAGTTGATCGATTTCTTTTGAAAATTCTTCAGAAGTACGTTGTTTTCCTTCAATTGCTAAAGCAAATACATAGGCATTTTCTGGAATTTTACTTAAAATACGCTCGCCTTCTTTTTCTTTTACTTGAATCATTTCAGCTGCACTCAATTTTTCTGGTGCTTTTTCATCAGGTACTTCAATCAATTCGATTTTACAATACGCTCCCAGACGCTTCACGTATTCCTCAATTCCCATTTTTAAATATTTTTCTTTTAATTTTCCCACACTAATTATTTTGATATTCACAGTTTTTCTCCTTTAATCACAGGTTATCCACAGAAGTTATCCACATGTCCACAATTTCATATCATGATTTGGTAGGCGAACAGAAATTCGCCACCATATATATGGGTTGACTTTTGCAATACGTACATTTTGTTTGATCGTTATCCACAGGTGTAAACTGATCTAATACAGGCATCTCAAAACCTGTATAAACAGCGTCATCCAGCGCTTCTTCAATGTGTTCTTGGCAAGCATAAATCGATTTCATCCACAGGACCTCCTTTTTTTTGTGGATAAGTTATACACTCCACAATCCTACTATCTTTCATTTTACAGTACTTATCCCCAATGTTCATTACTTTTTTGATTTTCTTATCCACACTTTTCTTTAAATGACTGTTTTTCTCAGAATAGTCGTTTGTGTACAATTAGATTTATGATACAATCATAGTAATTCATTTATTGTTTTAAAGGAGGTTTTTATCATCATAAAAGAACGAATCACGTACTTATCTCATAATCAGGAAACACTTATTTCAGCAAGTATCTGGCGACCCCTTGGTGCACCAAAAGCTATTTTGCAAATTAGTCACGGTATGGCTGAATTTATTGATCGGTATGATGATTTTGCTCGTTATCTATCAGAAAATCAATTTCTTGTAGTCGGAAATGATCATTTAGGACATGGCAACTCTGTTGCTGCAGTTGAAGATCGTGGGTATTTTTCAAAAGGAAACGGCAAGCAGCATGTGGTTGAGGATATTAAGAAGCTCCATGATTTAATTAAAATGGACTACCCTCATTTGCCTTATTTTTTAATGGGGCATAGCATGGGCTCCTTTATTGTTCGTAACTTTCTTCAACAATATGGAGATACGATAGATGGCGCAATTTTAATGGGGACTAGTGGTCCAAAGCCTGAATTAAACTTTATTTTAAGTCCTTTAACTTTATTAAATAAAATAAGTCCTAAAACACGCAATCCACTTGTGGATAAATTAGCTTTTGGCAATTTTAGCTCTTATTTTGAAGAAACCGGTTCTGATTTTAATTGGTTGTCAAAAAACCAACAGAATGTCACTTGGTATGAAGAGCATCCTCAAACGGGTTTTATTTTTACAAACAATGGCTTTTTAACGCTCTTCACGTTACTCAACGATGGCACCAAAAAAGGATGGGCAACTACTATTCCAACTGAGCTTCCTATTTTAGTAATTTCTGGGGATCAAGATCCAGTTGGTGGTATGGGAAAAGGCGTTCGAAAGGTCTTTCATGAGTTGGAAGACGCGCAATTTACAGACATTACCCTTTGCACGTACCCGGAATTGCGACATGAGATTTTAATGGAAGATTCTTACTTGCTTGTCTATCAAGATTTACTAAATTGGCTGAACAGACATCTTTAAATAGAAAAAGACCTAAATCAATCAAGATTTAGGTCTTTTGTATTTTAAAGGCTTTTTGAAGCTTCCATCGTAACATTAGCCGTTGCTTCTTTACCATCTCGGTAATATTTCACATCAACTTTGTCCCCAACTTTTAAGTTATAAATTACTTTTCTTAGAGACACATTGTCTGTCACTGGTGTGCCATTGATTTCAACGATTGTGTCGTATTGTTTTAAACCAGCTTTTTCTGCTGCTGAGTTCGTTTGTACATCCGTAATAACGACACCTTCTGTTACTTTTTCAGGTAATTTAAGCACACGCTCTTGTTGTTGTGCAGAAATTTGTGATAGATCACGAAGCGAAACGCCTAATACTGGACGAACGATTTCGCCATTTTTCTCTAATTCGCTAATAATTTTCACAACGTCGTTACTTGGAATCGCAAAGCCCATTCCTTCAACTGTGTCTTGTGAAATTTTCATTGAATTGATTCCGATGACTTGTCCTGCGATGTTGATTAGAGCCCCACCAGAGTTTCCTGGGTTGATTGCAGCATCTGTTTGGATAGCGGTCATATCCCAATCTTCTACGCCATCTTCGTTAATGTCCATTGCAACGGTTCTGTTTTTCGCAGAAATAATTCCTTGTGTGACAGAAGTCGCAAAGTTTGTTCCAAGAGGAGAGCCGATTGCGATTGCTGGTTCACCAACTTTAATGCTGTCTGAATCACCAAATGTCGCTACCGTTTTCACCTTTTCAGAAGGAATTGATAGAACTGCTAAATCAGTCCAAACATCCGATCCAATAACTTTAGCTTGAACCTTGGTGCCATCTTTTAAAATAACTTCAACAGCATCTGAACCGTTGATTACATGGTTATTTGTTACAACATAAGCCGTATCGCCATCTTTTTTATAGATAACGCCACTACCTTCACTTGTTGTTTCTAAATTTGAACTATCGTTGCTTTTAGATTGGCTGTAATCCCCACCAAGCATTCCTTGTTGGTTTTGTTTTTGCATATTCGCTACTGAAACTACAGCATCTTCTACTTGCTCAACAGCTTTTGTTGTATCTGTCGTTACGTTCGCTTTGACATTACTCGTCACAACGTTGCCTTTATTGGTTGTAGTGTCTGGTACTGAGCTATTATCTTTTGGTAAATAAGAGAAAGCTAATCCACCACCGACTAAAGCGATAATCAAACCACCTATTAGTCCTCCGATTAAACCACTCTTCCAAGAACCACCAGACTTACGTGGTGAATTCGTTGTTGGTTCTTTTGGCGGACGACCGCCACCATTTCCGCCGTTTCCTGTTGTCGAAGAGTTTGATGTTGCTCTTTTTGGTGTCTCTTTTTGTGTTTCCCGTGAAACATTTGCAGCAGATTCTTGCGATATTTTAGCTTCATTTTCTGATCTTACGAATTCATTTTTTTCTACTTCTGTTTGATTATTTTCTTCTGGAATAAGATTTCCATTTGCATCGTATCTCACTTTTCATCCACCTCTTTAGTTGTATTTTATACTCTTAGTGTACCTTCAATTTTTGAATTTTATATGAATATTATAGGAAAAAATACGCTATTCTTCTATTAATTCTATCACAGTTTCTTCAAAATCGATAAGGTTTCACATTATTTTTTGGTATTAAAAAAATCTCTGACATAAGGTTACTTATGCAGAGACTTTATTTTATACATTAAATAACGGAGAGGCTACTTCTGGGTCTGTATCATAGACACTAAAGGTTTCATTAACGCCTGTCCCTTTTTCTTTTAAAATATCCGTTGCCGTCATATGTGCCAATTCTTTAATATTGTTATCCTTGCTTAAATGTCCTAAATAAATTCGCTTGGTTGCGTCACCTAATACATCTGCCATGGCAATTGCGCCATCTTCATTTGACAAATGACCTTTGTCGCCTAAAATACGCTGTTTTAAAGACCACGGGTATTGACCCATTCTAAGCATCTCTAAATCATGATTGCTTTCAAAAAGATACGCATCTGCATTTTGAATCACACCGCGCATACGGTCACTTACATAACCTGTATCCGTTAACATTGCAAAACGTTTATTGTTTTTATGGAAGCAATAAAATTGTGGTTCCACCGCATCATGAGAAACGCCGAAGCTTTCCACGTCAATGTCACCGATTGTCATTACTTTTCCCATTTCAAAAATATGTTTTTGTTCTGTTTTGACTTCGCCAATAATAGGGGACATCGCTGCCCAGGTTTTTTCATTTGCATATACGTCAAGCTTGTATTTGCGAGCCAAGACGCCTACTCCGTGAATATGGTCACGATGTTCATGTGTAACCAATATCCCATCAACATCTGCAATATCGCGATCAATTTGTTTCATTAATTCGGTTACTTTTTTCCCACTTAACCCACTGTCTACCAACAATCGTTGATTGGCGGACTCTATATACGTCACATTTCCTGAGCTGCCACTCGCTAGAATACTGACTTTTAATCCTTGATTATTCTCCATCATCATGAAACTAGTGCCTCCTCAATCTATCTTCTATAGTTTACATCAAAAATGGAGGAATGCAAATAAGGAAAGATGATATTTAACTAAAAAGACAAGCTTCCCAATTAGGAAACTTGTCTTTCTATTCCATAGCACTATCCGTCGCTTCATCTGCTGAATCGGTTGCATCTGTTCGATTAGACATATCTTTGATGATTGAACCATCAATTGCATTTACGAGTTTTATTTTCACTTCATTAGATGTCTTCACTTCAACATACCAAATAGGTCCATAAATGCTCAAATCTTCCAACCCCAATGTGCGATGATAACTTAAAATTGGTTTGCGAATTTCGCTGTTTGCTTGAACTTCACTATTTTGGTAAAGCAACTCGACCGCTCGTTTTTCTGAAATCAGCTCACGACTTTTTCCGGTTACTTTAACTGGACCAGCGTAAGTTTGTTCATAAGAAATAATTCGGTTGTCATTGTCTAAATGGAAGGTGATCTGACCCGTTCCATCCGTAATTGGAATATTGTTAGCAACTTGTGTATATACTAGCTCTTTTTTGTCTGGTGTGAATTTAAAATATTGATACTCACTACCAAATAAAATTTGATCATTTTTAATGAATTCATCAACTTTTGCTAAATCAGACCGCTTAAACTCACGTCCTGCTGGCATCAATTCAAAAGAGCTCGTTAAAATACTGTATAGTAAATTGCTGCTTTCCATCCGTTTCACAGTTTGTTTATTTAATTTTGATAAATTTTGTTCTAAAAGATCTTCATTTTCAGCTTTGACAAAGGGAACAGCTATCTTTTCATCTGATAGCTTCGCTGGAACTTCGATGGATTCCTTCTTCATTTCTTCTAAAGTATTGATTTTTAAACTACTATCATTTTGGTAAGAAATGGTTTTATTTTTATCCAAATAGGAAGACAGCAAAAAGATATTTAAGCATAGAAATGTAATGGTGAAAATAATTTCTATTCGTTTAAAGTCCATCTGTAGTCCCCCCTTTTTGGCTAATTAAACTTTCTGCGTTTAACCAGACTCCATTGATACATGCATACCAACTCGGTTCAAGATCGACAACACGACTGGATTCTTTACTATTGGTCCAACAATACCCAATTTCAAGCCCTTCGATTTGTTCATTTTCAATTCCAACTTGATTCAAAGACGCTAAGATATCCGTACCTTTTACTAATTGTTTCTCATCTTCTTTATCAGATAAAGGAGTTTGGGCAACAATTAAAGGAACTTGCAATTGAGATAATCCATTTTCGGCAACGGTTATATAGGTCGCTCCCATGTCATCTTCATTTGTACTATTTTGAGTGGTATTGCTAAAGATTGGATAGCCTTCAATATAACGTCGGTAAATGGCTTGTTGTTTTTGATTATTGTAATTAAAGTAATGGACCGCCCCAGGCCAGTTTTCGTATTTTTGTAGCTCATAGAAGCTACTTTTCAGCATATCGACTAAATCAAATTTATTCGTGGTTGTTCGATTACGATAATACGATAAAATATTGGTGGACTGGCTTACTTTCATTCGACTAATATTATCATTGAACTGCTCATAACCAGCCTCTGCTGTTGACTCTTTTACTTCAGAGGTATCATCGAACAAACGATAAATAAAGAAACTATTCGGTTGTGTTTCTACCATATAAGCGTATTGCGGCAATTTCACTTCTTCAGTTGGCAGATAAACATACTTGCTTCCCAATTTTTGAAGGGCAACTGCTGTGTAGTTTTTATCACTAGCATTTAAGAGCTCACTCATTTTTTTCTTATCTGCATTTTCTAACTCGCCAGAATAAATTTTCTGTTCGCGGTCATTGTAAAAATGAATGATTGTTGGATTATCTAATGAAATCGTAATTCTTTGGAAGGTTTCATTTTTATAGACATTTGCTAGTTTCCCAAAAAACTTACTGAATAACCCGAATGGCAATTCATTAGGAAAAACAAGTTCAACATTATTATTTTCTGAGAGTTTTTCAGTGTACTCCTCTCCTGAATATACTTCTGAAGAATCGATTGAAGCAAATGACCAGGTCGCAAATTCTTTGTTAAAATTTCTCATTATTTCAGTATCTACCGTCAATTCCTTCGTGTTGTTTTTATGGAGAACAACCATTGTCGGAACAAATACTTCATTGTCTTTTCTAGAAACAGTAATTTCTGATAGTTTATTTGTGTTGCTATTTGCTTTTTTTTCATCTTTTCCTGGCATTGTCCAAATCGCCCAGGTTAATACTAAGCTTAGAGCAACTAGAAAAATCAAAAATCCTCGAATAAAATGTATGCTTTTCATTCCCATTCATCCTCCTCATATGGAACATAAGGTAAGGCAATGAAAAAGGTTGATCCTACATTTTCAGCACTTTCTAACCAAATTTTTCCACCATGTTTTTGCACAACTTCTTTTGAAATTGCTAAACCTAGCCCTGTTCCACCCATTGATCTAGCACGGGCTTTATCTACTCTAAAGAAACGGTCAAAGACATGCGGAATATCCTTTTTAGGAACGCCTAATCCTTCATCGGCTATGCTTAAAACAACACTATTATGTGTTTCTACTAAGCGGCACGTAATGGTTCCTCCTGCTGGAGAATACTTGATAGCGTTATTCATAATATTATCCATTACTTGAATCATTTTATCCGCATCAACTTCAACCCATAAATCACGTTTGGTAAATTCACGTTTAATGACAAAAGGTTTTTCAGGTTTGTCATTGGATTGAATCATCATATCAAACCGATTTAGCACATGGCTAAACAATTCATTGATATTGACATATTCCAATGAAAGAACATCTTTTCCTGCATCCATTCGCGAAAGATTTAGCAAATCACTAATCATGCGGATCATGCGATCTGTTTCCTCTTGAGTGACTGCTAAGAATTTAGGTGCGATTTCAGGATCTTTCCAAGCCCCATCATTCAAAGCTTCTAAATAACTTCTCATACTGGTTAATGGCGTTCTCAATTCATGAGAAACATTTGATACGAAATCGCGACGCTCTCGTTCTACCTTTTCTTGTTCCGTAATATCGTGTAACACACAAACCAACCCACTAATAAAACCTGTCTCTCTTTGAATCAATGAAAATTCACCACGTAAGGTCACTTCATTCTCTTCTGTTGAGAAATCCAATATCAACTCTTCTTGTGTTTCTAACAACTGACGGAACGTAAAATGATGCTCAATTTTTAGAATTTCTAAAATAGAGCGTCCTAACGCGTAATCTTGTGTTAAATTCAGTAAATCCAACGCTGTTTCGTTGATAATAACGACTTTCCCACGACGATCTGTAGCCACAACGCCATCTGACATATGTGCTAGTACACCATCTAACCTACGTCTCTCCGCTTCTGTCGATTCTTGTGCTTCTTCTACTTTTGTAGAAAGGTTATTAACAGCCAGTGACAACTGACCAAGTTCATCTTGTCCGTAAATCTTCACTTGACCAGAATAATCCCCTTCAGCCATTTGAATCGCTTGTTTTTTCATTTCGGAAATAGGTTTCGTTATTGCCCGGGAAATAAACAGCGCTAAAATGACTGTAACCACCGCTGCAATCATTGATGCTCTAAAGAAAATGATCGTAATATCGTTAATTTGATCGTATACTGATTCAATATTCGACTCTAAATTAATGACTCCTAACACTTTATTATCGTCTGAAATAATCGGCACAACCAATTTCCAAACACGTTCATTTGTGCTTTCGTCTGAATACTGCCTTGTTATTTCACTTCCAACTAACAATGCCTGCTTAACATCAAAGTCAGTAGATTTGCGACCTACCATATTTTCTTGGTAATCACTTGTCCCAACAATATAATATTTCCCATCTATCACTTCTGCTTTAATTACATTTTTAGCCGAGAAGTCCGTTAACAATCTCCTAACATCCGATTCAAAATTTTTGGAATCGGGCTTTTTTAATAAGGGTTGCAGATTGTTATCCAAAAATCCCACTCTTAGCCTCATTTGTTCTTGAAAATTATCAACCATTTGTGTTTCCAATTGTCCAACAAAATAAGCGCCAATGATTTCTAGCGCTACAATTAGCAGAAATACAAATACAATAACAATTTTAAAATGGATGGATTGAAAAATTTTAATTCGTTTATTCATGAACGATTACTCCTGTTCAGGGTTTCTCAAATAGTACCCAACACCACGTCTTGTTACTAACCAAGCAGGGTGACTAGGATTGTCTTCAATTTTTTCTCTTAAACGTCTTACGGTTACATCGACTGTTCGAACGTCACCAAAATAGTCATATCCCCAAACCGTTTGCAACAAATGTTCTCTTGTCATGACTTGTCCTAGATGTTTTGCTAAATAGTGCAGCAATTCAAATTCGCGATGTGTCAATTCAATTTTTTCGCCACGTTTTGAAACAATATAAGCATCTGGATGAACCGTTAAAGCACCAACTTCAATCTCATTGTTGTCTTCTTCTTCCACCACCGCTGTTCCAATTGAACCGTGTCTTCTTAAGTTTGCTTTAACACGTGCCACTAATTCACGGTTTGAAAAAGGCTTCGTAACATAGTCATCTGCTCCTAATTCAAGTCCTAAAACCTTATCGATTTCTGAATCTTTAGCTGTTACCATAATAATCGGCATATCATAATTTTTACGAACTTCACGACAAACTTCCAAACCGTCTACTTTTGGCAACATTAAATCTAAAAGAATTAAATCTGGTTCCACATCTGGTACCATCGCTAACGCTTCTTCTCCATCATAAGCTGTAAAAACTTCATATCCTTCTTTAGTTAAATTAAATTTCACAATATCTGAAATCGGCTTCTCATCATCTACTACTAATATTTTTTTCATATTGTAACCCTCCTTGGATTCAATAAAACGTTTAATACGGATGGCAAATTTTGCGTTCAGCTTAAAGATAACTATGCATTTTTTTGCCCAGTAAGCTCATCCTATCCTCCATTATACCTAACCAGTGTAGGAAGTGCAAAATTTTCATAAAATTAACAAATCAATAACTCTATTCTTATCTAAAAATATCCGCAATTAAAATAAAAACCCGTGATTTTCAAGTTGAAAATCACGGGTTTTTTAGTTTTATTTATCTAATTCATTTTTTAATTTATCTGCAATAAACTCAACATCGGTTCCAACAATAACCTGAACAGCTGTTTCGTTGATTTT
>NZ_JBWKTN010000004.1:0-117392 GCF_059420345.1 Carnobacterium sp. GW821-FHT04C06
TTCTCTTGACCTAGTCAAGAGACCCTACACATTTGGTTCGTCTTACTTTGTTCAGTTTTCAAAGGTCTAAGTTGTTTTGTTGTTGTTTTAACAACTTCTATATATTAACATTCGTTTAGAAGTTTGTCAATACTTTTGAATAAATATTTTTTCGATTGAATAATTATTCATATCTGTCGTCGCTCTTAATTGACGACTTAGAAATATTATCACATTCAATCAATGTTTGTCAACACTTATTTAAAAACATTTTTCAATGTCTTTCTAGGAGTTATTAGCTCTTAGCGACATCAACTACTATACCAAGTTTCTGATTATTGGTCAATAGAAATCTACACATTTTTATACATTTTTTTAATAAGCCGTACAATTCTATTTATAGACCCGATTTCATACTGGATAATCCAGTATTTTAATGCATGTTAAACCTTATTACATACGTGTTTATTGATAAGTTAGATTGCTTATACTTAGCAATCTAACTTATACAAATTGAAATCTGCTATTTGTTCTCCTGCATCATGTTGGTAAATTGTTTTAAAAAAGTTAAATCCTGCATCTTGATATAATGCATTTAAAACTTTATTATCAGCAATACAATCCAATCGAATTTCTTTTTTACCTTTAGATTTGCTATATTTTTCCACTTCAGTGAGAATTTCCATCGCTATACCTTGACCTGAATAATGACGATTAATCGCTAATCGATGCAAGTAAAAATAATGATCACTCTTGTCTACTCCCCAAAGTTCCTGATCCCATGAACTTTGTTTATTCCACAAAATACACATTCCGACTAGGGCATCTCCCTTAGTAAAATAAAAAACATCTCCTCTTTCAATAGCTGATTTTGTATCGTGATTGTCCTTTCCTTCCAAAATGCCATTCCATTGCTTAGAACCTTTTGCTTTTAACCATTTTGCAGATTCTATCAACAAATCAGTTATAAGTGTGTACTCCTTCATACTGGCTTTGTTTAACTTTAGTTGTGTATTCATTTTTCCCTCTTTTCTTCTATAGTAAGATATAAAAATAGACATGCACTTTTAAGTACATGTCTATTTAGTTTGTTTAATGAGATATTTTATAGACGTTCATTTAATTCTTTTGCTAACTCTTCGAAACCAGGTTTACCTAAAAGGGCGAACATATTTTTTTTATAAGCTTCGACTCCTGGTTGGTCGAATGGATTGACACCATTTAAATAACCTGAAATTCCTACTGCAATTTCAAAGAAGTACATCAAGTAGCCTAATGTGTACGCATCTGTTTCTGGAATTGTAACTAACAAGTTAGGAACTTCTCCATCTGTGTGTGCCAATAATGTTCCTTGGAATGCTTTTGTGTTTACAAAATCAATTTCTTTTCCTTGTAAATAACCTAAACCGTCTAAGTCTGATTCTGTTACTGGGATTTTAATATCATGACGTGCTTTGTCTACTTTGATAACTGTTTCAAAGATATTGCGACGTCCTTCTTGGATATATTGTCCTAGGGAGTGTAAATCAGTTGAAAAGTTTGCACTTGATGGATAGATGCCTTTTTGGTCTTTTCCTTCTGACTCTCCGAATAACTGTTTCCACCATTCTGAGAAGTATTGTAGACTTGGTTCATAGTTGATTAAAAGCTCGGTTACTTTTCCTTTGCGGTATAAAGCATTACGAACTGCTGCATATTGATATGCTTCGTTTTCTTCTAGTTTATCACTTGAATAAGCAACGCTAGCGTCAGCTGCACCTTTCATTAAAGCATCAATATCTGCTCCACTTGCTGCGATTGGCAATAATCCAACGGGTGTTAAAACAGAGAAACGTCCGCCTACATCATCTGGGATAATAAACGATTCGTATCCTTCTGCGTTGGCTTCTTCTTTTAAAGCGCCACGAGCTTTGTCTGTTGTTGCATAAATACGTTTTTTAGCTTCTTCTGCTCCGTATTTTTTAATTAGTAATTCTTTAAAGACGCGGAATGCGATTGCAGGTTCTGTTGTTGTACCTGATTTTGAAATGATGTTTACTGAGAAATCGCGGTCGCCAATTACTTCAATTAAATCATGTAGGTAGCTTGAACTAATGCTATTTCCAGCAAAGAAAATTTGTGGTGCTTTACGGTCTTCTTTGCCTATTAGGTTATAGAATGAGTGGTTTAAAAAGTCTAAAGCAGCTTTTGCTCCTAAATAAGAACCGCCAATACCAATTACAATCAGGATTTCAGAATCTGATTGAATTTTTTTAGCTGCAGCTTTAATTCTGCTAAATTCTTCTTTATCGTAAGCAGTTGGTAAATCAATCCACCCTAAGAAGTCACTGCCTTGTCCTGTTCCTTTACGTAGCATCTCATCTGCCGTTGTTACTTGTTGTTGTAAGTAATCAACTTCGTGTGGTTGTAAAAATTGGTCGATTTTTGAATAATCAAATTGAATATGTGGCATATTTTACCCTCCGATATTAAATTTTACAAGCTTTGTATTCCCTTTCTACTTTAGTAGTTTTTGAAGGAAAATGCAAGAAAAAACAGGAAGTTCTTTTAAATAAGAGCTTCCTGTTTTAGTTATATTTAAAATTGTGGTACTCCTGAGATTTCCCAAGTTTTCAATGCATCTCTCAAAGCACTTGTGTGCTGCCATGACAAATTGGATTCTGAAGGTTTTAAAAGCATTTCTAAATTTTCCATTTCTTTTGGCATTTCAAATACAAATAAAGGAATTCGCATGTCATCTACTACGGCATTTGTTAGTTCAAATAAATTTAATGATGAGACTTCAATGGTTAATTTCTCTTTTAAATCTTCTAAAATACTGGCTAAACCAGTTCTATCTTTTGATAGTTTTGTTGCCGGAAAAGAAAAGTCATCTGCTTTGCCAGACTGATTGGCAACTAAAAATACGGACTTTCCATCCTTATCAAGAGCCATTACGGTTCCTGCAACCCATTGTTTCTCAATCATTTTATATGCACCCCACACTATAATTTTAACTTCTAGAAATAGTACAATTTGTATCATAACATAATTTTTTAAAATTAAAAGCTCTAATTAATAATTAATTAATTGTTTCGGGCTTTCTCATCTTTTTTAGCTTCTTCAATCCATTTTGGTAGCATTTTCGCAATGGATTGAAATCCTGGTTTGACTGCTTTGTCTTGCCTGTTTTTGCGTTTTTTATGGTGGTATTGGAATGTAACATTTTCTTCAAGTGATCGCATTGATAAACTGATTTTCTTAGTGTACTCATCAACGTCAATAACCATTACTTCGATTTCTTCTCCAACTTGAAGAACATCATTTAAATTTTTAACAAAGCCATGTTTGCATTCTGAAATATGAACAAGTCCCTGCGTTTCTTTATCTAACGAGACAAATGCTCCGTATGGCTGAATGCCGGTTACTTTGCCTTTTACAATAGTTCCGATTTTGTAGTTCATGTTTTCACCTCTTTTGTTTAGATTTTCATGAATCAATTCTAGTTCATTATAGCACCACTTTTTTAGAAATGGGGAATTTTTACTTATTTATTCGTGTAACTATTTTTGAGAAAACGTCTTCAATGCAGTATACTACTCTATATAGAATGTTTTTATTTAAGGGGGAATTTTATGGAAAGTCATTTTGATGAGGTTATTAATCGCTTAGAAACAAACTCGATTAAATGGGATACGTTGGAAGATCGTTATGGATCAACTGAGGTTTTACCAATGTGGATTGCTGATATGGATTTTAAAACGCCAAAAGTTGTGTTGGATGCTTTAAAAAACACCTTGGAAAACTGTCCTGTTTTGGGGTATACAAAAGCACCTGATTCACTTTATGAGGCAATTATTGATTGGCAGCAACAGAAACACAATATGTCTTTAACAAGAGAGGCTATTTTATTTTCACCAGGTGTTGTGCCTAGTCTCGCGTTAGTTGTTAATGCCTTTACCTCACCTGAGGATAACGTTATGATTCACGATCCAGTATATCCTCCCTTTACGTCTATGATTACTGCCAATCAACGAAAGGTCCTTCGTTCTGAACTGACAATTAAAGATAACCAGTTTGTCATGAATTTTGAAGAAATAGAACAGCAATTCAAAACAAAGGATGTAAAATTGTTTATTTTATGTAATCCTCATAATCCTGGTGGACGAGTTTGGTCAAAAGACGAATTGATACAGCTTAGTGAACTGTGTTATAAATACAAGGTTATTTTAGTAAGTGATGAGATTCATGGTGATCTGATTTTTATTCCACATCGTTTTACTTCAGTCGTAACGATTGATGAACGTTATCAGGATTTTGTTGTTACCTTAACGGCTGCAACAAAAACATTTAATATGGCTGGAACAAAGAATTCAATGATTTACGTTTATAATGAAGGTTTACGAAATCTATTGGTTCGAGAACAACATAAATCAGAACAAAGTGGCATTAATACTTTCGGTTATGTAGCAACAGAAGCAGCTTATCGATTAGGTGATGATTGGTTAGCTGACTGTTTAGACTATTTGGAAGGAAACTTAGCTTTGGTAGTAGACTTTTTTGCAACTGAATTACCTGAAGTAATGGTTGTCAAACCACAAGGAACTTACTTAGTTTGGTTTAATGCTTCTTCTTTAGGATTAGAGGACCAAGCCTTGACTCAGCATTTTGTGGAGGTAGGAAAAATTGGGTTGAATGCAGGCATTGACTTTGGTCCTGCTGGTAGTCAATTTCTTCGGATGAATATTGCCACATCAAGAACAACTTTAGTCGAAGGGTTAAAACGAATTAAATATGCGTTTACTCATTAAAAATACCATTCAGTCTTTAAAGGACTGAATGGTATTTTTTTATAGACTGTCTGCTGCTAGTAGTAGGCAACCTGTAATTCCAGCATTATCTCCAAGTGCTGGTGGGACGATGTACTCATCTAATGGAGGAACTTGAACATAACCTGCTAGCATTTTCTTAAATTCTTGACGTACTAGTGGGAATAATTGTTCTTGTTTCATCACACCACCACCCAATACAATTCTTTCTGGGCTTAAAATCAACGTGTAGTTCATCAATGCTTGCGCTAAATAGTAGGCTTCCATTTCCCAAACGTGTTTTTCATCCGCTAAATGATGTCCTTTTTTCCCGTGACGTGCTTCGATTGCCGGTCCTGCTGCTAAGCCTTCTAGGCAATTTTCATGGTAAGGACACGTACCTTTATAGGTTTCATCTGGATGAAGACGGACTAAAATATGTCCCATTTCTGGATGTCCAAATCCTTGTAGTAGCTTTCCGTTCATGACAGCGCCACCGCCTACTCCTGTTCCAACGGTTAAATAAAGGCAACTTTCGGTTCCTATTGCTGCGCCTTTTTTGATTTCACCTAGCGCTGCGGCATTAACATCTGTTGTCCAGCCTACTGGTATCTGGTAACGCTCTTTTACTGCACCTAGAAAATCATAGTTTGTCCAAGCAACTTTTGGGGTTGTCGTAACATAGCCGTATGTGCTGGATTTTAAATTAACATCAATTGGACCGAATGAGCCAATTCCGATTGCATCTAGTTGGTAATTATCAAAAAATGCAAATACTTGTTGAAGAGTCTCCTCTGGGGTTGTCGTTGGAATACTGATTCGTTCGATGATTTCAAATGCTTCATTACTGACTGCACAAACAAATTTTGTGCCACCTGCTTCAATTGCGCCATAGTTCATTTTTTTACTCTCCTTTTAGCTCTTCCCTTTTTCCTATTTATTGTAGCATAAATTCGAATGAAAATGAGGGCGTTTTCATTTTTTTATAAAAAAACTGCTCAAATCTTTTCAGAGTTGAGCAGTTTTAGTTTATGCGATTTCTACAGATTCAATTCTAACACCATTTACAGGTTTATCTTGAGGTCCACGTTTTACTTTTTCAATTTCATAAACGACATCCATACCGTCAACGACTTGACCAAAAACTGAATGACGGAAGTCTAACCATGGTGTTCCACCATTTTTAGAGTATGCTTCGATGATTTCTTTTGGATAGCCCGCGCCTTCTAATTGTGACACCATGTTTTCTGGTACGTTTGTGTTTGATACGATAAAGAATTGGCTGCCATTTGTGTTTGGTCCAGCGTTAGCCATTGAAAGTGCACCGTTTAAGTTAAACACTTCTTTTGAAAATTCATCATTGAATGAATCTCCCCACAAGCTTTCTCCGCCCATACCTGTACCAGTTGGGTCGCCACCTTGAATCATAAAATCAGGAATTACACGGTGAAAAATCACACCATCGTAATAGCCTTTTTTAGCTAGTCCTAAAAAGTTTTCAACTGTTTTAGGGGCAACTTCTGGGAATAATTTAATTTTAATATCACCCATTGTTGTTTTTAAAGTAACTAGTTCTTCATTTTCTGCTACTTCTGTTGTTAGTTGTGGAAATTGAGTCATTGTTATAAAACCTCCTACTTTTTGTTTACTTGTCTATCATAACTAAATTTAAACTATTTTGCCAACTTTTCTTTTTAAATTTTTGAAAAATCTCCTCTCTAGGAACAATTCATGATATGATGAAGTTATTAAAAATCTTAATTTTTTAAAGGATGATGTCGATGAGCTTTCTAACCAATTTCCCTTTAATTTCCGCTTTGACAGCTATTTGTTTTTCACAAGTTGTAAAGGTTCCGATTGCTTTTTTGCTAAAAAAGAAAACAACATGGGCTTTAGCAGCCTCAACAGGCGGGATGCCTAGTTCTCACTCAGCTAGTGTTACTGCGCTGATTGCTTCATTAGTGATTCAGCATGGTTGGAACTCCCCATTAGTGGCAATTGCTGTCACATTTGGCGTCATTGTGATGTTTGATGCGATGGGTGTTCGTAGACAAAGTGGTGAACAGGGTCTTGTTTTAAATCAACTAATCATTGATTTGCAAAATTTAAAGTTAAAAGATCAACAGGCTAAAGAATCGTTGCGTAGAGAGCAGCAAAAAGACAAACACATTAAAGAATATTTAGGTCATAAACCACTAGAAGTGTTATTTGGAATGGTAACGGGTGTTTGTATCGCTTATTTTGTTCATTTTTTAATGTCCCTTTTTCATGTTTTATAATCTTTTACTTCTTTAATTTCTTCTATTTATCATAGAATTGAGATTAAAGTTTTTTTTGTTTTATTCTTTATATGTAATCTAAAGGAATTTGTGCTATACTGATAATCATTCTCAGAGCAATCCCATTTCAAGTATGGAGGAATTTAAATTGGAACATACAAAAGACGTATTTGACATAACCATCATTGGTGGTGGACCTGTTGGTATGTTTGCTGCCTTCTACGGGGGCATGCGAAACGCAAAAGTAAAAATCATTGAAAGCTTACCTAAATTAGGTGGCCAACTTTCTACTCTATACCCAGAAAAATATATTTATGATATTGCTGGGTTTCCAGAAATTAAGGCACAGGATTTAGTTCATAATTTAACCAAACAAATGGAGCGGTTTGACACGACGATTTGTTTAGAAGAAGAAGTTCTTGTCGTTACTAAAAATCAAGATAAATTATTTGTTTTAGAAACAGATCAAGGCATTCATTATTCAAAAGCGATTATTGTGACTGCTGGTAATGGCGCTTTCCAACCACGTAAATTGGAAATTGAACATGCTCGTCAGTTTGAAGGAACTTCTCTTCACTATTTTGTTGATAATATGGAACAATTTAAGGATCGCAAAGTAGCGGTTTGTGGCGGTGGAGATTCAGCTGTCGATTGGGCTTTGATGTTAGAGCCAATTGCTAAAGAGGTTTTTCTGATTCACCGAAGAAATCAATTCCGAGCCCATGAACATAGTGTTTCCTTATTGGCTCAATCTTCAGTTCACTTAAAAACGCCTTTTGTTCCTGCAAAAATCAATGGTAGTGGGAAGAATTTAACGAGTATCACCTTAAAGGAAGTCCGAGGTGACGGGGTTGAAGATCTTGAAGTTGATGATTTCTTAGTAAATTATGGTTTTAGTTCTTCAATTGGGAGCATTAAAGATTGGGGACTTGAAATCGATAAAAATGCGATTGTGGTGAACAGTAAGATGGAAACAACGATTGAAGGCATTTATGCTGCTGGTGACATTTGTACGTATGATGGCAAAATCAAATTGATTGCTGCAGGTTTTGGGGAAGCTCCTACTGCGATTAATAATGCAATGAGTTACATCAATCCAGATTCAAGAGTTCAACCCATGCATAGTACTAGTCTATTTTAAACGCATAAACACCGTTACTTTCTACTAGTAACGGTGTTTTTTTATAGCCAACCTTCTTCTTCTAACGATTGGTAAATACCTTTGATTAAATCATCTGTTGTTTTTGCACGAACTAGTTTGCCTTCTGCTAATGCAAAAAAATCTTGCGCACAGATGACACATTCATTTAAACAGTCATATGTAACAACTTCTACTAGGTCGTCTGCTTCTAATTTATCGAGGACAATTTGTCCGCCATTTGCTACATTATTAACACAAAATTCAACGATTGGTTTCATTTATACCCTCCTTTTTTTTAATCTGTTAGGGTTAGTATAACATGATTTACAAGTACTAGCGGAATCATTCGCTTTGCTTTATGAATTTTTTTATGAAATAAGGTATACTAGATAGATAGAATGGAGTGGATGAATTTGGTAAAAGATACAACAGAATTATATCGTAAAGCGTTAGAGTTATTGAAAGAACGTAAAGTTGAATTGACAGATATCGCCGAGCTTGTTATGTTTTTACAACAATCTTATATTGAAGATTTAACGTTGGCCATTTGTTTAGAAAATGTGAATGCTGTTTTGAAAAAACGCGAAGTTCAAAATGCTATTATTACAGGAATTCAGTTAGATATACTAGCTGAAGAAAATAAATTGATTCAACCGTTACAAGATATTATCGCTGAAGATGAGGGCTTGTACGGAATTGACGAAATTATGGCTCTTTCTATTGTGAATGTTTATGGATCAATTGGGTTAACCAACTTTGGGTACATTGATAAAGTAAAACCAGGTATTTTAAAACGTTTAAATAGTCATGTTCCTGGCGAAATTCATACTTTTTTAGATGATATCGTTGGAGCTATTGCAGCAGCTGCTGCTAGTCGTTTAGCCCATTCAGATCCTACTAAAAGTGATATTACCCAGTGAAGTCCTTGCCTAGCTATCTGTAAGATTCCTTAAACAATTGGAAAATAGATACTCAGAGACTTGTTTTTATGCTACAATTATTACGTTTAATACTAAAATAAGAATAGAGGGAACTTAATTATGTCTGTCATTTATGGACTGATCGATTTTATTTTACATATTGATCAGCATTTAGTAACAATTATTGACCAATTTGGAATTTGGACGTATGTCATACTATTTTTAATCGTGTTTATTGAAACTGGATTAGTCATTTTTCCATTTCTACCAGGTGATTCTCTACTGTTTGCAGCCAGTGCGCTAGCAGCTTTACCCGCTATCCATTTAAATATTTGGATTCTCATCGCTGTTTTTGCGGCTGCCGCTATTATTGGAGACACGGTAAACTATGAAATTGGGAAAAAAGTTGGGCTTTCGATTCCAGAAGATAGTTTGCTGGGAAAAGTCTTAAATAAAGAAAAAATGGAAAAAGCAGAAGCTTTCTTTAATAAGCATGGCGGAAAAACAATTTTAATTGCTCGTTTTATGCCCTTCATTCGAACTTTTGCTCCTTTTATTGCGGGTGCAAGTCGGATGCATTATGGTTACTTTATCCGTTACAACTTTATCGGTGGCGCGGTTTGGGTATTGCTATGCTGCCTAGCTGGTTTCTTTTTTGGAAATATTCCTTATGTAAGAGACAATTTTACAATCGTTGTCTTAGGGATTATCTTTGTTTCATTAATTCCAATGATTGTTACGTTTATTCGTGGAAAGATGAAAAAAACAGCTTAAAAAAAACAGCTTAAAAAAAACAGATTCGCTTAGATGCGAATCTGTTTTTTTGACCAATAATACCCAATAATAAATTGAATTTCCATTAATAAGATTGCTAAAATAAAGCAATGCATAAAAAAGGCTTCTGGAAGCACGTTAATAATTGGGTCTGTTGATGGATTAAACATCCAATCTTCATTGTTAAACAAGACTTCATGAAATACGATAAACAATTGATCGAAGCTAATCATCATCACAACTCCAAGCACAACTGGAGCTACTATTAATACTTGAAAGGGTCTAATCAACGTCCAACCTAATTGGTATCTTTTTAAATAGCGGATAAAGAAAAGACTTCCTATTCCACTGATAAGCACAACTAGGTAATCAACTAAAAATAACCGTTTCACTTCAAAAAAGTGATTCAATCCATTCGCAGAACTAGGAAAATCTGGCATTTCTAATGATCGAATCCAAGGGAGGTTTAAATAATTCAGTAATTGATGGTAATTATCCATTAATACTGCCTTCGACAAGCCTGACTGTTGATCAATTGCTAATAACGAGATATCTACGCGATAAAGAATCGTTACATTAATTGTCAGCGCAATTGAAATTGACAGAATAAATAGAATCAATAGAGTGACTCCACCTAGTTGAATTGCTTTTTGTTTCATCTTAATGACCAATCATCTAATGAAGGGACTTTATAAGTAGGCTGCTCTTTGACGTTGAGCAAATCTTCTGGCTTTGTAAAACCAGAAAACACGAGTAAGCTATCGATGTCATTTTTGATTCCTGCCATAATGTCTGTCTCATAGTTATCTCCAACCATTAGGACCTCTTCTTTTGCTAAACCAATCACACCTAAAGCTTCATTCATAATAATCGCTTCTGGTTTCCCAATATAGGTAGGTTGCTGCTTTGTTGAAGCTATCAATAACGCCGTCAACGCACCTGCTCCTGGAACTAACCCTTTTTCACTAGGTAGATTAGTGTCTTTATTGGTAGAAATAAAACGAGCTCCATTGTGAATGGCTAACGTCGCTGTTTCAAAATCTTGATAGCGAGCTTGACGATCCAAGGCTACAACTACATAATCCGGATTTTTTTCTTCAATAATAAAGCCTGCTTCGTGTAATTCTTGTTTTAAACCCGATTCACCAATTACAAACACTTTATTGCCTTTATCCAATGACTTTAAATAACTAGCAGTTGCCACTGATCCAGTATAAACGGTTTCTTTTGAAACATGGATATCAAAATTAGTCGCTAAATTTTCTGCTACTTCTTCTTGAGATTTCGTTGTATTATTTGTTACAAATAAAAAAGGAATGTTTGCTTCTTGTAAACGCGCTATAAATCTAGTTGCTGCAGGAATTGGTTCTTTTCCTCGGTACATCGTGCCATCTAAGTCAATTAAATAACCTTTATAAGTCAAAGTAATAAGCCCCTTACGATTTATTTTTAACTTGTTCAACGTCATTGCGACGAATGTTAAAGTGACGTTGCCCATTTTTTTCTTCTACTGTTTTAATTTTTGCTTTTGGTTCTTGCTTTTGTTTTTGAACAACCTGTACTTGTTTTGGTTGCGTTACGTCTTTTGTTACAAAATTCTTTTTAGGTGCTTTTTGTGCTGTGTTGTTTGGTTTGGTTGTTTTATTTTTTTGTGATTTTGCTTCTGGCTTTGTCGTTACTGCTTTAGGATTTGAATTAGTTGGACGGTTCCGTGATCTTTTTGGTTTAAAACTCTTTTCTTTTTTCACTTCCCCAACTCGTTGCAACACAAAGTAAGCACAACCAAAATTACAATATTCATACAGGTAATCTTGTAGCGTACTGATGCGTTGATCTTGCGAAACTTTTCGATTTTTATCATCATAGAAGCCTTTTAGTCTTAATTGTTCAAAACCCCAATCGGCTACGATGTAATCGTATTTTGATAGAATTTCACTGTATCGTTCTGAAAGTCTTTCAGCATCAAATGCCTCTCGATAGTTTAAAACGATCTCATAGGTTTGTTCTTCAATCATAATGGTTGTTTCATCAATTCGTTTAACTAAGAGATTTTCTTCTACTGGTTCAGTCACAGCCACTTCTTCAACTACTGCTGCTTCCATTACTTCTTGCTTAGGTTCTTTTGTTTTATTTTCCTGGGTCATTTTGTCACCGCCCTATTTTAGTTATGATGAAATGAAGCCACGTAAAGTCGTATCTTCAAATTTTCATGTTCTTATCTATTATACTGAACTTTTAAGCAATTGGATAGTTTCTCTTTAAATATTGTCCTAAAACATCGCGAATAAAAAATGGAAACAGAACTTGGTTTCTTCCTTTGATTTCAATCGTTGGGAAAAAAGGAACATATAAAAAATGATCGACAGTTGCGAGTGTATACTCTTTTTGAGGTTCTAATTTAACTCCTTGCCAATAAACGGTCTGGCTTTCATTGTCATAGGAAATGCCATCGTAACAAATTTCACCAAATAATTCCCCACGAAAACCCAGTCCCTTGATAGGGAAATAGCGTAAATAGTTACGGTTTTTTTCCATTTCTAAAATCAAACGTTCCAGATTTTCTCCGTCTAACGTACAAGTTAAAACTCGCATTGGGTGCGGCAATATTTGATGTAAGTCGTTTTTAGAAATGATTCCTTTTTGCAAAGGTTTCATAAAAAGCCCCGCATTGACAATCGCAACTTCTGTTTGTGCATAATCTTTAATGGCTTTTAATCCTAAATTGACTAACTGAGATGAGCCTTTCCAGCTTATGGAGAAGGCATTTGGTAAATAGGCAATTTTTTGTTCTTTTAATTGAATATGCCCTTGTTCTTCATAGTCTGAAATCAGTTTTGCTTCATTCGCTGTTGGAGGAAGTGAACAAGTAGCAATGACTTCGGCTTCTTCATGTTGGATTTTACCAGCAGCTAGTTCCAAGGTAATGTGTCCAATATGTTGACCAAATTTCCCGGCTGCTGTCACAAAAGTTTCTCGATTTTTCTCTCCTGTTGGCAATAGATGGTGTGTATGTGAACCCATAATCAGATTAATCATTGGATACATGTTAGCAATTTTGCGATCTTCTTCAATTCCTAAATGGGATAATAAGAAAATACTATCTACCATTGGAATTAGAATTTCTAGTAGTTCGGGGATACAATCATCGGGCTCAATCACATGCCAGCCATTAGGTTCATAGCTAGTTGGAAAGGGAGCCGTTAAACCAAAGACGCCGATTCGATGTCCTGATTTTGTTTGATAAATTTTAAATAATTCTGCCCATTCTGGTTTTAAATTTGTTTCTTTATCGATTAAGTTAGCCAGCAAAACAGGAAAATTGGCTTCGCTATAGAGCTGATTCAATTGTTTTTTTGAATTTCCTACGCCTTCGTTATTGCCAATTGTCGCACCGTCATAATGAATTTGATTTAAGGCTGCGATATTTGCTTTGCCATCAGTGGCTTCTGTTAAAGGATGAACTCGGTCTAAGGCGTCGCCGATATCAAAAATTAATACTTCTTCATTTTTTTGACGATCATACTCACGTTGCTCTAGTAAAAATTCCTGAATTCGTGGCCAATTTTCAAAATGTGAGTGGAGATCGTTTGTATGGTAAATATGAATGCGTTCCATCTAACCAGCCTTCTTTTCTTTTAGAATTCGTTTTCTTTTATTATAGCAATCTTTTCTTATTTTTTCTTAAAGTTCGTTCATTAGGATGAATTTACCTTTTATTGTCCAACTGTTTCTACTATAATAGAAGCAACTTATATCAAATAAGACAAGGAGGTTCTTTATGTTAGTCGAAAGTCCAGTCGGTTTACTTGAATTAAAAGAAGATGAATTTGGTATTACTAGTATTCATAATTTAACGATTCACCCGCAGGATGCACAGAATGCGATTCAGGATGAACCTTTTTGTTTGGCTTTGAAAGATGAATTAGAGGCTTATTTTGAAGGAAATTTAACTGAATTCTCCGTTCCTCTTTCGATTCATTCAGGCACCCCTTTCCAACGTAGCGTTTGGCAGGCGTTAAGAACCATTCCTTATGGCGAAACAAGAAGTTATGGGGATATTGCTGAAGCCATTGAAAATCCAAAGGCGGTCCGGGCTATTGGGCAAGCGAATCGCAATAATCCTTTTCCAATTGTGATTCCTTGTCATCGGGTAATTGGCAAAAATGGAAAGCTTGTTGGGTACAGTGGCTCTTCGGAAATCGGCTTAACGACGAAAGAATGGTTGTTGAATTTTGAAAAAAATAATCATCTAAAAGACGCCTCAATCTGATAATGGATTGAAGCGTCTTTTTTAGTTGTCTATTTGTTGGAACCAGTCATTTTCTAATAAATGAATCTCTGATTTCACTTCATTGATTTTTTGACGTACTACAGCGTTTTCTGGTTTTGTTTCTAGTGTGTGTGTCAATTTTGCCAATTCAATCGTTTTCTCTTCTAATTTCGTTTCAATCGTAGCTAATGATAATGTTCTTTTTTTGTTTAAAAGTGGAATTGATCCAATTGGAGGTTGTTCTTTTCGTTTAGTCGTTGCCCACTGATAACTGCCAGGGTACATCGTTAGGCCCTTTTTATCTAACCATAATGTTTCATTCGTTACTTTTGCTAAAAAATAACGGTCATGGGAAATTGCAAAAATGGTTCCTTGATAATTAGACAGGACGTCTTCGATTACTTCTCTGGTAGAAATATCTAAATGATTGGTTGGCTCATCTAATATCAAGAGATTTGTTTCTTGTTCCATTAAAATGGCTAAACGTAATCTCATTCGTTCCCCGCCACTCAATTGCCCAACTTTACGAAAAACATCGCTGCCAAAGAATAAAAACGTCGCTAGAAATTGTCTAGCTGCTCCTTCTTCCATGCCGATTTCTGAACGGAAGGTCGCTAATACCGTTGCTTCTTCTTTTGGAAAACTAATTTTTTGAGGCAAGTACCCTATTTTTACGCCTTCACCTATTTTTATTTCTCCTTTATCAGGAGCTATTTCTTTTAAAGCTAAACGTATTAAGGAAGATTTACCGGTGCCATTTTCACCTACCATTCCTACTCGCTGTTTCCATAGTAAGGTGAAATCAAGCTCTGTAAATAAGTGTTTCTCACCAAAAGCTTTACTTACATCGTGAAAGCTTAAAACTTTTTTTCCACTTCGTTGTGTGACCTCTAAAGTAAGTTTAACTTTTTCTTTTTCCATAGTTGGCTTAGCTAGCTGTTGAATTCGTTGCACCCTTTTTTCTAAGCTTTTTGCCTTTTTGAACATATCTTCGTTGCCACTTTCATTTCCCCATTGTCGGTAACGGCGAATGGCATCTTGAAGTTTTTTGATTTTCTTTTGTTGTTCTTGGTAATCTTTTAATTCTAGTTCTAGCTTCTTTTGTTTTTGAATTTTATAACGACTATAGTTGCCATTAAAAATACTCACTTCACTGTCTTCAAGCTCGTAGATTTGCTCCACTACTTCATCTAAGAAATGGCGGTCATGAGAAATAATAACAACTCCACCGCTGTATTCTTTTAGATAATGTTCTAACCATTCGATTGCTTGTAAATCCAAATGATTGGTAGGTTCATCTAATAATAATAAATCGGGATTTTGTAGCAGGGTTTTGATTAAACCGACTTTGGTTTGTTCGCCTCCACTTAATTGATTGAATGTTGCTTTTAAAAGTGTTTCTATTCCTAAACCTGTCGCTAGTTTTTGGATTTTGTAATCTAACTCATATCCACCAATTTCGATAAACGTCTCTTGTAATTCCCCATATTTTAAAAGCAGAGAAGACATTTTATCTTCATCAGTTTCGGTTGCTAGTTCACACTCCATTGACGTCAAGTCCGTTTTCATTTTGATAAAGGTTGGAAAGCTTTGTTCGATTACTTGGTAGACCGTTTCATTGGGTAGCGCTACAGGCAATTGTTCTAAATAGCCGATTTTCATCCCCTTTTTTCGGATGATTGTTCCACTACTAGGGAATTCTATGCCGAGTAAAAGTTTAAATAAACTTGATTTCCCACTCCCATTGTCTCCAACTAAACCGATTTTTTTATTTTCTGGTATTGTAAAGGAAAGTTCTTCAAATAAGGTTAAACTTCCGAAGGTTTTTCCGATTTCTTTGACTGTAATAAACATGATGTTACTCCTTTGTGCCATCATCTTTATCTTTTATTGCAACAAAAAAGGACAACTGGAGACGATTCTCCACCTGCCCAACTGACTTCCTAGTTACAGATCATTTCTGAATTAGGGAAATAAAAGACAAGTTGGCAAATTATTTTTAATTGAATTGTTGAAATTTTGGGCAGACTTATCCCTTGTTTGCGCAACATTAAAAATAACGGCATGACAGAAACTAACAAATAAAATTGTAAAATCAATCATTCCAACTAAATTACCACTCATCTTTTATTCACCTCCATTTCATTTATTAAAATTAGATTAACACAATCCAACCTTTTTCGCAACTTTTCTTTGATATGTAAGGAAATGTAACACCAAGATAGCACTTTTATAAAAAAAATTTCACTAAAAACTTTACAAACTGCTTATTTAGCCGATATAATAGCTCTATCATTAAAATATAATGAACGTATTCTAATAGTTTCTTTAGATTATCGACTTAATAGAGGAGTGATTTCATGATTGAATTTAAAGAGGTTGAAAAATATTACGGCTCATTTCACGCCTTGAAAGACATTAATTTAACCGTACAAAAAGGTGAAGTTGTGGTTGTAATCGGTCCTTCTGGCTCTGGTAAAAGTACGATGCTTCGTTGCATTAATGGGTTGGAGGATATTACTGAAGGGCAGCTTTTGATAAATGATGTGGATCTACATGGTAAGGGAACAAATATGAATCAAGTTCGTAAAAACCTGGGAATGGTCTTTCAGCATTTTAATTTGTACCCTCATAAAACAGTGTTAGAAAACATTACACTTGCACCAATCAAAGTCTTAAAAAAATCAAAAGAGGATGCCACTAAATTAGCAGAAACGTTGCTTGAAAAAGTCGGCATGTTAGATAAAAAGGATTCCTACCCTTCACAATTATCTGGTGGTCAACAGCAGCGAATTGCGATTGCAAGGGGCTTAGCTATGCAACCGGAAGTAATGCTGTTTGATGAACCAACGTCAGCACTTGATCCTGAAATGATTGGGGAAGTTCTTGAGGTGATGAAAAAATTAGCACGTGAAGGAATGACGATGGTTGTTGTTACCCATGAAATGGGCTTTGCAAGAGAAGTGGCTGATCGCGTGATTTTTATGGCAGATGGTCAAATTTTAGAAGATGCAAATGCGATTGAATTTTATGAGCAGCCAAAAGAAATCAGAGCACAACAATTTTTAAGCAAAATCATTAATCATTAATTAAAGGAGGCATTTGCTGATGAAACAATTATTAAAAAAAGGCGCTCTCCTCTTCTTGATGATGCTCGTCTTAACGGCTTGTGGCAAAGCAAGTGTTGCGAACGAGGACATTAAAACAAGAATCAAAACCAGTCCAACGATTGTTTGGGGAGTAAAAACAGATACACGGCTTTTTGGTTTAATCAATATTGAATCTCGTGAAATTGAAGGCTTTGACATTGATATTGCAAAGGCCTTAACAACTGAAATACTTGGTAAGGATGGAAAAGCGGAGTTTGTGGAAGTTACTTCCAAAACAAGAATTCCCTTGTTAAAAAACGGGAATATTGATGCCATTATTGCTACTATGACGATTTCTGACGAGCGTAAAAAAGTAGTGGATTTTACAGATAGCTATTTTGATGCCGGGCAATCTTTGTTAGTCAAAAAAGGCAGTCCAATCAAAAGCATTGCGGATTTAAATGCTCGTACAACAGTTTTAGCGGTTAAGGGCTCCACCTCTGCTATTAATATTCGAGCAAAGGCGCCTGAGACAAAAGTATTGGAATTAGAAAATTATGCAGAGGCTTTTACTGCCTTGCAATCTGGCCAAGGTGACGCTATGACTACAGATAATAGTATCCTTTTAGGAATCGCTGAAGAAAATCCTGATTATGAACTTGCAGGTGGGAACTTTACTGATGAGCCTTATGGGATTGCCATTAATAAAGGGCAAGAACCTTTCCTAAAAGAAGTGAATCATGCTTTAGAAAAAATTAGAGCTAATGGAACTTATGATAAGATTTATCAAAAATGGTTTCCTAAAAAATAATTTAAGTGAGGTGACGCGTAACTATGGGTACAATTCTTTCAACTTACTCAACGCCTTTGATTGAAGGTTTTAAATATACACTTTATGCAAGTTTGCTTGCATTGCTTTTTAGTTTGATTATTGGAACATTGATGGCTATTTTTCAACTCTCTCATAAAAAATGGGTTCAATACCTTGCAAAGGCTTATGTAGAATTTTTCCGTAATATTCCGTTATTGATTATTGTCATGTTTTTCTACGTGGTTGCACCTTTGTATTGGTTTCAATTGAATGGCTTTACTGCGGGAACCATTGGATTAACCCTTTATACTTCTGCTTTTATTGCTGAAACGGTTCGTGCAGGAATTGAGAGTGTTCCAAAAGGTCAATTAGAAGCTGGGCTTTCTTCTGGTTTCACCTATTCCAAGGTGATGTGGTACATTATTTTGCCCCAAGCCTTTAAGATTGTCATTCCCCCACTAGGCAACCAGTTTATTAATCTAGTGAAAAATTCCTCTATTTTAGCGATGGTTGCAGGTCTTGATTTGATGTATCAAGGGGATTTGATTGCAAGTGAAACCTTTAATACCTTTGATACGTATTTGATTGTTGGTGGGTTTTATTTGATTTTAACATTGCCTTTGTCTTATTTGATGAAGCATATTGAAAAACGTTTAGAGGTTAAAAATTAAGAAGGAGGAGAGTTGATTTGAACTTTATCGAGGCTTTTTCATGGATCAATATTCGCTTCTTATTAGATGGTTTATGGGTCACAATTATGGTCGCTGTCTTGTCGATTATTTTTAGCTTTGTCATCGGCGGGATTGCAGGTCTGATTCGTTTTATGAAAGTTCCATTTATTTCAGCGATTGTCGGTGTTTTAATTGATATTATACGTAATTTGCCTTTGTTGTTGATTATCTTTTTTACTTATTTTGCATTGCCACAAGTTGGCATTCGTCTAAGTATTTTCTGGTCAAGTGTGGCTGCTTTAACTATTTTTGAATCGGCAATGCTCTCTGAAATTATTCGAGCGGGCTTAAATGCCGTTCCTAAGGGGCAAATGGAAGCTGGTCGTTCGACTGGATTGACGTATGGTCAAACACTTTGGTCGATTATCTTTCCACAGGCCTTTCAAAAGATGCTTCCCCCGATTGTCAGCCAATTTATTTCATTAATTAAAGATACGTCTCTTGCTGTTATTATTTCTTTACCAGAATTGACTCATAATGCAAAAATTATTTACGGTCAAGATACAACAGCCGTCTTACCGATGTTTGCTGCTATGACATTCTTGTATTTTATTGTTTGTTTCTTACTTTCGCGTGTATCGAAACGACTTGAGCTGAAACTTCAATAAGTATATGTTATTTGAACAATAAATGATTCGTCGTTTATTGTTCTTTTTTTTTATTTCAAGTCAGCGAACTAGCGTTCTAAATTAAAAAATGCTATAATTTTGTTTACAAAAACATTAAAGGAGGGATGAAATGATTCGCTTTGAAAACGTCTCAAAATCTTATTCTCCAGGAAAACCTGTTGTTTCGGACTTAACTCTTGAAATTAACGAAGGAGAATTTTTTGTCTTGATTGGTCCTAGTGGAAGTGGAAAAACCACTACCTTAAAAATGATCAATCGCTTAATTCCATTAACAACTGGTACGATTCGAATTCAGAATAAACCGATTAGTGACTATACGATTCATGAGTTGCGTTGGAATATTGGCTATGTCTTACAGCAAATTGCCCTTTTTCCAAATATGACGATTGAAGAGAACATTACAACTGTACCCGAAATGAAAAAATGGTCAAAAACGCAAATGAAGGAACGAGTAACAGAGTTGTTAACGAGTGTGGGCTTAGACGCTGAAAGTTACCGTCACCGTTTGCCTTCTGAATTATCTGGTGGTGAACAACAACGTGTGGGTGTTTTACGAGCAATGGCGGCTGACCCAGATATTATTTTAATGGATGAGCCCTTTAGTGCACTGGACCCTATCAGTAAAAAGAATTTGCAAGAAGATGTGGCGAAACTTCATCAACAAGTTAAAAAGACGATTGTCTTTGTGACTCATGATATGCAAGAGGCTTTAAAGTTAGGCGATCGCATTTGTATTATGAAGGAGGGGCATGTGGAACAAATTGGGACTCCTGATGAAATTTGTCAGAATCCTAAAAATGAATTTGTTCGCGAATTTCTTCAATCTGGGAATGTAGCTGTTACCACTTCTCAAACCGTTCAAACGTTGATGGCTATGAATCATTTTTCAACATCACCTTTAGCACTTGAAGAAACGGAGGCTTTAGTGGTCACAAAAGAGACTTCGGTTGATGACTTAATTTTAGCCTTAACAAGATTTCCAATTGTTCAAATCATAGAGGACTCCACTTACTTAGGTAAAATCACTCATCAAGACTTCCTTGCATTTCTAAGTTCTGGTATTCAAAAAGGAGGGACAGATTGATGATGACGTTGATTGAAACATTTCAAGAACGTAAAGAAGATTTAGCAACTGCTCTCCTTCAACACATTCAAATTTCTTTTGTTGCCTTGTTGATTGCGGTTTTAATTGCACTGCCTTTAGGAATTTATTTAACTTCTCATAAAAAAATTGCGGAGCCTATTATTCAAGTTGCGGCTATTTTCCAGACAATCCCCTCTCTTGCCTTATTAGGCTTAATGATTCCTCTAGTGGGAATTGGAACGTTGCCTGCTGTGATTGCGTTAGTCATTTATGCACTCCTTCCAATTTTGCGAAATACCTATACAGGAATTGCGGAGGTTGATCCTTCTCTTGTTGAAGCAGCAAGTGCGATGGGGATGAATCGTTGGCGTAGTCTGTACAAGGTTCAAATTCCAATTGCTATGCCTGTTATTATGGCAGGAATTCGAACAGCGATGGTTTTAATTATTGGTACGGCCACCTTAGCGGCTTTAATCGGTGCTGGTGGTTTAGGAAGTTTGATTTTACTTGGCATTGACCGGAATAATCATCAATTAATTTTACTTGGGGCAATTCCTGCTGCTTTGTTAGCTATTATTTTTGATTATTTATTACGGATTTTTGAACGTATCTCCTTTAAAAAAAGCTTGATTACTTTGGGCACCTTAGCAGTCGTTATTCTAGGCTTTATTTTAATCCCGCTTATTAATCAACCTCAAAAAGAAGTTGTCATTGCAGGGAAATTAGGTGCTGAACCAGAAATTTTAATCAATATGTATAAATACCTTATTGAAGATGAAACGGATTTGAAGGTTACATTAAAACCAAATATGGGAAAAACTAGCTTTTTATTTAATGCATTGCAAAAAGGCGATATTGATATTTACCCAGAATTTACTGGGACGGTTTTAGAGACCTTCTTAAATGAGCCTTCTAAAAGTCATGATGAAAACCAAGTCTATCAACAAGCTAAGACCGGACTGGATAAGCAATTCAAAATGGCGTATTTAGATCCGATGAAGTACAATAACACTTATGCTTTAGCGGTTTCTCAAAACTATGCAAAAGAACATCAACTATCCTCTATTTCTGATTTACAAGCAGTTAGTCATACTGCAAATGTTGGCTTTACCTTAGAATTTGCTGACCGTAATGATGGGTATAAAGGGATTCAAAAATTATATGGGATTACCTTTGATCGTTTACAAACGATGGAGCCTAAACTTCGTTACTCTGCTATCGAAGCTGGTGATATTCAAGTGATTGATGCCTACTCAACGGATAGTGAGCTGGCTCAATACAAGTTAACGGTCTTAAAAGATGATCGACAGCTCTTCCCTCCTTATCAAGGCGCGCCATTGCTTTTAAACAGCACGCTGGAAAAATATCCAGAATTAGCAGCTATTTTAAATAAGCTAGGTGGAAAAATAACGGATGATGAGATGCGGAAAATGAATTATGAAGTGAATATTAACAATCAATCGGCAGCTACTGTTGCGAAAGAGTTTCTTCAAAAAAAAGGATTGTTGGAGTAACGAGTAGTTGAATTAAGAAAGAATCTTTCATAGTTGGAAGGTTCTTTTTTTCTACAAAAAAATGACTACGCTTATTTAGATTAATTTAACGTGCAAATGAACCTAACTCTCCGTATAATAAAAGACAAAGAGGTGGATGGAATGATTCGGATTTTAATTGCAGATGACAATGTCTTTATTACAGGTGGAATGGCGATTGTGTTGAATTCTTATGATGATATTGAAGTGGTTGGTACCGTTGCTAACGGGCAAGAAGCCCTTAATTATTGCTTGGAAACGCCAATTGATGTTGTGTTAATGGATGTTCGGATGCCTATTATGGATGGTGTGGCAGCTACACAGAAAATTGTTCAACAAACACAGACAAAGGTATTAATTTTAACGACTTTTGATGACGATGATTACATATCGGAAGCTTTGGAAAATGGAGCAAAGGGTTATTTACTTAAAAATAATGATCCTGATGTGATTGCTCAAACCATTCGGAGTGTTGCATTGAACCAGCATGTCTTGCAAGAAACGATTTTTGAAAAATTTAGGCTGCAATTAAAAACAAATCAGAATGAGGCGTTGTCGCCTACGATTGACTTGAGCCCGTTTACTACTCGAGAAGTTGAAATTATGGCAAGTATTGCCAAAGGCTTGTCTAATAAGGAAATCGGTAAAGTTTTGTTTATTTCTGATGGAACTGTTGCCAATTATATTTCAACCATTCTTAGTAAAACGGGGTTGGCCCATCGGACACAGATTGCGATTTATTTTTTAACTGGGAAGATTGGTGAATGACATGGTTTTGAATCATAAATTGATTTTTCAGTTGCTTTTACTTTTTGCTTTAGGGGCTTTTCAAGAAATTCAACACTTTCAACAATTTGGCTTCTTTTTATTAGGATGCTTACTTTATTTTTCAATTAGTTTGCTTTTTTACAGCTGCAAAACAAAAAAACAGCAACAATTAGTAGCGCTTGGGTTACTTGTAAGTTTAGTTGTTTTTGGTACTTTTTGTTCTCAGCTTTTTTATTATTTAATACCGATTACAATAGGAGGTTATTGGGTTGATTTTGCTTTATTTTATCGTTTTACCTGGCTAAAATTTTGCTTAGTAGGTGTCCCCTTTTTTATTTTTAAGGATTCCTTCTTGTTGATTGCAAGTTATAGTTTAGTAAGTTTATTGACTTTCTTTGTCTTATATTTGGAAGAGAAAATTCAAACTTTAACCCTCCAATTACGTGACTATCAGCTTAATCAAAAGCAAGCCAATCAACGCCAAGAACAGCACGTATCTCAGCAACAACAGCAATTGCTTCAATTAGAAACACATAATCAGTTAGCCCATTTATTTCATGATGAAATTGGCCATTCTCTGACGGGAGCTTTGATTCAAATGGAGGCTGCGAAAAAAACAATGCGGGGTAACCCCAATCAATCTGAACATTTATTGAATAATGCTATTGCCATTACAAAGGAGGGCGTTGAGCAAATTCGGTTGGTTTTGAAACAGTTGAAACCGCCACAAGAAAGTTTAGGTATTCAGCGTTTAAAAGGAGATTTAATTGCTTTTTCAACAGATTATGCGATTCAAACGTCTCTTCAATTTTCTGGTGATTTGACGGCTATTTCGCCTGTCATGTGGCACGTTTTTTCTCAAAATTTAAAAGAAGCTTTAACAAACTGTTTAAAATATGCGGAAGCTTCCCGTATTGAAGTGGAATTGGCTGTTTACCATAAATTTGTCCGTTTAGAGATTAAGGACAATGGGATTGGAACGAAAGATTTCCAAGCAAGTTTAGGTTTGACTGGTATGGAAGAAAGAACTGCCCAACTTGGCGGAACGCTTTTAGTCGTGGGACACCCTCATTTTACGGTCACTACACTGATTCCATTGTCAACACATGAGAATTCTCATATCTAAAAGATGACTGATTGCACTAAGCAACGGTCTTTTTTTTTGCTATGATAGAGCTATCACAACGGTAAGGGAGCGGATTGAAATGAATTGTATCGTTATCAAAGATTTATCAAAACAATTTGGGCAACATCTGGCTGTGGATAATCTCTCATTGACGATTGAAACAGGGGAAATTTTTGGTCTATTGGGACCAAATGGCGCAGGAAAAAGTACGACGATTCATATGATCTGTGGATTATTACAGAAATCAAAAGGCAGTATGACGATTTTAGGTCATGAACAAACGGGACAAAAAAAGGATGACATTAGAAAAAATATTGGCTTGGTTCCGCAAGATATTGCGGTTTATGATGAATTGACTGCTTATGAAAATGTTCATTTCTTTGCTGGTCTGTATGGTTTTCGTGGCGCTGATTTAAAAGATAAAGTTCTAAAGGCGCTGGCTTTTGTAGGGTTAACTGAACATATGAATGATAAACCTGCCTCTTTTTCTGGTGGCATGAAACGTCGTTTAAATATTGCCTGTGCGATTGCCCATGAGCCACAACTTGTTATTATGGATGAACCGACTGTCGGAATTGATCCTCAATCAAGAAACTACATTCTGGAATCTATCAAAAAATTAAATCAACAAGGAACTACGGTGATTTATACAAGTCATTATATGGAAGAAATAGAAGAAATTTGTACAACGATTGCCATTATTGACCACGGCAAGGTCATTGCTGAAGGGAGTAAAGAAGCACTTAAAAGTATGGTAACGGATGTTCATAAAATTAGGATTGAAGTTGGACAAGAACAAGAAATCGAACTAAGTGACTTGGCTTTAATTCGTGGCGTTAAGCATGTTGAAAGAACCGGTGACTTTATTGAGATAACCTCTGCAATTGAAGTTACTAATTTGAACTTTATTTTAATCTACTTAATGGAGCAAACTATTGAAATTAAAAGCGTTGATGCTCAAAAAATTAATTTAGAAACTGTCTTTTTAACATTAACGGGTCGAACGTTACGAGACTAAACACTTTATTGAAAGGAGGAATCGAAAATGTCTATTTTTACTATTGCGTTAGCTGAAATCAACTTAACGCTACGTGAGAAAAGTGCGATTGTCTATATGCTCGCTTTGCCTATTTTTTTAATAACCGTTTTAGGACTTGCCTTAGGTGGTAGTTTTAATCAGAAAGTTCAAGTAGAAGACATTAAAATTGGGTACACGATTACAGATGCTCAGCTTCAAGAACCTTTTACTGCGTTTAGAAAGGAAGTTGAAACAGCTCATTTTGCTTTTCAAAAGGTTTCGTCTTTAGCTGATGGAAAAAAGAAAGTTCAAGAAACTGAGTTAACTGCTGTTGTTGAAGTTGGGAAACAAGGATTAATTCTTTATTATGCGGATACATTAAGTGATTTTTCTAAATCTGTCATTGAAGGCTATTTAAATGGATTTAGTGGTGAATTTCAATTAATGACTACACTGAATCAGCTAACGCCAGAAAAGGCTGCATCCTCCCCTACTATTCCACAAGCCTCCACTGTTACGATTGCTACAACAGGGATTGCTGGAAAAAAAGCGGAAACTTCTATTCAATATTATTCCATTGCGGTTATTGCAATGATGATGCTTTATGGATTGCTTTATGGCTCGTCGATTTTAAGTTCTGAAAAACGTTCGCATACGTTAAGTCGGATTTTGATGACCCCTATTACTAAAGCTCAATTATTTGCTGGAAAATTAATTGGCTGCATTTCACTTCAAGCCCTCTTTCTAGCAATTACAATGCTTTACAGTCGCTTTGTTTTTGATATGAATTGGGGTTCTTATTGGTTGGCTGTCTATGGTCTTTTCTTGCTGGAAATGATTGCTGCAGTCTCACTTGGTTTATTGTTTGATGGGATTACAAAGGGAAATTCTCGTGCCTTAGCTAGTCTATTTTCAATTGTCATCACTATTCTTTCAGCTATTGGTGGTGCGTACTTCCCAATTTCTGACACTCATACGTGGAAAAATATTTCTCCTGTTGGCTACATTTCAACAGTGATTAAACAAGCGGTTTATCAAGATAACGTTAGCGCCCTTCTGCTCCCTGCTAGTGTATTACTCCTGATTAGCTTTGGATGTATTTTTGGCTACGGACTATTGACTCGAAAAAGGGAGGTGCTGTAGATGAAACAATTGGTTTGGTTAATTGCTCATTACTTTAAAAACGCTTTTGCGAATAAACGAAAATTAGTGACATATTTAGTATTTCCGCTAGCTTCGATACTCTTTGTGCTTGTTTTAAACTCTATTTCTAGTGGGGAAACGGTGCCGGCAGCTTATGGTGTTATTTATCAAGAGGATACTCTTGCTGGCAAGCAAGTAATGGAATGGATGAAGGATAGTGGTAAAAAAATAACGGTGTATCAAACAAAACGTGAGGCAGAACAGTCTATTGTTGAAAATAAAAATACGGCGTTGATTCTCTTTAAAAAAGGCTTTGAAGCTTCTTTAGCAAAGGGAGAAATTAATGACCTTGAGATTAGCTCGATTCAAGGAGATGTCGTTAATACTGTGCTTAAAAGAGAATTAACGACCCACTTAAATCACTTGATTCCATTAATTGCTGCTAGTCAACAGGGTGCTGATTTTAACTCCTTACTAGCGGACTACCAAAAAAATGCGTATCCTGTAACTGCCAAAAAACTTTCAACTACGAAACAAACAGGACAACTGCTTAGTACGGCTATGTTAGGCGTTTTAACCTTTTTCTTACTTTCTTCTGCTGGGAATATGAGTGATTTTATGGCTAAAGAAAAAGAAGAAAAAACGTTTTATCGTTTGTTAAGTACGCCGATTAAAAGTAGTACGTATAGTTTAAGTACGATTATTGCAAATTTCTTATTGATTGAAGGACAAATTTTTCTGACTTTGTTTGTGATGAAATTTTTGGTACAGATTGATCCTGGTGTTTCTTATTTTGTTTTATTTTTGATGCTGAGTTTATTCGGATTGGTTGCGGTTAGTTTAACCTTAGTCATTTTTTCTTATAGTACCAGTTACCGTGTGATGAACTCTATGAAGATGTTTATTTTCACTGGCAGTAGTATGTTGGCTGGGATGTTTGTTCCTATTGAATTGATGCCTCGCTTTATGCAAAAAGTCGCTCACCTTTTCCCTCAATTTTGGTTGATTGATGGTATTAAAAGGATTCAAAGTAGCGGATTGTTAAGGGATAGTCTGTTGAATATTGCAATCTTAGTTGGCTTTAGTAGTTTGTTTTTTTGCTTAACCCTTTATCGTCAAGCAAACAGTGAACAAGAAAAGAACTTTGTGTAAGGACAAAGCCTAGTCGCTTCGGTTGCTAGGTTTTTTATTTTTAGTGACAACAATTTTCAAAAAAAGAAAGAAATTTGAACATCTTCCTGTATACTATAAAAAAGGAGGTTCGCAAATGAACAATCATTCTGAACAAAATGAAAAAAAAGGCTTGTTATCTGGTATTGGAGCTTATCTAATATGGGGTGTTTTGCCGTTATATTGGAAGGCTTTAGGAAGTGTGACTCCTTTATCGGTTTTATCTTATCGAATTATTTGGTCTTTTGTTTTTATGTTAGTGGTTTTATGCGTGACTCGAAAATGGCAAAGCTTTAAAGTGGAAGCTTTAATGGTTATAAAGGATAAAAAAAGACGACGAGCTATTATTTTAGCAGCGCTATTCATTACAGTAAACTGGTTTATTTTTATATTTACAGTCACTAGTGGCAATGTTGTTGAAGCCAGTCTAGGTTATTATATTAATCCTTTAGCAAATATCTTGATTGCAACACTCTTTTTAAAGGAACAGTTAAGTCGAGTTGAAAAAATCGCTTGCGTGTTAGCTACGATTGGTGTGGTTGGGTTAGCCATTCAAACTGGAGCTATTCCTTGGGCAGCTTTAGCAATGGCGACTACCTTTAGTCTTTATGGCTTAATTAAAAAGCAGGCCTCTGTAAGTTCTTTGACAGGTTTAACTTTGGAGACTAGTATTATGGCTCCTATAGCGATGATTTACCTGTGCTTTTTTGCACCAGCTGGTTTTATGAGCTACTCTCCTTCAATCAATTTATTAGCAATTGGTGCCGGCGTTGTGACGGCGATTCCTTTATTCTTGTTTGCTGAGGCTGCTAAAAATATCTCTTATATTTTGCTTGGCTTTTTACAATATATCGGTCCAACACTTATGTTGATTTCAGCGGTCTTTCTATTTAATGAAACGTTTGCGGGTCCACAATTATTAGCCTTTGGCTGTATTTGGTTAGGGATTTTATTGTTTACGATTAATAATTTAGTCTTGCTTCGAAAACGGTATCGTTAATATTACTTTAAAAGCCCGAGAAATGAAGAAAAACGCTTCATTTCTCGGGCTTTTTTAATCGTTATTTTAGAGCTGTTGGTTCATCTTGCTTAGGTAATACTCTATCCAAAAGAGTTTTCATGTGAACTTTCTTTGTTCCATATTTAAGTGATATAAAGTTTTTTTATTCTAATGTTATTTTACGTTCAAATGATTTAATTTCAATAGCTTCGATTGCCGAACAATAAAAATCAATAAACCTAAAACCAGTTTCCTCTCCATATCCATTATCGTCATGAACATGGTAACGTTGCTTCGTTTCCCATCCATTCTGCTGGGTATCATGGATAATAAGACGATCTCCAATTGGTACTCGTGTTACTTTGTTTAAAGTTACATCCGAAGCGTCAACAAATTTTATAGTAGCTACATATTCATCTGACAATTGAGAGCATTTAATAATAAATGTAATTAGTAATACATTTTTTGAATTCCCTTCATAATCCAAATCTGTTTGAAAATTAATTCCAATAATCTCGTGAAAGTACCATGGTCTTTTATTTTTTAAAAAGTTCACAATTAGTTCTGAATTTTTGATAAAGTCCATCATATTTATCATTCCTTTTTTGTTAGTCTATAAATTTTATTCCATTCGTTTGAGGATCAATGATTCCTCTTCTAAGCACGCCAAAATCATCTAAAAAATATTTTGTTTCTGACAATAAATTTTTTCCACCATTGATATAAAAAAATTCATGTACATGTGGCTCAGTATGATGAAGACTATTTCCATGATTAGATAAATCAACTCTTACTGACTGTTTTCCATACTGATTATAAAAAACTAATGATTCCTCTATATTACCACTTGATCCTAATCTTTTAAATATTATTTTTGAATTTGGAGTGCCATCTATTGGAGCATAATTATTTTCATAATATGATTTAGGTAAAAAAATATCAGTTGCAAAATCATCATCTACTCTAGCATTAGAATTAATCACCTGCTCTTTAATTCCTTTATTTGTAGGAACATTTATTCCTGAAAAATAATTTTCAGTAGCATTATATAGAGGCCCCGCCATCCCGGCTATTTCATTATTCATAGCAAAAGAATCCATCGCTACTGCGCTTCCAGCTACTTTCGCCATTTCTTTAAAGTTCTCAATATCTCGTTTTTGAACTTCTTCAATATGAGTTCCATGTTCTTTGTGATAATCTGTTACTTTTTTATACCAGTTACTCTTAGAAAAATCAACTGCTTGGTATCCTTTTTGATCTCCATTAAAGGATTTTTGCTTTCCAAGTTCATCTAATCCAAGTAAGGCTTGCTCGATTTGGTTATTTAATACAGAAAAATCACTGCCATGTCGATTGATAAAGCTTTCAAAATCTTCTAGTAGAGCTACTTTTTTATTTGCTTGAAATAGGCTATAGTCGTCAAATAATTGCCCTGCCCAAGGAATTTTTGACGCCACATCTGCTAGTTTATGAAACCAATCCTCTTTTTTTTGCTGTAATTCATCTCGTCTGGCTTGGAGGTCAGCAAGTTGCTCTAAATCTAATTTAACTGACTCAGTAGTCACTTCATTTTCAAAATCATGAATAAACTGTTCAGTCGTTTCCACTAATAGATATAAGGGATCATTCATTCCATCAATGATTGGTATGTATCCTTCAAAAAAGAACTGTTTTGTTGTATCCCAAGCACTCCCCTTCAAACTCGTATCATTTTTAAACTCTTGAAAGGTAGCCTTTGTTCCTGTTAATGACCATCCAACTGTTAACTTTAGCTTTTGCAAATCAGAGAGTAGTTGAGAAAACTCGCTAATATCGATTTTAGTCATTGCTAGCTTCCTCCTTTTGCATGAAAGCTAAGTTGTCTTCTGCTTCATAAAGTCTCTTACGTAGCAATGCCTGTTCATCTTGGAGGTCGAGTTTCCTATAATTAGTTTTTTCTACCGCACTTGCCACCTCTTCTTCAATTTGAAAAATAGATTGCTGAAGACAATGACTGATTGCTGTATTGCTAAAGAGCTGTTGCTCTTCGTATAACAATTCCAATTCTAAGTTAGCTAGTTGCTTGATTTCTGTTTGAATTTCTTCAAGTTGCTCTTCTTCAACCCGTTTTATCCTTACTTCTTTTTGTAAATCAGTAACTCGTTGAGTGACATTTTTTTTAGTTAAATCGTTTTTCATTTTGTTTATCCGTTTCAGCAAATGTCTGATTAATTTTTTGAACATTGTCTCCATCTACTTGGGTTGAAGAAGATAGTTGTTTCATGGCACTGGATAATTTAAATACGGTACTTCCAATATCTGTAATGGTACTTCCTGATGAATAGTCAAATAGCTTTAGTTCGTCAATCTTTTCTCTTCCATTTTTTAAACGGTTTGATGTTTCTTTGATTCGTTCAGCAAAATCATCTGCTATATCTGTATGTGTTGAAATCTCTCCCATTTACTCACCTCATTTAAATTACAATCGTTACTTATTAAGTAAATCATATATTTAAATAAATGTAAATAATTTATTTCCTTTTTTATTGATAGGTTATTTATTAATTTTTTGATTATTTTCTATTTTAGGTTGAAAAATTACTCACGTTTCTTTATAATAGACGCAAGTAGGATAGAATCAAAAAAACTTTATATAAATAAAAAAATTGGCACTCTGAAGTTTGGCGGGAACCAAACTTTCAAAGCCTTGTAGCGACAGCCAGAAACTGCCCATACAAGTTGCCAATAGTCACTAACAACATGTGTTAGCTTATTTTATTGTACTCCATTTCTATGTACTTTTATAGAAGAACTTTTGTTCAAGTGAGAAAGTAAACTCGGTTAAGTTCTTTGTTTCGTGTCTATTGACGATCAGTATTGGGAATTTTTCCTGATACTTTTTTTGTTTCTATCCTACTTCGTAAAAATAGTCTTATCCTAAAATAAAAAATGGCACTTCATAGCTTGGCGGGAACCGCGCTATGAAGCCCTGTATAAACAGCCAGAAACTGATATACAAGTTGCCAATAGCTAGCACTGAAGCACTAGCTTTTTCATTGTACCTAATTTCCACTCTTTTTTCAATGAGAAGTCCGCTACTTTCTTTGCTAATCGCTATTTGGAACGGTATTGGTTGTTCGCCTTTAGCGTTTTTTATTTTGTGATTGGGACAAAAATAGGGGGATTTTTAATGATGGATTGGAAAGAAATTGATGGTTTGGTGGTTCGGATGGAGGAATGCTGTGAGGAAGCGTTAGAGCTGTCTCGTGGCGGTGAGTTTGAAATAGCGGAACAATTATTAAATGAGGCGAAGCTTTTGGAGACAGCTGTTTTTGAGGCGTTTAATGGCTGGCACTTTTCGGATGGTGATATTGGTGTTGTGGGTATGGGAATGACGTGGCAGTTGTTTGGAAATGCGCGCGTTGGGTTGCGATTAGGGAGGAGTATTTTGGGGTTGGAGAGGAGGATGACAAAATCCCCATAATAAAAAAATAAAATAGATTTTTTGCAAACACTATTACTAACAAATAATTTAAAAAAAATTACTATTAAATAGTCTACATTATCTCAAGCTAACCACTTGATCTTTCCACTTGAATAATGTATAATATTTACATTAGTGACCGAAAGGATGTTCGTAATATGTGTGCACAAAAAAAATTAAATGTTCTGGAATTATTTGCAGGCGTTGGCGGATTTCGAATCGGCTTAGAAAAGGCTGATTCAAATTTATATAAGACTAAATGGTCAAATCAATGGGAACCTTCAAAAAAGCAACAAGATGCTTTTGATTGTTATAATAAGCAGTTTCCAGATAGTATAAATATGAATGAAGATATTTCTAAAATTCCTGATGAAACGTTTAAAAAAATGGATATTGATATGATTGTGGGTGGTTTTCCTTGTCAAGACTATTCAGTTGCAAGAAGTCTTTCTGGTCAACTAGGTATTGCTGGAAAAAAAGGCGTTTTATTCTGGGAAATCATAAGAGTTTTAGAAAATAGTAATCCAAAATTTATTTTTCTTGAAAATGTTGACAGATTACTTAAGTCTCCTGCTAAACAACGAGGAAGAGATTTTGGTATTATGTTATCCGCTATGAACAGTCTCGGATATACAGTTGAATGGCGCGTTATAAATGCTGCTGAATATGGTCAAGCACAAAAAAGAAGACGTGTATTTATATTAGCTTATAAAAATGATGAAGCTTTTGCTACTAAATACATTAAAAAAAATAATGAAGATATGATTTACTTTGATAGTTTATTCGCTAAAGAGTTTCCTGTAGAAAATTTCCCTAATAAAAATAGAGTTTTAGAAGGCGAATTATCGGAAGATATTGTATCTGTATCTGATTCATTCTCTGCTACTTTTTATAATTCAGGTATTATGAAAAATGGTCTATACACGACTATTGATACTATCCCCAAATTAGAAACACCTATAACTTTAAAAGAAATCCTTCAAGATGAAAAAGATGTTGATGAAAAATATTATTTAGACGATGAAGCTGTAAGTAAATTTAAGTATTTAAGAGGTCCAAAAAAAATACATCGCACATCTGCAGATGGACATGAATATGTTTTTGCAGAAGGTGGCATGTCTGAAACAGACGATTTGAATAAACCAGGGCGTACAATGTTAACAAGCGAAGGATCAAAAAATAGGAGTACACATTTAATTAAAATAAATAATCGATATCGAATTTTGACTCCAATAGAATGTGAAAAGTTAAATGGATTTCCTCCCGATTGGACTAAAGGAATGTCTGAACGCATGAGATATTTTTGTATGGGTAATGCTCTTGTTATTGGAATCGTTGAACGTATTGGTAAAAGCTTAAGCAGAGAAATAAAAGATATCGATTTATAATAAAATAGAGTCCTGTTATACAAAAGATATGGCAGGACTCTATTTTTTTATGACCTTCTATATATAATTAACAGTACAACAACCTAAACTTTTAAAAACCGTTTCAAAAAATTTTAATGACATTCAGAATATTTTTTAATATTGCTGAAGTTCTACTAAATTTCATAAAAACCAACTTTACTCAATCTCACTTTTTATTCATAAATTGTCTAATATATTCTTTATCAATAAATAAAGCTTTTTTCTTAATTTTAATTCCATTAGGAAGCATTACAAAAGGATATTTTTTAGTCCCTTTAGGACGAATTTGAAACGGTGAAAATTCTGACTTTCCTGGAAAATTATCAGTCCAAATACCATTACTATCATTTTCAACAATATTAATCACTAATTTGTTATTAACAACCAAATCCTTAATGTAATTATAAAGTTGTTTACTTGTATTAATTATTTCTGAATCTGGAGTCCAAAAATAATAGCTGACTAATTTATACTCTTTAGGCCTAATTTCTTCAAAGTAAATAAACACATAATTAGTCTGAGCAAATCTAGTATACCAACTTGAATCTTCGAATTCTTCACTAAAAATTTCTGTAAAATCTAAATTTGGAAATGACATATCTTGATTATCTTTTTTTAATAGTCTATTTACTACTGTTTTCATTTCAAAAGATTCTTCCACAAATTGTTTAGTTTCATTTATATTTTTAGATTTAACTCCAAACATGTTTTTAATTAAAATGGATAAATAGCTTTTACCTTGTTTTGTAGACAGTTCAGGAATATAGTTAATCATTCTACATATTTCAGAATCAGTTTTTCCAATATATCTATCTAACGTTTCTTTTAAATATACTTTAAAACTTTCTTCTTTTGGTATAGATAACGATTCTATTTTTTCTGGTTGCATCAATTCTCGAAAATAATTAGTCATAAACCCATTTTTGTATGAAAATGCTCTTGATTTAGCTTTAATTTCAGAAAATGGTTGATTCACTAAATCCTTTCCTTTTCCCGCTCCTTTTGTACAAGGAGAAAGGTACTGAGCAGCTTTTTCAGTCAATAAATGTGCTTCTCCATCTAGAATACTATCAATAATGTAGTTGTAATCTTTTTTCACATCATTTATTTTGTCTGGACTTAACTTAAAATGACTCGTTTTAATTATTTTAAAATCTTTTACACTTTTATTTTCCTCATGAAGATAAAACACGATTAACATTTTTTTTGTTTTTTCATAAACATGACTACTTAAAAATTCAGGTTCTTTGTATGCCTTCATATAATTAATCATGCTTAATACCAGTCTTTCCTTTGAACTATAAAGACCTCCTTTGATTTTTTTTATAGGAGTTACCTTTAATTCGATATTATGGTGGGAAAAATCTGCACTTGAATCAGAATTGGCTGGTATTCCAAAAAAATCATGTTGAATCATATTACCTATTGCACCTTTATTTGAAATGTTACTTAAGCTTCCGCTTAGATCAACTTCTCCAAGTTTCTTTCCCTCCAATTCCTTTGAAATACTAAACAAGTATTCTTCTGTCCATTCTTCACAATATTGATACCGACTCATAGTTATGTTCACTCCTGTTTTAATCATCATTTAACTCGTAATTTTTAATACATTTATTATAGCATAGGCAAAATAATTTGTTAGTGAATTTATTATATAAATCAAATTGAGTTGATACAGTTCTATCTTTTCTCACTTCAAATGCTTTTCAAACATCTCATTAATTTGATCACAATCCCCTAATTGCTCAATTTCTTCAAATACTTTAAGAGGAATTTGATATTGGCGAACATTGCCGTAAGAAGTATATTCATCCTCCAACATAAATTTGCGGTCAGAGAAATTTCCAATCACCTTTTCATAGTGAGTTGAAACAATCGGCTTCACTTTATTTTTTTCTTCCCAAGCGGTGATCTCATCTACACTTTTTTCTTGTTTCCATCGAACGCCAAATTTTTTTTGCCCAGAATCTTTGATAAATTTAAGCATTAGTATGTCTTCTGGCGAAAGAATCTCCTTTTTTAATAAAGCTTCAATAGAATTTCCATTTATTTCTTCAGCAATTTCTTCTGTTAAAGTAGCTTTTGATCCATCTTCAAGAGAGCGAACTTTGCTATATAGATGTTTAATGATTGATTCTTTATTGTAATCTGAATAAATACCACTAAAGGCTTGTTTGTATTCTTTTAATTTCTGAATTTCTTCTAAATCACTTTCTTGTGGGAAAGCATCTTTTTTGAAATAGACCATAATTTCATTTGATTGCTTGTTTTCAATAAATTTACTGATTTCTTCAATCGTTCCTGATTCTGAATATTTTGTTGGTGTACCTAACTTAGTCCAAAATACGCCTATTACATAGTCACAATCATTGACAATTTGTTCGTTGATAATTTCTTGTGGATCATTTTTTTCACTATAGGACGGTGTCACAGCACTCTCCCATCTAATAGGCAATAATATTTTATTTAAGGTATCTGCATACTGCAAATTCCATTCAAAAATAGCTCGCTCAATTTCATCTCGCTCATTTAGAACATCAGACGGAGATGCTATTAGTACTTTTAAGACAGTTGCGTTAAAAGACATCGTTTCTCACCCTTCTTTTTTAAAATAATGTATCATGCAGTTTTTTAGCGTAGCCATCTGTCATATTGCAAACGAAATCGACAGCCATTTTAAGCCGGTAATAATCTCTAATTGATTCATCTGTGTAGCTCTCAACTTCTTTTTTATACAATGTTTTAGCACTTTCAGAAATATTGTTAAATAGGCGTTCTTCATATTTATTCATAAATTGACCTGTTTTTTGATACTTTAATGTTACTGGCACGAATTCATCTAGCAATCGGCTCATAATGTTAAATCCAAGAACCTCTTGATCAAGGATTTCTTTCGTATTAAAAATATGTTTATGAGCAAATTTCTTTAAAGCATTGAATAATTTAATTTCATCACTCGCTTCTATCATTAAATCAGAAGTAAAATTACCATTCATAATTTTATTGTAGTTAGACACGAATACCTGACTTGCACTTTTATAAACTTTTTGCTGTGTTTCACGAATAAATCTTTGGAAAATTGCATTATCAGAGCTCGAATAGATGTCTTTAAATATTTTATCAGTGGATAATTTGGTTTCCTTTTCTAAAAAATTTTTTATCTGATCAAAGGAATACAACCCATAACCATAAGCATCTTCGACATCTGAGAAGGTATACGAAATATCATCTGCAGCTTCTAATAAAAAAACTAATGGATGTCTTACAGTTCCTGTTCCTGTTGCTTCTTTAATTGCAAAAAATTCTGTCTCTTCAGAAAAAAAGTAACCTATCTTTTTTCTAAGTAAGTAGTCTTTGTTAACCTCCGCAGAAGTCGCTGTATATTTTATAACTGAATCAAGAACCGATGCGGTTAGTCTCATTCCATTCGCAGAACTTCCATTATAATCATAAATTTTAGTTAATAACCGAATTGTTTGCGCGTTCCCTTCAAAATTTAAAAAATCAAATTGTTGTTGTGTTGATAACGCGTCCCAACATTCTAATTTACTACCATTTTTCTTAAACCAAATACGGATGGCTTCTTCACCAAAATGTCCAAAAGGTGGATTTCCAATGTCATGAATCAAGGCTGCAGTTTCCATTAAACGATAAGAATCATTAAGCAAGTCAATATTTTTTCCAGAATTTTTCAATTCTTTGATCACTTCGGTCAAGATATCTCTGGAGACCATCGCTACTTCCAAGCTATGCGTTAATCTCGTTCGAACAAAATCGTTGCGCTCTAATGGAAAGACTTGTGTTTTATCTTGTAGTCTTCTAAAGGCATCGCTTTTAACAACTCTCCTATAGTCACTATCAAAAGCTGTTATACATGCTGTATTTTCATAATCATAACTTAAAGAAGGTACTCTTTTATTGCTTACTAATTTTTGCCATTCCATTTTTACTACACCTCATTCTTTAGTATATAAACCGTTATTTATTCTCAGTACAAGTGTATAATAAAATAACTTTACTTTCAACTGATTTATTAAATTAAGTTTTAACAAACATTCTCAATTAAAATAAAATAATAAACCTATTGAACGTCATCTCATGAATGCTCAATAGGTTTATTATGTTCAATTGATAGTTAGTTTAAAAACTCCCGAATCTCTTCCCCAATTCTTTCAGACTGCGTATGGTGCAAGTAATGGGTGCCTGTTAGTTCGATTACTTTGCCTTTGTCTAAATGCTCAACTTGCTTTTGGTGAAGCTCTAACCAGCCGGCTACTTCTGAATCGTCTTTTACAACGAAGAGAAGAACGGGTAGATTTTTTGGAAAGGTATGTTTGTTCGCTAGATCGAAGCTTCCTTTTAATTCTTGCCCTTCATTTCGAACGGTCTCGTTGCCTCCATTTTTCATCGTTAGGAGACGAATCTGCTCATTGGTTTTTGCATCCAGACTTTTTACTTGTGATGCTTCTGGATTAAGTTTGGTGATGGCTCTTAGAATTCCTGCTTTTTGAACAAAGGTTATCACCCCGTCGTTGAAGCCAGGCCACGGTTGATTTGATGTACTCGTGTCGATTCCAACAAAGGCTTTTAGCTGTTCTGGATACGTGTTAGCGTAGTTTAAGCTGTAAATGCCTGAAATGGAGTGTCCCATCAAAATAAAGGAATCTAGTTTTAATTGTTTGGTGACTTCATGGATTTCTTCCACCATGTTATCTGAAGTTCTTGGGCGTTTTGTTTGACTGCTTAGGCCATAACCAAAGGGCTCAATCACAACAACTCGATAATCTTTTTTTAGGTTATTCACTAGAGGTGTAAAATCTAGGCCTGGACTTGCCGTACCGTAACCTGTTAATAATACGATGGTTTCCTTGCCCTCGCCTTTGCCTTCATCTAGAATATTCATTTTCCCATCAAAAACAGAGAGCTTCTTGCCGTAGTTCTCAATCCGTGGAGCTTCGCTTTTTAGGCTTAGGCGATGTGCCGTATAGATTCCAGCCAAGGCTAACACAATGATGCCAATCAAGGTTGCCACAATCATTCCGATAATATGGAAGAAACGTCGAATTCCAGTTTTTTTAGCTTTTTTAGTTGTTTTCATATGCGCCCTCTTTTTCTATCATTATTTTTTTGATGTTTTCAATCAAATCATCGCTTAAAATAGGTAAGCCAATTCCGTCTAATACATATTTTGATGCGTCAAGCTTCTCCCAGAAGGTTTCTACTGTGTTTGGATAAAGTGAAACGATAAACCATGTGCTTAGGAGCAGCACCACGATTTCGCCAATTTGTTTAGGGTATTGAATGTTTAGAGAGCCGTCTTGATTGCCTTCGTTAAGGTAAACTTCTACTTGGGGTGCAATGAATTCATTACAGTTCATCATGTACATCATAAAAAATTTAGGATTATTAAATAACGAATAGGTCAATGAAAAGGATGCGCCTACTTCTTCGTTAAATAGGGTTTCTAAAAATAAATGCTGAATTTTTTCTAAACCGTTTAAATCTTGCCGATTGGAAATGGCTTCGATGTATTTTTTTTCTGGCAATAAGCGTTTGATAACGCCATCAACAATTGCCTCTTTTGATGGAAAATGGTGATAAATTGCCCCTCTAGATAAGCCATCTAGCTCGTTAACAATGTCTTGAATCGTTGTTTTCTCATAGCCTTTTTCGGTGAATAAGCGTGTAGCTGTATCTAAAATCAATTTGATGGTTTCTTCGGTATTGTATTTTTTTGCCATTTTTCTGTCCCTTTCTAAAAAAACATTTATTCGGTATGTTTTTAGAATACAGGTTTATTTTCTAGTTGTCAACTTATTTTGCCTTAAAAAAAAGAACTCACAATGAGTTCTTTTTATTTCCAATTGCCTGTTAAGATTTCGCCACGATCCGTTGCTGGTTGTGGGCTTGGAGATAGTTTTGATAATTCTTGATAAAATTCTTCGGTCATTTCAAAATTAACGGCTTCTAAACTAACTGCTAACTGCTCCATGTTTCTTGCGCCAATAATCGGTGCTGTGATTCCCTGATGATAGTTTACCCATGCAATCGCTAAAGGTGCGGGATGTACGCCTAATTTTTTGGCAAACTGCGTAAATTCAGCTGCGATTTTAAAGTTTGTTTTTTCTCCATAACGCTGTGCGTAGCGCTGATCTTCCACAAGTCGCCCACTGACAGGTCGCTTGGTTTCACCGTATTTTCCTGTTAGTAAGCCGCCACCTAGCGGGCTATAGCTAATCACTCCCATTTTTTCAGCTTGAGCCATTGGTAAAAGCTCTACTTCGGCTTGACGCTTCACTAAATTGTACATGGGTTCCATCAATTCAAAGGGGGAATAGCCGTTCTTTGCTTGAATTCCTAGGGCTTTTTCAATTTGCCAAGCTGACCAATTGCTGACTGCGGGATGCAGAATCTTTCCTGCTTTCACAAGTTGATCTAAGGCTTCAAGGGTTGTTTCCATTGGGGTATTGTGATCAAAATCATGAACAAAATAAAAATCGAGATAGTCGGTTCCTAAACGTAATAGGGTGTCATCAAGGCTTTTGAAGATATTCTTTTTAGAGAGACCTTTTCCATTAGGATCTTCTGAGGTTGGCCAATAGACCTTTGACGTTACCACGTATTTTTGGCGTTCTTTTTTAATAAATTCTCCTAGAAACAATTCTGCTTGACCATTGCCGTAAACATTCGCTGAATCAAAAAAATTAATGCCTTTTTCAACAGCAGCGTGAAACATTTTTTCTGACTCTGCTTTGTCGGCAGTTGAGCCAAAGGACATGGTGCCAAAAGCAAGTTCTGAAACTGTGATACCTGTTTTTCCAACGGTTTTAACGTTCATTTTCATTTCCTCTTTTCTGTTAGTTCATTTACACCTTACACATTGTGTACTAAATTTTTTCATCCTTAGTTTACACCTTGAAGTTCACTCTAGGTCAAGGGAAAGTGCCTTTTTAGAGAGCAAAAAAAACAAGTTAGACCTCCTTCTATTTTAAGAAGGTCTAACTTGTTTTTAAGATTTTTGAACGTTTGCCTTAAAGTTCTGTTTTAATACATTTAGTAAGACTACCACGTGATTTTCTAGTTGATTTTTTGCACCATAGACGAATGTGAGGGTCTCTTTTTGACTTTTATTCGTTAATTCTACTAGTTTTTCCACCGCTTTTGGATTGGTTAGTAGTTCCTTTTGATACGCTTGGCTAAAAGCTTCAAATTGATCCAGATGTTGGTGATACCACTTGCGTAATTCTGTTGAGGGGGCAATTTCTTTTGCCCATTCCGTAAGATGAGCTCGTTCTTTCGATACGCCTCTTGGCCAAAGGCGATCCACTAAAATACGTTCGCCATCGGTTTCTTGATAGTCTAGGTAAATTCGTTTCATCGTAATCATTTTGCTCACTCCATATTGCTCTAAGTTTTAATCCTTTTCTTATTTGGTAAAGGCCACTGTTTTGTTTAAAAAGAAGGGGTTGTAAAAGGCTACGCCACTAGAAAGAGGCAACACTGAATCATGTAGCTGTATGTGTAAGACTTCTTTTAAATAGCTACGTCTTGCAACAATTCGTGCCCATAAATCAGGGTAGTCTTGTTTGATTTCATTTCGCAAAGCTTCATCTGCAAGAGCAATGCCATTTTCACAACCAACGCCGCCATAGCCTTTAACCGATGGGATAATGTCGATTTGGAAAAGCATTCCTGATTTCAGTGGGATCGCTGAATCTTTTTTAATTGGGGAAGACATCCACTCTTCGTCTGCTGTTAAGTGTCCTGGATTTAAATGCCAGCCAAAGCGGGACTTAGGTAGAACCTCTTCTATTAGTTGGTAAAGCTCTTGACCTTCCACGCCAATATCAATGGCTTCTAACCAATTGACTACTGCGTTATAGTACGGCTTCGCCACGCGTTCCAAATATTCCTGTTGATCACTCGGCAGCTCTGAAACTTGGCTTACTGCGTAACCGCCTCGACTTGCTAAGCCACCTTTAAAGCCGGTTGTAATCGACATTTTATCGCCTAACTGGACACGTTTAGGGGATGGGTATAGGTTGGCTTGTTGAAAGCGCTCGCCGGTTGCTGCAATTGGAACAACGGTTGGATTTTGACCGTATTTGGTTAAAAAAGTACCTAATTCCATTTCTGATTTTCCAACTTCGATGGCTTCAATTGTTTCTAACACACAGTCTGAAGCAAGTGATGAACCGAATTCGTAATGAGCAATTTCATTGGCATTGTTTGTTGCTTTGGCACCATAAGCTGCATCAATAAAAAGATCGGAACGGTTTTCAATGGTTCCTTTGGTTACGACTGATTGAATGGCAGAAAGCAGATAGCTTGGGACGTCAAAGAGTGTGCGGTTGTTTTCAGACATTGCTGTAAACATTTTCCAACCAACAACCCCCACATTGCTTGCCTTTGTTAAGCCTGCTTGTTCAAAGAGAGTTTCCAATTTTACTTCGCCATCCATCGGTTGATCCGGTAATGAGAAGAAGGGACAGTGAATCAAATCGGCTCTAATTCTAGCATGTTGGGCCATTTTTGTATTTTCGTTTCCTAGCATTAAAACCGCTTCGCCAGTTTCATGTAAAATTAAAACGCCTTCCTCAAAACGCGTCACAAAACCCGTTAAATAAGAAAAATTCCCGCCATGTTCAAGATCACCGTAAATGACCAATGAATCTAAATTCTCTTGCTTCATGAGCGTTAAAAGCTTGTCCTTGCGTTCTTTAATGGTTTCATCCGTTAGCGGAATCGTGATGCCGCTGTTATCTGTCATTGGATAGGCCACTTCGGTTAGTTTGATTGTATTTAACATGATATTCCCCCCACTTTTCTATCAGTTTTTCTGATAAACTTGTTATTCTTATCATAACCTTTGGCTTACGGATAAGCAAATGAAAGTCAAAAAAGCACTCACTATTTGTTGCTGGTGAGTGCTTTCATTGATTCGATTTTCTTATTCACTTCGCAAAATCTTTTCTAGTTTTTTGCCTTTAGCCAATTCATCAATCAACTTATCTAAATAGCGAATCTTTTGCATCAAAGGATCTTCGATTTCTTCTACTCGAATGCCACAGACAACGCCTTTGATTAAATCCATATGCGGGTTCATTTTGGGTGCTTCGTCAAAAAATGTTTTAAAATCAACTTCTTTTTGGATTTGCTTTTCTAAGGTTGTTTCATCATACCCCGTTAGCCAGAAAATCAGGGTGTCCACTTCTTCTTTGGTACGATTTTTACGTTCTGCTTTTTTTACATATAACGGATACACACTTGCAAAGCTCGTAGTGAAAATGCGGTGCTCAGACAATTCCAACGCCCCCTTTTCTTCTTATTATAGCAAGAACGTGGTGTTTATTATACTGAATGGCTTTATTTTTTTACCACGGCTGACTTGTTGGTCCTACTGTAAATTCACTTACATTTACATCTGCTGGTTGATCAATGGCATATGCGACAATACTTGCCACCCGATCTGGACTGATTCCATGTTGCTTGTACAAAGCTGTCATGCCGTTTGCTATTTCTTCGTCTGTAATCGTGTCTAATAACTCTGTATGAATGGCTGCTGGGTAAATCGTTGCTGTTCGAATATTCGTTCCTTCTTGAGCGGACTCTATTCGTAAAACTTCCATTAAGTCTCGCACTGCCCACTTCGTTGCTCCGTAAACAGCACTGCCAGGATAGGCCTTCAAGCCTGCTACTGAAGAAGTTGTAATAACATGTCCTGATTTTTGTTCAATGAATAACGGCAATACTGCGGCAATTCCGTTTAAGACACCTTTGATATTGATGTCAATCATTTCGTTCCATTCTTTGACCTTAAGAGCAGATAGCGGTGAGCTTGGCATAATGCCAGCATTTAGAAAAATCACATCGATTTTTCCATAGGTTTTTTTAGCAAAAGCTATTAAATTCTGATTGTCTTCCTCTTTTGTAACATCCGTGACGAAATAAACGGCTTCCCCTGAATCAGCTTTAATTTCGTCTACAAGTTTAATCAGGTTCCTTTCTCTGCGGGCAGCTAAGACAAGTTTTGCGCCCTTTTTAGCTAGTAACTTAGCGGTGGCTTCTCCGATACCAGATGAGGCTCCTGTGATAATTACGACTTTTCCTTTTGTGGTCATTGTATTTTTCTCCTTTAAATTCTTATTTTCTGCACTTCATAAATAGACTTTCAAAAAATATTAGCGATTTATTTCACGCATTATTTTGGCTGGACTTCCTGCTACGATGACATTTGCTGGTACATCTTTAGTCACCGTAGAATCTGCTGCAATAATGGCATTTTCACCAACTGTAATACCCGGTAAAATGGTAACGTTCGCTCCAATCCATGCGTTCTTTTTGATCCGAATAGGTGCTACGCTAAGTCCGCGGCGTTTTTTTGGGTCCGTTAAATGATTGACTGTGATTAAGCGCGCGCATGGACCAATCAATACTTGATCCTCAATTGTAATGCCGCCTAAATCGACAAAGGTCACATTTTGATTGATGAAAATATCCTTGCCAAAGGTGATGTGTTTGCCAAAATCACTGTAAAAGGGTTGTGAAATGTTAACTGAAGCATCAACTTCCTTACCAATGATTTTTGTTAAATAATCTTGTATTTCATGTGGAGGATGATAGTGGCTATTTAATTCCATCACTAAGCGCTCATTGTCTGCTTTTACAGTGTGAATTTCTTTATAGAGTGTCGTTTCTGGTAGTATTTCTTTGCCAATTAGTTTTTCTTGTAGTGTAGGTTCAAGCATGCTTTTCCTCCTAAACATAAATTATTTTACTACTTTATTGTAATGGGTTACGTTATACTTAACTAATACTTATATACAATAGTTAGCTATTGTTTTTAACTATAGGAGGTATTTTAAATGGAATTGCGTGTTTTAAACTATTTTTTAACCGTAGCTAGGGAAAAAACAATTAGTCAAGCAGCACAAGTCCTCCATCTTTCTCAACCTACTCTTTCAAAACAATTGAAGGAATTGGAGGAAGAACTGGGTGTGACGTTATTTGAACGTGGCAATCGATTTATTACGTTAACGGAGGATGGTGTTTATTTGGTCAACAAGGGGAAAGAAATTCTTTCTTTAGTTGATTCAACCACTGCTAATTTAATTAAAAAGGATCGTATTAGTGGGAAAATAACCATTGGTGGAGGTGAAACGCTGGCCTTTCAGTTGATTGGGAAAGTTCTTTATCACTTAAGGGAAGAACACCCTGATATTCAATTGGAACTTTATAGCGGGAATGCGGATGATGTGTTGGAAAAAATTGACAAAGGTGTGCTGGATTTTGGATTGGTGATTGATCCTGTTGAAAAACAGAAGTATGATTTTATTCAGTTGCCTTTGGTGGATCGTTGGGGGTTAATGGTTCATTCAGCTAGTCCTTTGTTTTCTAAACAAACGATTTCTCCTAAAGATATTGAAACAGTTCCTTTATTGGTTTCTAATCAATCTTTTGTGGATACTCAATTAGCTGAGTGGTTAGGGGGAAATTTGGATCATTTAAATGTAGTGGGCACCTATAATTTGCTCTATAATGCTTCTTTATTAGTAAAAGAAGATGTGGCTAGTGCACTTTGTATTGATGGCATTATCAACACCACTGGTACGAATTTAACCTTCATTCCATTAATGCCAGAGTTGACTGCCTCCATCAGTATTGTTTGGAAAAAGGATTCATTTTTTTCAAGATCTGCTACTGCTTTTTTACAGTGTATTCAGTCGATTTAACTCCCTTACTTACAAAAAAAGGCTTTTCTCTAAAAATAAAACCACGAATGAGTTTATTTTTAGGAAAAGCCTTTTTACTTATTTAGTTGAGGTTTTTTTCAGCTTAACGATAATAGACTTCATCCAGAAACAGTCCATGAGAAGGAGCTGTCTCACCTGCATGTTGTCTAATTCTATTTTTAAATATCTCTTCAATTGCACTTACTTCCATCGTACCTGCTCCAATTTCTAAAAGGGTGCCCATGATAATTCGAACCATATTGTACAAGAAGCCATCCCCTACAAAAGTGAAATGGAGTAAGCTGCCTTCTCTTTGAATAGAAAGCTCGTCAATGGTTCTAACCGTTGATTTTTTCATTTTTTTAAGAGATGAAAAACCAAGAAAATCATGGCTTCCTACTAATAGGCTACAAGCTTGATTCATTTTATCAATGTCTAACGGTTGAGGATAGTGTAAGCTATAGTAACGTTCAAAGGCAGAAGGAATGGCATCATTCCAAACATAGTAGCTGTACTTTTTGCCTGTCGTGTTATAACGCGCATGGAAGCGTTCAGGAACGTCTTCTACTTTTTTTATAATAATGTCTTGCGGTAAGTAACGGTTCATAAAATCAAGCATTTTTTCTCGCTCCATGGTTGTCTCCGTTTTAAAATTCGCCACCTGTCCCCTTGCATGGGCGCCAGCATCTGTTCGACCTGAACCGATAATTTCAATTTTTTCTCCTGTGAGTTGTGTTAAAACACCTTCGATTTTCCCTTGAATGGTGTTATCAGAATCTCCCAGCCTTTGCCAGCCTAAATAGCGTTTTCCGTCGTACTCAATTGTTAGTTTGATATTTCTCATCGTTTTAGTTTGCTCCTCTGATTGCTTAGATTATTTCTTGTGGATGTATTTATTTGTTTATTGTAGCAGTAATGAGGGGAATTCACAATTGGGTGGTTTTTGTTCAGTTACATTCTAATTTTTAAGTATCCATTGTTGAGCTCTTCTAAATGGTTTAACAAACTATCCCTTATTTCATCGTAAGAGACAATATGAGTCAGCATCTCTTGTACTTCTGCTAGACCTATTTTTTTACTCTAGGCTAGGTTACAATCAATCTCTAAAAGAAGTATATACCGTTTTGTTGCAATCATTAGTCTTCTCTCCTCAATAAAGTAATGCGTTTCACCTCACAACTAATTTCTTTATCATGCGATAGTTGACTAGGTTTTCACCATTTCGTTGATTGTCTTGTTTTCTCATCACTTCTAAACCCATTTTCGTAAAAAATGGGACTGCTGTTATTGAAGCATCTGTATAGATAGACTTTGCTTTTTCTAACACTGCATATTTCTCTAGTTCATTAAAAATGAAGCGACCTACACCTTGATGGATCATAGTATAAGAAATATAGAATAAATCAAGATACCCATCGCTTGTTATATTGCCAAATCCCACTAAAGTTTCGTCTTTAATAGCCACTAAACAATAGCTACTTGTTAACTTCTCATGCCACGAATCAAGGTCAGGCTTTTTTTGAAGCCACTCATTTAATTCAGCTTGGCTATAATCCTTACTATTTACCCTTTGAATTGTGCTGTTAAATAGCGTTACGATAGCTGGTAAATACTTGCGATTGTATCTAACTAAACGAATCTCCATTTCATTCATTATGATCTTTTTCATGTTTATGCACCTTTCACTACCCGCGTTTCGGTTAATGTTCCCTCGCCGTATTTCTGACACTCAATTGGGAAGAGTTATTTAAAAATCAATCGCATATAAAACCGAGTCAGCCAATTTAGTGAAACCAGTGGATTGATAAAATTTTTCAGCTGGCGTATCTCGATCCGTATCTAAAATAATCGTATGAACTTCATCAGCCACTAGCTCATTCTTGATTTTATTCATAAATAATTTTCCGTAACCTTTACCTTGAAAAGCTGGATCTATACAAAATGTGTCGAGGTGGTACTGAATTCCTTTATACCACGATCTTGTAAAACCTAATGCGATTCCTATCATCATTTGATCTTTTTCTAAAATAAAGGATTTTTCCGTGTTCATTTGGGCTAAACGTTTAAAATGCGCTACGATATCCTCTACTTTATTTTTTTCATTCCAGGGTTCTTGGCTAAATGTTTTGACGTAAAGTTCAGCTGCAATTGTCGTATCCTTATTGGTTGATTTTCTGATGTTCATTGTTTCCTCCAAATAAGTTCTTTTTTTAAATTATACCGACTATTTTTAAATAGTACAAATGTTGTTGTTTAGTAACTAAATGATGGTTGATTTCTTTTTTTGAATAATTATAAAAGGCCACAAACGTATCTAAATAAACGTTTGTGGTCTTTGATTTACGCTACACTGCTTTATTCTAAATAACATCATCTACAATTGACTAATTGACTATCAAACTAAGAATTTTAATGGAATCAAAAAATTTTACATCATTAAATTTCAGCTACTATTTAACAAATGGCATTCAATTTGGCATTCAAAAATATGACTTTGTGGGGCACATAGAAAAGAAAATTATACTTTTCCTAAAAAATAATATCATTCTTAAAATTGTGTTTTATCTCCATAACTAGAACGATAAACACCATTCAGTCCAGATGTTTGTCCAATTTTGCTCAATTTTCTAATCATGCTTTCTTGTTCTTCATTAAAATGTAATTTTTGATTAAAAGCTGTAAAATAAATAAAATTAACAAGACGATTAATAAGTGGTACATTTTCTTTAGAGTCTTCTAGTTTTGTATAGACTTTTAATAAAACTTCTTTGATGTCTTCCATATCTGATTGATTAAGATGATTGTACAAATCATGTACAATTTGTTTCGATTCACATTTCATTACAATCCCACCTTTTTTATTTCTTCTAAGTTTATTATACACTCATTTGCTCAATTATGAACTAACAAATTCTTCTTAAATACTCTATTAGAATAGAATATTTTTTGAACAATACATTATTTCCAACTTAAAAAAAGTTAGACTCTTCTTTCGAAAAAAACATTTTTTAGAAATCAGACAATATGAACAATTACTAATAACGCTAGTTACACTCACGTTTTCCCTGAAAAAGTAAAAGAAACTGGCGAAAGATTCGCATCATATATTAATTTTTAACATGGCATTCAATTGATTTTTGACAGTACAAAAAAAGCTCTAAGTACTGATATATCAATACTTAGAGCTTGTGTTCAAAGGCTATCCAACCGAGCCTTCCATCTCATACTGAATCAATCGATTCAACTCCACCGCATATTCCATCGGCAGTTCCTTCGTAAACGGCTCCACAAAGCCCATAATAATCATTTCAGTCGCTTCTTGTTCACTCAACCCACGACTCATTAAATAATAAAGCTGCTCCTCAGAAATCTTCGAAACCTTCGCTTCATGCTCTAAAGAAACGTTGCTATTACGAATTTCATTAAAAGGAATGGTATCTGATTTCGATTTGTCATCCATAATAATCGTATCGCACTCGATATGTGAAATCGAGCCTTCACTCTTACGGCCAAAGGTTACTTGTCCGCGATAGTTTACTTCCCCGCCATCTTTAGCAATCGATTTTGAGACGATTGAGCTTGAGGTGTTTGGTGCGTTATGAATCATTTTTGCACCAGTATCTTGGTTTTGACCTTCCCCTGCAAAGGCAATTGACAACATCGTGCCACGTGCGCCACGGCCATCTAGGAAGATACTTGGGTATTTCATCGTTGTTTTCGCGCCTAAGTTTCCGTCAATCCATTCCATTGTTGCGCCTTCTAAGGCTTTGGCTCTCTTCGTTACAAGGTTGTAAACATTGTCTGACCAGTTTTGGATTGTGGTGTAACGGCAATAGGCATCTTTGCGAACAAATATTTCCACGATTGCAGCGTGTAAGCTGTTGGTTGTATAGCTTGGTGCGGTACAGCCTTCTACATAATGCACGCTTGCTTCTTCATCCACGATAATCAAAGTACGTTCAAATTGTCCCATGTTTTCTTGGTTGATTCGGAAATAAGTTTGTAAAGGAACATCACATTTAACGCCTTTTGGTACATAGATAAAGGTTCCACCTGACCATACCGCTGAGTTCAATGCGGCTAGCTTATTATCTGTTGGTGGTACAAGCTTAGCAAAGTACTCTTTAAACAATTCTGGGTACTCTTTTAAGGCTGAATCTGTGTCGGTAAAGACAATTCCTAATTTTTCAAATTCTTCCTTCATGTTATGGTACACCACTTCTGATTCGTACTGAGCGGATGCGCCGGCTAAATATTTTTGCTCTGCTTCTGGAATTCCGATTCTTTCAAAGGTTTCTTTGATTTTTTCAGGTACGTCGTCCCAATCACGGGCAGCTTTATCACTTGAACGGCTGAAATAAGTGATGGCATCGAAATCGATATCGGATAAATCCGGTCCCCATGTTTGCATGTGCATTTTATTAAAGGTTTCTAAGGCTTTTAAACGGAAATCTAGCATCCATTCAGGCTCATCTTTAACTCTTGAAATCTCGCGAACAACGTCTTCGCTTAAACCGGTTCCGGTAGTAAAGACCGATGTGACCTCATCATGAAAACCAAATTGGTAATCTTCTAATTCTGGTACTCCACTCATGTTGGATTCACTCCTTTTGTTTTGTTTTTAAGGTTCATCAGTCACAATGTAAATGACTGTTTAATTCAGTTTGATTGCCTTCGGTTAGTGCTTTTTCTAAGGCCTTCCAGCCAAGGGTTGCGCATTTAATTCTCGCTGGAAATTTTGCCACGCCGCTTAGCATTTGGGCGTCTCCTAGTGCGTCTGGATTGGTCAGCTCTTCGCCTAGTACTAATTTTGAAAAATCGTCTACTAGCGCTAAGGCTTCTTCACGGGTTTTGCCAATCACAGCATCTGTCATCATACTCGCGCTTGCTGTACTAATCGAGCAGCCGCTTCCTGAAAAACGAATGTCTTTGACGGTATCCTGCTCCACTACAAGCTGAATTTGAATCACGTCCCCACAAGTAGGGTTGTTTAATTCTATCTGATTGGTTGAGGCATCTAAGATTCCGTGATGATGTGGATGACTTGAATGATCCAAAATCACTTGACGGTATAAATTGTCTAATCTAGAAAGGGCCATTGGCGAAAAACTCCTTTGTCGCTAAAAGGGCTTTGATAAATGTATCGGCGTCGCTTTTAGTATTGTAAAAATAAAAACTTGCTCTTGCTGTCGAATTGACTTCTAAATAATTCATTAACGGTTGCGCGCAATGATGCCCCGCTCTTACCGCTACGCCTTCCATATCCATCGCCGTTGCCAAATCATGAGGATGAACGCCTTCAAGATTAAAGGTAATCACACCTGTTCGCTTCGCTGGATCAGTTGGGCCATAAATCGTAATTCCTGGAATTTCTTGAAGCTTTGGCAATACATAGGCCACTAATTCTTGTTCATAGTGATGAATGTCTTCCATGCCTAGTTCTGTTAGATAATCAATCGCTGCACCTAAGCCAATTGCTCCTGCTATATTCGGCGTGCCTGCTTCGAATTTCCAAGGCAACTCTTTCCATGTGCTGTCTTCAAGGTACACAAAATCAATCATTTCCCCACCAAATTCAATCGGCTCCATTTTTTCTAATAGACTGCGTTTGCCATATAAGACACCGATGCCGGTTGGCGCTAGCATTTTATGTCCACTAAAGGCGTAGAAATCAACATCTAACTGTTGAACATCGACTGCCATATGTGGAACTGATTGCGCGCCATCAACAACCATTACTGCTCCTACTTGATGAGCGATATCAGTTAATTCTGCAATCGGATTGACTACTCCTAACACGTTGGAAACGTGGGCAATCGCTACGATTTTGGTTTTTGCGGTAATCAGTTTTTTAGCACTTGCTAGGTCCAATTCACCAGTTGGCGTTAACTCAATATATCTAAGGGTTGCTTTTTGTTTTTTAGCTAGCTGCTGCCACGGGATGATATTCGAATGATGTTCCATATAGGAAATCACAATTTCATCACCTTCGTTGACATTCGCTTCCCCAAAACTTTTAGCGACCCAATTTAAGCTGGTTGTTGTTCCTCTTGTAAACAGAACTTCTGCCGTTTCTTTAGCGTTAATAAAGGTTTTGACCTTTTGACGGTCCATTTCGTACTTTGCGGTTGCTCGCTCTGCTAACGTATGAACGCCTCGATGCACATTGGCATTGTCTCTTTGGTAATACGTATTCAACGCGTCTAAAACCTGCTGTGGCTTTTGGCTTGTTGCGGCATTATCAAGGTAAACCAGTGGTTCGTCATTGATTTCTTGAAAAAGGATTGGAAAATCTTTTTTTAAGGCCTCCGCATCAATCATATGCTTAGCTTCCTTTCAATAACATCTACTAGTTCCTCTCGTACAGATTTTACTGGAATTGCTGCAATAACAGAACCTAGGAAGCCACGAATAACTAGACGTTCAGCATCTACCTTTTTAAGTCCGCGACTCATTAAATAATACATTTCTTCTGGATCAACACGACCAACGCTGGCTGCATGTCCAGCAGTAACATCATTTTCATCGATTAAAAGAATTGGGTTCGCATCGCCACGAGCCTTGTCAGATAACATCAAAACACGACTTTCTTGTTGAGCATCTGCTCCTTTTGCGCCTTTGATAATATGACCGATACCATTAAAGGTTAACGTTGATTTGTCACGAATCACACCATGCTGCAGAATATGGCCAATCGAATGACGTCCGTAGTTGGTCACACGTGTATCGATTCCTTGAATTTGTTTGCCCATGCTGATTGCCACGATTTTCACTTCACTGTGACTGCCTTCGCCAATCAAATCTGAATCAAAATCAGCAACCATATCGCCATTGTTCATAATGCCTAGTGCCCAATCAATCGTTGCATCTTTCAATAGATGACCACGTCGATTAAAGTAGGTTGTTGTTGCTTCCCCTAGTTGATCTACAGCTGAGAATTTCACCTTTGATCCTGGTTTAGCTACCACTTCTACAATGATATTGGCTAGGTTTTTTTCAGTCCCAATTGTTTCGTATTTTTCTACATAGCTAAATTGACTGTTTACGTCAGCTAAAATCAATACGTGCTTCACAAAGTTTTCTTTGATTTCACTATTTTGGATAAATAAGGCTTCAAGTGGTTCTTCAATCACTACGTTTTTCGGTACGTATAGGAAAATCCCACTGTTCATAAAGGCTGCATGAAACGCCGTTAATTTGTCTTCATCTGCTTTAACAGCGTATTGCATATAAGCTTCTTTCACTAAATCAGGGTGTTCTTCTAGTGCTGTGAAAATATCCGTAAAAATAACCCCTTTTTCAATCAATTCCATTGGCAACTGCTCAAAAGCTGTTTGACGGCCAATTTGAATTAGTTTAGGTCCATCATTTTTATCATCAATAAATTCATTAGCTAACATCACTGCTTCTGTTTCAGCAGCAATGGTTGGGTCTTCCAGTAACGGCCAACGATTAATTTTTACTCTTTCAAAAAATGGCAATTCTAGTCCATCTATTTTATCTAACATACTTAAACGTAAATCCAACATCCATTCAGGCTCAGCGTGACTTAATGAAAAATCACGGATGGCGTCAAGATGGGTTTTAAAAGTTTTCTCTGTCATCTTGAATCCTCCTTAGTCTTCGTCTAATACGATGTCAATTCCTAGTTCATCGCGAATTCCTTTGTATCCTTCTGCTTCTAAACGTTTCGCAAGCTCTGCGCCACCGGTTTTAACCACAATTCCGTTCATCATAACGTGTACTACGTCTGGTGTGATGTAGTTTAACAGGCGTTGGTAATGGGTAATAATCAATGAACCAAAGTTGTCGCCACGCATTGCATTCACGCCTTTTGATACTACTTTAAGAGCATCGATATCTAAGCCTGAATCGATTTCATCTAAGATTGCAAAGGTTGGTTCGATCATCATTAATTGTAAAATTTCATTGCGTTTTTTCTCTCCGCCTGAAAAGCCTTCGTTTAAATAACGTTCAGCCATTTCTTCTGGCATATCTAAAATCGCCATTTTGCTGTCTAATTTTTTGATAAAGTCCATCACTGAAATTTTATTGTCTTCCTCACGTCGTGCGTTGATTGCAGCACGCATAAATTCAGCATTTGTGATTCCAGCGATTTCACTTGGGTATTGCATCGCTAAGAAAAGACCCGCGCGAGCACGTTCGTCTACTTCCATTTCTAAGACATTTTCGCCGTCTAATAGAATTTCGCCTTCTGTTACTTCATAGCTAGGGTGACCCATAATAGCTGCAGATAAAGTTGATTTACCTGTTCCATTTGGTCCCATGATGGCATGGATTTCCCCAGTTTTCATTGTTAAATTAACACCTTTTAAAATTTCTTTGTCTTCAATTGACACATGTAGATTTTTAATTTCTAAAACTGCCATTTTTGTATCCCCTTTGCTATCTATTTCTACACAAACTATCTGTGTGAGTGTCTTCTTTGACCTTCCTCTATTTTAGCCCAATTGAGAACCTTTCGCAATCAAATACACTAAAAAAGTCTTGAAAAACAAGCGAATATCCTATCAATTTAGAATTTTTATCAAGTAAGTGCTGTTATCATTAGGTTCTCATGCTTACTATTAATTAGCAATTCTTTTTGAAATAGTGTAAAATACTATCTTATAGAAAGTGGGGATTATGAAATGAAGCCAATTATTGGAATAGCAGGAAATTTATTAACAAAACATGCGGAGGTATTTCATGATAATCTTGTGACTTATACGCCTCAAGGTTTTGTTGACGGCGTTCAACAGGCAAATGGTTTGCCATTGGTTTTCCCAATTGGAAACCCCGCAGACGCCAAAGCCTATATTGACCAAATCGATGGTCTCTTATTAGCCGGTGGGCAAGACGTCGCTCCTTCCTTTTACGGAGCAGAACCTAGCCTTAAACTACAGGAAACTGAACCTCGTCGTGATTTCTTTGAAAAAGCCCTGATTGAAGAAGCTTTAAAACAAAAGAAACCTATTTTTGCGGTTTGCCGAGGCATTCAAATTTTAAACAGTGTGCAAGGTGGAACACTTTATCAAGACTTATCAGAATACCCTCAATGGAGCGTCCAGCATTTACAACCCAGTATCCCGACTGTTGGCAGTCATTCAGTTAGTATCGATTCTAAAAGTCATTTAGCTTCATTGCTAGGAACTTCTGTGTTGGTCAATTCTTACCATCACCAAGCAATCAAAGAGTTGGCTACTGATTTTGTCGCAACTGCATGGAGCACGGATGGTTTGGTGGAAGCTTATGAAGCAAAAGATCCTGCGCAAAGCATTGTGGCTGTCCAATGGCATCCTGAATTGATGCAGGCAACCGATGAGAAAATGCAAGGGTTGTTTAATGATTTTATTGAAAGAGCAAGTCATTAAAAACTTCTTAACCCTGCTTTTTGATAATCACAAGTATCTATCTCCCTTTTAAAGATAGACTAAATTAATTTTCGTATTAATAAAAAAACCGACCTCCAAAAATTAATTTTTGGAGGTCGGTTTAATTTTATCGGTTGTAGTAACTTGAAATTCTGCCATTCTATTCGTGCAACTCCAATGGCAAGCCATCTGGATCAAAGAAAAAGGTCATTTTTTCACCTGTATAGTCATCAATTCGAATCGGTTCACAAGGAATTCCTAAAGCCGTTAATTCTGCAATCGTTTCCTCGATTTCCTCAACCTTAAAGGCTAAATGTCGTAAGCCACATGCTTCTGGCTGTGAAACCCGTTTTGGACTGTTTGGCATTGCAAAGATTTCTAGCTCGCTTGCGCCTAATTTTAAATCTAATTTCACATCGTTGCGTTCTTTTCGATGGTTTTCGCGGATAATTTTAAAGCCTAGTTTTTCTACATAAAATTCTTTTGATCGTTGGTAATCTGACACTATAATTGCAACATGATGGATGGTTTGTAAGTTCATAAGTATGCTCCTTTGTCCTAAATCATTCAGTTAAGTTTAACATAATTGGAATCCAATAAAAAAGAAAGTACGCTTTAAAAGCCTACTTTCTCATTTTTTATTCATTAGTCAACCGGTACAACGGCACCTTTCCACTTGTCTAAAATCCATTTTTTTACATCTTCTGATTTTAGTACTTTTACTAGTTTTTTGATGCGTGGATCGTCTTTATCTTCAGAGCGAACTGCAATAATATTTGCATAAGGTGAACTTGTTTTTTCAAGAGCGACTGCGTCTTTTAATGGATCTAATCCGGCATCAACAGCAAAGTTAGAGTTGATTGCAATCAAGTCTCCTTCGTCATTGTCTAGGAACGTTGTCATTAATGCAGGGTCACTTTCATATGTGAATTTTAGCTTTTTAGGGTTTTCAGCGATATCGTCAAAGGTTGCTGTTGTAATATCCACACCTTTTTTAACTTTTACGAGACCGGCATCTTGTAAAATGCTGATTACTCGACCCCAATCGGTTTGTGAATTGCTCACAATTACAGTTGCGCCTTCTTTAACATCTTTTAAATCTTTCACGCGTTTTGAATACAAGCCAAGAGGTTCAATATGAATCTCTCCAGCATTTTCAAATTTGTAATTGTTTTCTTTGACTTGGTTTTTAAAATAAGGAATATGTTGGAAATAGTTCGCATCAATTTCCCCGTCTGCTAAGGCTTTATTGGGAATCACGTAATCAGTATACGTTTTAATATCCAATTTAACCCCTTCTTTTTCAAGAATTGGTTTCACATGTTCTAATATTTCAGCATGAGGGACGTTACTTGCCCCAATTTTCAAGGTATCTTCGTCGCTTTTTTTACTGTCTTTGCCGCCATTTCCACAAGCTGCTAGTGTTCCTACTAAACCTAATGTTAAAATGATTCCAAAAATTTTCGATTTTTTCATAATAAATTCCCCCACATTCTCATTTTTTTATTATCGTTTGTCAATACGTTTTACTGCAATATCGCCAATCGCTTGAATACAAAAGACGATAATTAAAATCACTAGTGTAGCTACAATTGTCACTGCTGTTTGATTGCGTTGGAAGCCTTCTAGGTAAGCTAGATTTCCTAAACCACCTGCTCCAATAACACCCGCCATTGCAGTATAGCCCACTAAAGAAATGGCGGTTACAGTTAAGCCTGAAACGATGGCTGGTAAACTTTCTGGCAATAGTACTTTGTAAATAATTTGAAATTTATTGGCTCCCATTGCTTCTGCTGCTTCAATGACACCTTTATCAATTTCTCTAAAACCAATTTCCACCATCCGTGCATAGAATGGAGCTGCTGAAATAATTAGGGCAGGTAACGCAGCGGTTGGTCCGATAATGCTTCCTACAAGTGCTTTGGTGAAAGGCAATAATAGAACAATTAAAATAATAAAAGGAATTGAGCGGAACACATTGACTAAGATCGCAACGCCCCAATACAATAGTCGCGCCAGTGGGTTGCTTTTTCCACTTGTTTGATAGAGTAGCAAGCCTAGTAAAATACCTAATACAAAGACCAATATCAAAGAACCTGCTGTCATTCCTAAGGTTTGAAGTGTCGCACTTTTGATTTTTTCTGGATCTACTTGTGAAAAATCAACGGTTCCTATTTTAAGATTCTGCATTTGTAATCACCTCAACTTCAACACGTAATGTTCGTAAATTTTTAATTGCATCGTCAATTTTAAGCGACTCTCCTGTTAATTGAACGTAAAGAGAACCGATGGCACCTTCTTGTGTCTGTTGGATACTGCCTTGAATAATGCTCAAATCAATGCCATCTTCTTTGACAACCTTTGAAATGATTGGCAATTTTGCTTGCTCTCCGTGGAAGGTTAGACGGACAACCTTGCCTTCTGGGTATTGCTGTACTAACTCCTCAACCACTAAATTGGTATCTCCAAGATCTGGATTGCTGTCTTGTTGAATGAAGCGCTTGGTCACAGCTTCTTTTGGTTTTGTAAAAATATCTAACACGTTTCCTTGTTCAACAATTTTCCCGTCTTCCATCACAGCCACTTGATCACAGATTTTACGAATCACATGCATTTCGTGAGTAATCAGTACAATTGTTAGGTTTAGTCGTTTGTTGATATCTAATAATAAATCTAACACTTCATCCGTTGTTTGTGGATCTAAAGCACTTGTAGCCTCGTCACAAAGGAGCAAACTAGGATCATTCGCAAGTGCCCGCGCAATTCCCACACGTTGCTTTTGGCCACCAGATAATTGAGCAGGATAAGCATTTTCACGACCTTCTAAACCGACAAGCTGAATCAGCTCTTTGGCTTTTTTTAAGCGTAATGCTTTTGGAAATTGTGCGATTTCAAGAGGAAACATAATGTTTTCAATCACGGTTCTTGACCATAATAAATTGAAATGCTGGAAAACCATGCCGATATTTTGACGTGCTTTACGTAGCGCTCCGCCTTTTAGGCTTGAAATCACTTGCCCATCCACTGAAACGGTTCCTGTTGTTGGTGTTTCTAATCCGTTAAACATGCGGATAAGCGTACTTTTCCCAGCCCCAGAATACCCAACGACTCCATAAATTTCGCCGCTTTTAATTGCTAAATCAACGCCATTTACTGCATTGATTGTTCCATTTTTTGTTTGAAACGATTTTTTTATTGCTTTTAATTCAATCATGTCATTAACCGACCTTTCCTCTTTTTTACTTATGGAAAAATAAAAAAACTCCCATCCCTAAATCAAGTTTCACTTGATTCAAGGACGAAAGTTTTGACGTTTCGTGTTACCACCTTGGTTTATTGATTCATCACTAAATCAACCTCAATCAGTACTTGAGCTTTACTGCAACTCGTTATACTGTGGCACTGTAACGGGTGCACCCGTAATAGATTTACGATTATTCGCTCATCTACTCTGCTCAAAGACCATCTTCAGTTCTACGTACATTTCCTCTTTTCAGCTACCGAGGCTCTCTTATTAAATGCGTGTCAAAACTTACTCTTCTTATCATTGCTTTGTTATTTGAATTGCTCTTAGTGTAGCAGACTGGAAAGTTATCTGTCAACCTATTTGTGGTTCTTTTTCAGATAGGGCATTAAATTCCGTTTCATCTACATCGCTTAATACGGCAATCCAGTTTTCACTAAAATCGGTACTATTTAAAGCTTCTGGATTTTCAGACAAGCCTTCATTTTTTCTAACTAATTTACCCGCAAAAGGCGCGGTTAATTCTGTTACTGCTTTTGCTGCTTCCACACCGATTAAGGTTTCGTTTTTTTCGATTGTAGCTGCTGTATCTGTTAAATCAACGAACATCACTTCACCTAAATCGTCTTGTCCTTTAATAGACAACCCTAAAGTATATTCATTTCCTGCTTTTTGAACCCAAAGTCCATTGTCGCTATATCTGATTGTCATGAATTATCGCTCCACTCTATTTCCAATTTGCTTCGTAATCTGCTTCTTTGAAACCTAAGGTCAATTTTTTTCCATCGGTTGTTAACGGACGTTTGATCAACATTCCATCTGAAGCTAGTAATTCGCAAGCTTCTTCTAAATCCATCTCATCCAATTTATCTTTTAAACCTAACTCACGGTATTTTCCACCACTTGTATTAAAAAAGCGACGTATTGGCAAGCCTGACTGCTCAATCCAAGTCTTTAACTCCGCTTTTGTTGGAGGTGTTTCTAATAAATTGATTGGCTGATAAGCGACTTCGTTTTGATTTAACCATGCTCTGGCTTTTTTACAAGTTGAGCATCTTGGGTGTTCGTAAAATTGAATCATTATTTGGTTCCTCCCGTTTGTCATTTTATTTAGTATAACATGAGGGTGCATTTCATTGTACTTATTTTAAAATTCTCGTTCTTCATCTGAGAACATATAACTCTTATAATGGTACCGCATCGACATAATCAAACCGATGCCCATCATATTGCCAAGTAACGCCGTTCCACCTTGAGAAATAAAAGGTAGCGGAATTCCTGTTAATGGCAACAGCCCGATACTCATTCCAATATTTTCCAATACGTGGAACAAAATCATCATAATAACACCCGTCGCAATGTAGGCATAAAATTCATTTTTTGTGTCAAAACAAATGCGAATCATTTGATAAATTAATAGGAAATAAATAAAAATCAATAAACAGCTGCCAATGAAACCAAAATTTTCAGCAACTGTTGAGAAAATCATGTCTGACTCTCGGACAGGTACATAGACTTCAAAAATGCCATAGCCTTTACCAAATACCTTCCCAGAACCAATTGCCTTCATACTTTGAACAAGCTGGTATGCTGCGTCTGCTGCATCGTGATACGGATCTAACCATGAATCAATTCGGTCAAATTGATATTCATGAAACCCCATTTTTAGTAAGAAGGGTCTATCGTTCATTACTAGCCACAATGCTCCGCCAAATATCCCAAAAGCAGCAATAAACAGAGGCGCAATAATACGCCAAGTAACCCCTGACATTAAGACCATTCCACCAATAATCGCTAAAAATACAAGCGTCGTTCCTAAATCATTTTGCAATTGAACTAACACTAATGGAACTAATGACGTCAACAACATTTTTCCTAATAATAGAAAATCCGTTGAAACCTGATGCCTTGCATACTCGCTATTGTGCTTTGTTACCACTCGCGCCATCATTAAGATAAACGCAACTTTCATGACTTCTGATGGTTGAAAGGTTAAAGGACCAATCTTGAACCAACTCTTTGCACCGGTTACTTTTTCGGTATCTCGATCGTATAAAAAGAGAACAAGAACCAGTAAAATAATACCGCCCCAATACGCAATGGGGGCGAGCTTCCATAACTGCTCGGAATCAAACTGCATAATAACAGCAATTGCTGCTGCACCAACAACATACCACGCAATATGCATGATGGTTGGTTTTAGACCGTTGTCTTGAGCGATTACGGTCGTTGAATAAATTGTTGCGATACTGATGACACACAACAACATAACCGATAAAATAATGCCGTAATCTATTTTAGACTCTCTTTTTCTTTCCATGTTATCAGTCATTTTTTCAAAAATCTCCTTGTTTTAAGCATTTATCTAATCATACCTTATTTTTATTGCTATTTCTATTAGAAACCAGAACTTCTAGAATGCATTTATTCCAAAAATTGGCTAGAATTCGATTCCTATATTATATAAGACTCTCTCTTTAAAAAAAAGAATCCTTTGCAATTCTTAGCAAATTCTTACAACATCAAAAAGAGTTTGTTCACATTTTATGAACAAACTCTTTTGATTGATTGAACGCACTTTACGTAGACTTTTCAGTTTCTTTTGCGGCTGGGTCGGGTGCTGGGTTGTGATCATGCTTGTACAATCCAGAGACTTCCTTGTACCAATCGAATAAATAGGTGATTAAGACTTTTAAAACAGCGTATCCAGGAATTCCTAAAATAACCCCTACGACACCAAATAATTTTCCTGACGTCAATAACACGATAATAATCGTTACCGGATGGATGTCTAAATTGCTCCCCAAAACCTGTGGAGAAATCACGCGACTTTCAATCGTTTGCTCAATTGCAAAAACAATTAAGACTTTAATTAACATTCCTGGTGAATCAACCAAGCCAATAATAACGGCTGGAACCATCGCTAAAAATGAGCCTAAGTATGGAATCAAATTCAAAAATCCAGCTAAAATTCCTAACGTTACCGCATACTCTAACCCACTCACCGCATATCCAACAATAAACATAATGGCAACAAAAAAGGCGACCGTTAATTGACCTCGAATGTATTGACTGATTTGGGTATTCATTTCTTTTAAAACGTTATAGGTCGTGTCCCGCATTTTACTTGGAACTAGCGGCATGATAAAATGCGGCAATCGTTTTCCATCTTTCAATAGATAAAATAAGATAAACGGCATTGTAATCAAGGCGACGATAATATTGGTGACTGTTCCAACAATACTTCCAATACTAGAAAAGGTTGAATTCACCATTCCATTTAATTTGCCTGCCGTAGATGAAAATAAATCTTTGTTTACTGAACTAATTTGAGTCTGTACTTGAGAAAACAAATCGCTATTTAGTAAGCCATCTACTTCCGTATTGATTTTTTTCCAATAGTCAGGCCAATTGTCAATAAAGCTCATCGTCTGCTTTTGCATCAATGGAATCAAAATAGCAATTCCCCACACAATCAGACCAATAATTAAGATAAAGACAATGGTAATGCCTAAATTTCTTGACACATGACGTTTTTCAAGCCAATCAATTAATGGATTAATCAAATAATATAAAATCCCCGCTAAAATAATTGGCAACCCGACAACACTAAAAAAGCTGCCAATAGGTTCAAAAAGATAACTCATCTTAGAAAGCGTAAAAACATTAAGTAAAATCAATAAATTGACTAATAAAACAGTCACAAACTTATTATTTAAAAACCATTTCCAAAACCAAGAAAAAGGTTTGCGATTTGTTTCTGTTTTTTCTGGATTTTCCATTGATTCCAGTTCCTCCTTTTGATTGTAATGTTAATCTTGATAGTAATGAATGGTCGTTCCTTCTTTTATCTCTGGCAAGGCGAATGGGGTTAAGTAGATTCCATTTCCAAGCATGTCCTCTGTTGGTACTTCTGTAAAGCTCAAAGTAATATGTCCAATGCTATTTAAATTATCAGAAGCTAAACTGCCTACCGCAGTAATCGTGTACACAGTGTCGTCAAAGGCTACCTTTTGTCCTACTTCTAAAGTAATCGCTTCTTTATCTGATGGAAAAGCTTGGATGACTGAAACTTCTCGAATATCTTCTGTTGCTTCTTCTCCAAATAAAATAATAATAGGATCTTTTTGACTGATGGCTTGCGTGCCAATACTCGTTACGGTTCCGGTTAACATGATGTGTTTCCTTCTTTCTATAATTCGTTTTAGTTCCTTTTATTTTAGCATAGAATGAATGGATTTGTTAGGCAGGGGCACTCAACTACGAGCTTCTATTAAGAAAATCGGTTTTCTAGTCACATTACAGTTCCTTTACATTCCCTAGATTTATTTGCCACAGGTTCTCGATACTGGTATTATTAACGTTGGATAATTAGGTAGCAAATCGATATCGGAGGAAACTATTATGTCATTGAGAACATCAATTAGAGATTCTCACTTATTATTAAAAAAGAAAGCTAATGAACCAAGTCTTACCCACCCCACGTTTTCTATCAGTAAACAGGAAGAAGACATTGTCACGAGTGTTTCACTGTCGAAAGAACATCCGGTTTATTTTAAAGAATTCTTTATTTTACATAGAGAAACTGGAAAGCGCTATACCTTTGAAACCATCGTCAGCCAAACGGATACCTTTTCTTTCCGTTTTAATTTAATAGCGTTTATCCATCAAGTATTATCAACTGGGGAACGTGCCCATTTTGAATTTTATTTTGAGATAAGCTATTTTATCGATGGTGAGTGGATTGAAAAACAAGAACCTCTTTCACTTGATTTATTTGATTACTTTGATTCCTATGGAATTACTCAATTTAAAGATCGTGAAGACTATATCTATCCTTATATTAGTCGTAAAACAAATGGGTTTTGCTTTACTGTAAATATTCCTGTTCGAAGCATTCGTTATATTCAAGATAGCCATATTACTCAGATTAAAACGAAGAAAAATAAAATAGCAATTTCTGGAGAAATTGTATCAAAAGCCATTGCCATCAACCGAATTGATACAGTTATGGTGGGTCGTAAATCAGGCTTAACCCATGTGATTCATTCAAATCATATGCTTGAAGAATTAGAAGCTGGGACACATTTGTATCGTTATGGATATGATCTTTTAATTGATGTAAAAGATTTTGCAATGGAGTTGCTTTTAAATGACTTGGCAGACGAAGAATTTGATCTCTATTTTGATGTGTATTTGAATGGACTTTTTGACCCGACGGTTGTTCGCGTTGCAAATCCTGAAAAAATGCATTCACAAAAAATTTATAAGCACACTTATTTTTCTTACGGCAATACCACGTTTGCCTTTTCACCTAAGTTTAGTACGCAATACCAAGGGCTAAGCATTTGTTCGACTCGTTTTGAAAAAGAAGTGTTTGATTACTTTAAAGAGTTATTATGGACTTTTTGGTTTATTCGTCCTTTTTATTTACGTCGAAAAATTTGGATTGTGGGCGAAAAACCTACGCAAGCATCTTCTAACGGTTTTGATTTTTATCGTTACTTACGTCAGCAGCATCCTGAAAAGGAAGTTTATTATGTCATTGATCCAGCTTCTGATGCTTATCAAAAGCTTCAGCCATTTGGTGAAGACCATCTTTTAAAATACAAATCTAAAGAATACATTTGGCACTTATTGATGAGCGAGACTTTGTTGACGGCCTTCGCCCCTTACGACATTTATCCAACCAGAACCAAGCCTTTATTAAACTTTGTTCGCGCTAAAAAAGTGTACTTGCAAAACGGCATCGTTGGCTTGCAAGATGAGACCAAGACGCTAGGTCGTGGCTCTCTTCAATTTGAAACAGATTTATTTTTGGTGAGTTCTAAAAATGAAAAACGACTCGTACAAGATGTTTTAGGCTATACTGATAAAGAAGTAGCTATTACAGGCTTGTCACGCTATGATCGTCTTTTTGATAATAAGGAAACGCCTGAAATGAAGCAGCAATTGCTCTTTTACCCTATCGATCATGAAACAGGTTTGCATTTCCAAACTGAGTTTATCGATGTCCTTGCTAAAAATTATTTGGCTTTGATTGCTAGCACTGACATGCAAGAGTTTTTAGCTCGTCATAAGCTTGAATTTGTCATCGCTTTACCTCATGCTTTTGAAACATATGTAACAGAATTTGAGGCCTTAAATTGCACTGTTCGTTTGCAACGTATGGATGATCCTATGACTTTAATCAAAGAAAGCAAACTGATGATTACCGATTACGCTTCAGAAGCCTTTGATTTTAGCTTCTTAACTAAACCGGTTGTCTTTTATCAATTTGAAAATAATTTTTACCAACAAAAAGACTCCCTTCAATTGCAGCAGGCGTACCAAAATGAATTGCCGGGTGAAGTAACCGTAAATGCAGATGATTTGATTTGTATTCTTGAGCGGATTGCCTCTGATAACTTTAAAATGAGCAAAGCCAATCAACAAAAAGCAAATTTACTGATTGAGCATAAAGATACGGCGTCAAATGAACGGATTTTTGAAGCAGTTACGCATTTAAAAAAAGGAATGCCTTTCTTATAATCATTTACACACGTTGAAATCGTCTATTTCAACGTGTGTTTTTTTCATAAGCCTTCTCCAATAAATTGTTAACCCTTTCAAAATTTTATGCTATACTAAAAGAGTTCAGATGAATACGCAAACATTGGGAGGAATTCAATCATGAAAGAGACTATTTATTTAGGAACTTATACCAAACGCGCTAGTGAAGGTGTTTATCAAATTACATTAGATACTGAAAAAAAACAATTAGAAAATTTAACCGTTGTCGCTAAGGCTGATAGTCCAACTTATCTTGGCTTATCCCCTGACTACAAGACGCTTTATCCTGTTGTAAAAATCGATGGAAAAGGCGGCATGGCATCTTACCGTAAAAATGAAAACGGCGAATTTATTTTCGTCAATGGCGTTACTGCTGAAGGCGCTCCGCCTTGTTACGTTGGAGTAGATGCAACTAGAAACTTCTTATATACGGCTAACTACCACAAAGGCGAAATTGCTGTCTTGCAAACAGCTGCTGATGGCACTTTAACGTTACTGGATACAGTGACCCATCAAGGTTCAAGTGTTCATGAAAATCAACAAACGCCTCATGCTCATTATGCCGACTTAACTCCAGATCAACACTATGTTGTCGCTTGCGATTTAGGAACTGATGAAGTTTATACTTACAGCGTTTCAACCGAAGGAAAGCTAACTGAAGTGGCGCGCTTTAAAGCTGCTCCTGGAACTGGTCCTCGTCATCTTGTTTTCCATCCAAATGGAAAAGTAGCTTATCTTTTTGGTGAATTAGCAAGCGTTGTCGTTGTCTTAAGTTATGATGCTGCGACTGGTCGTTTTAAAGAATTAGAAACCGTGCCGACAATTCCTGAAAATTTCACTGATTTTAACGGTGGCGCTGCTATTCGCCTATCAAAAGATGGAAAATTCCTTTACGCATCCAATCGCGGACATGATTCGATCGTTGTTTACGAAGTTCAAAATGACGGTGCTTCACTAAAACAAATTCAATTAATTAGCACAGAAGGTCAAATCCCTCGTGATTTCAACTTAACTGCAAGAGATGAGTTTGTGGTTGTAGGTCATCAAGAATCTGACAACTTAACCTTATTTGAACGTGACCCTCAGACTGGATTATTAAGTCTTGTTCAAAAGGATGTTTATGCTCCTGAATGTGTTTGTGTCTACGTTTAATAAAATTTCCTTTTTTATAAAACACTGAAACCTCTTGGTTTTCAGTGTTTTTTTACATACAAAAAACAATTCACTTCCTTTTTGTAAGTAAATAAGGTATACTCTATTTATCAGATAAAAAGGAGGTTCTTTTATGATCAACCAACTTCATCACATTTCAGCATTTACAAAAAATGCCACTGAAAATTATGACTTTTACGCAACTGTTTTAGGTTTACGTCTTGTAAAAAATACAGTAAACCAAGAAAATACAACGATGCGTCATTTATTTTATGGAGATTACGAAGGCACACCTGGAACCTTGCTGACTTTTTTTGAAATTCCAAAGCTAGGTCATCGTGTCGATAAAAAAAGTTATTTTTCAACGGTTTCATTAGCTGTCCCTTCTCACAGTCTAGATTATTGGCAACGTCGCTTTGCTGACTTTAAGATTCCGACAACACTAGAAAATAATGAGCTTTTAGTAGAAGACAACGATGGTTTTAAAATCGCCTTAGTTGAAATGGAGGAACAAATTGCGCCACACAAGGCTACAAAACACACTTCTATTCCTGCTAACAAGCAAATTATTCGGATTGCTAAAGTAAGCATTGTTGCAGATCAATTTAAAGAAACGCAACGCTTTCTTTCTGATTATTTAAGTCTAAAACAAGAAAATGACACTTTTTTTACGGAGCAATATTTGGATCAAACAACCGTCCTTGCCAGTCAGTCAAAAGATCGAACTCGCTTTGGCCGTGGAACAATTGACCACATCGCCTATGGAGTTGACAGCAACGATGAACTAGAAGGCTTCTATCAACAAGCGTTAACGGATCACTGGACTATTGAAGAATACGTCGATCGTGGCTACTTTAAAAGCTTGTATATTAAAGAGCCTAGTGGCTTAAGAATTGAATTAGCTACTCTCTCTCCTGGCTTTCAATTAGATGAATCCCTTGAAGAATTAGGAACCCATTTAGCGTTACCCCCATTTTTAGAAAAAAATAGAATAGCCATTGAGGCTCAACTGGAGGAAATAAAATGAACGAATTAAAAGGAATACACCATGTAACAGCAATGACAAGTAGCGCTGAAAAGAATTACCATTTTTTCACTGAGGTATTAGGGATGCGTTTAGTAAAGAAAACGGTAAATCAAGATGATATTCAAACATACCATACTTTTTTTGCAGATGATCGAGGAAGCGCCGGAACTGATATGACTTTTTTTGATTTCCCTGGGATTCCAAAGGGAACAAAAGGAACAAACAGTATTTCAAAAACTTCTTTTCGTGTTCCAAGTGATAACGCGTTAGACTACTGGTTAGAGCGTTTTGATCAACATAACGTGACTCATACGGGCCTTACATCTCAATTTGGCAATAAAAGCATTCAATTTGTCGATTTTGATGGTCAGCAGTATCAATTGATTTCTGATGAACACAATCCTGGTGTTCCTGCAGGAATTCCTTGGCAAAAAGGTCCTGTTCCCTATGATTACGCTATTGTTGGCTTAGGACCAATTTTTCTTACAGTTTCTTCTCTTGATGCAATGCGTTTAATGCTTGTTGAAGTGATGAAAATGAATGAAATTGCTCAAGAAGAAAATGCCTATTTATTTGAAGTTGGTGAAGGTGGAAATGGCGGTCAAGTGATTGTGGAGCATCGTGACGATTTACCACAAGCAATGGAAGGGTTTGGCAATGTGCATCATGTCGCTTTTCGAGTTGAAGATCGTGCTGCTCTTGAAGCTTGGATTAGTCGGATTCAAGATTATAGTTTGCCTCAATCAGGTTACGTCGATCGTTTTTACTTTGAGTCCCTTTACGTTCGAGTAGGTCCGCATATTTTATTTGAGTTTGCAACCGATGGTCCTGGCTTTATGCAAGATGAGCCTTATGAAACAATGGGGGAAAAATTATCATTGCCGCCATTTTTAGAAGCTGAACGTGCAGAAATTGAAAGAATGGTACGCCCATTTGATACAACAAGGAGAGATTAAGATGGAATATATTTATCAAGAAGGCCTTCAAACTGCTCCTCCTCTACTGTTGCTTCATGGAACGGGGGGAGATGAGCACTCTTTAATTGATTTGGCCAATGCCTTGTCTCCAGACTCAACCGTTTTATCTTTACGTGGAAGGGTTTCTGAAGCAGGGGCAAATCGTTTCTTTCGTCGGTTTGCTGAGGGGAAATTTGATTTAGTTGACTTAGAGGTACAAACCGATTACTTGCTTGCCTTTTTAATTGAATTTTCTAATACCCACAATATCGCCCTTTCCGATTGGGTGGTTGTAGGTTATTCTAACGGGGCTAATATTGGCGCGCATCTTTTGTTAGAACGAATGGAGAGTCCAAATCGAGGGATTTTCTTTCACGGGATGTCTCTTGGAAAACACGAAGCTGATTTTGACTTAGCTAAAAAAAGTGTTTGGTTTTCGGCTGGAATTAACGACCCTATTGTTCCACAAGAGGCAACGAAAGCTCTTGTCGATGCTTTTCAAATGCGACACGGACAAACCGACGTTCTCTGGACCAAACAAGGACATCAACTGACCTATGAAGAAGTTGCCTCTGCTAAGGAATGGCTTGCAACTAAAGGAGCACTAAAATGATTCATTATCGTAGCCAAGATCTTTCAAAGAAGCAGCAGTACAAATTTTTAAGTGGCAGTGTGATTCCGCGACCAATTGCGTGGCTAACAACCCAATCAAAGGATGCTGGTGTGTTAAATATTGCTCCCTTTAGCTTTTTTAGTGGTGTTTCTAACGAGTTGCCCTTGCTTTCTATCGCTATTTTAAGAAGAGATGGCAAATGCAAGGACTCTGCGCGAAATATTTTAGAGACTAAAGAGTTGGTGGTTCATATTGTGGATGAAACGCTTGTCACTGAAATGAACCAGACTGCTGCTTCGCTTGCTTTTGATGAGAGCGAACTCGCCTTAACATCTCTTACTACGACCCCTAGTAAAACGGTAGCTGTGCCAAGTATCGCTGAAGCTAACATTCGTTTTGAAGCTACTTTGCATCAGCACATCCCGGTAACCAATGAGGATGGACAAGTGATTACCGATCTTTTTTTAGTAAAGGTTACTGATTTTTACTTTAAGGAATCTGTATTTGATCAAGAGCGTGACTATATTTTATCTGATAAACTACACCCTGTGGCGCGTTTAGCAGGGAACCAATACGCTACTCTCAAAAAAGAATACACGATTACTCGACCTGAGTAATAAGAAAGACTCCCTTCAACGTGTGAAGGGAGTCTTTCTTATTAGTTAATTAAGCTATTGCCTTCCTTATCTTCCAACCATTTTTCTTTTAATTGACTGAAAGGAATCGCTGCATCAAAATAAAATCCTTGATAAATATCGCAACCTAAATCATCCAGAAACTTTAATTGTTCGATTGTTTCAACACCTTCTGCAACCACCTGAATGTTGAGATTGTGGCTTAATTGGATGATTGCGCGAATAATTTCTTGCGTCTTCCAACTGACTAATGCCTCTTGAACAAAAGATTGATCAATCTTTAACGTGTCAATGGGAAAAGCTTTTAAATAGGCTAATGAGCTGTAGCCTTTTCCAAAATCATCTAAACTCAGTTTGATTGCGAGTTCTTTTAATTTAGTCACATTTTTTTGTGCCTTCATCAAGTCTACAATTTCTTTTTTTTCAGTAATTTCTAATTCAAGTTGGGATGGATTAAGCAGTTCTTTCTTTAACTCCTTGATAATACCTTCAATATAATGTTCATTTACCAAGTCTTCTGCATTGATATTCACTGAAATAGAAAATTCTTTATGGATAAGCGTTTCAGAATTGAGTTTTGCAACAACTTCTTTGATCAGATACGCTTGCATCTCAGCCATTTTCCCTAAACGAATTACTTCATTTATAAATTCAAATGGAGAAACAATATCAGCTTCGACTTTTAAACGCATTAAGGCTTCTGCACCAATGATTTTTCTGGTTTGTTTTTCAATTTTAGGTTGGTAATAGACACTATATTGTTTTTGTATGATGGCCTTTTGAATCGCTTTGATTTTATGAAGTTGTTCCATTAACCTGCTCCTTTCTGGCGCTTTTCTTATGTAGTGAAGCTACGTATTATCATAGCATATTTGCTTTTAATAAAACATTCAAAAGTGAAGAAATCAAAAAAAACTTGTTATCTTAGGATAACAAGTTTTCCTTTTAAATTAGGCAACTGTATATGAAGCAACTTCTGTGCTTGCTTTTGTTTCACCAGTAACTGTAAGATGATAGTCGGCTACTTTTTCCATATTCGTAATAACAACAACCATCGCATTGTCTTTACCTGCCGCTTTTAATTGCTCTAAGTCAACAGTTGAAATCAATGTTTCTGGCGTAATTAGTTGTCCTTCTGTCACGACTGTATCAAATGGCGCTCCATTTAATTCGACTGTATCTAACCCCATGTGCAATAGAATTTCTACGCCATTATCCATCAAAATCCCCACAGCATGCTTCGTTGGAAAAACACTTAATACTTTGCCGTTTACTGGAGAATAGATTTTTCCGTCGGTTGGAATTACTGCATAGCCATCTCCCATCATTTTTTGTGAAAAGACTGGATCACTAACCTTATCAATTGCAATCACTTCGCCGTTTGCTGGTGAAAACAATTTCCCTTTTAATTCTGAGACTTCTTTTTGCGCTTCTTTTTTCTTAAATAATCCAAACATCTAAATCCCTCACTTCATTTGTTTAAATTTTATCTAACCCGTCTAGGCTTACACTTTATCATACCATAAAGTGACCATTGTTGAGAATCAAAAAACGAGCAATTTAACAATTCCTTAATTGCTTTTTAAATCAATTTGATTTAGCATTAAAAGTAGTCAAATTTAGGAATTAGGAAGGAATTTCTCAATGAAAAACAAGTTGCTTTTTTTTACGTATGCTGTGGTGAATACAACTTTATTTTTACCTTATTTTTTATACTTGCTAATCGGCAATCATTACCCTACTTTTTTAAACGGTTGGTTTCCATTAATTGTTTTTTATGTGTGTAATTTAACTGGCACTTTTTTGGTTCGTTCTTTTGGAAAAAAGGTCTCCACTAGAGAATTGTTGCTCTTCTTTTTACTCTTAGCTTCTGTTGGCTCTTTCTTAGGGCTATTGGTTTCTATAAATGCTTTATGGCTAGACCTATCAGCTATTTTACTCGGCTTGTCTTGTAGTCTTTTATTGCCACTCTACTTAACGATTCAATACCATGAACGCCGACTATTTCATCGGTCTTTTTCTGGAAAAGATTATGGCTTTGCTTTTTTAACCATACTTTTGTTCATGCCTTTAATTATTCTTTTAGTAAAAGTAAACCTTCCTGAATTAGCCTTTGGTCTGTATGGAATCGCTTTTTTAGTTAGTTTCTTTTTACTAAGAAACTTGCCGCATTACGATCATGGAAAAATGCCAAATACCTCATTTGATAGTCGTTTCTTTCTTTTATTTTTAGTTTTAGCAGGTATGACTTTTGCTGTAAAATCCCTGAGAGTGTTAGCTGATAATCATTTTAGCTTGATTTTAATGACCTTGCTTGCCATTCTTTTGATTGGAGTGTTTTATTTAATTCAACACTCTTCCTTTAAATTTAGCTTACCTCGTTATGTTTATCTATTCAGTTTTTTACAGGGAATGTTAACAAATTTCTTTATTTTATTTGGAACATTTTATCTTTTCTCTTTACAAAAAGGAGTATATCTCTATTCATTTATCTATCTAGCTTACGGGTTAGGAATTATCAGCTCGTTATTTATAGGCTCTAAAGTTTTAAATTTGTTTCCAAAAGTAGAAAAAGTAACGCTTTGTGGTATTTCCTTGTTAGTGGGAACCGGATTGATTTTTATTCCAGTTTGCATTCCAGTTGGTGGATTTTTAATTGGTTTTTTTAGTAATCTTAATAGTTCATTGCTTAATAAAGTTGCTTACACAAAAACCACTGGACTTAAGGATAGCAGTTTATTGGTGAAAAATAGATGGGGAAAGTTAGGGAGTATCTTTCAACAAAGTCTTTTATTTTTATTGTTTATTAGTTTTTGTCATTTCTTTGAAATCCCTATTCTTTCTTTACTAGAAACAATTACAGGTAAATCCCTTGCGCCTCATTTAACGAGCATTGTATTTGTTTTAAGAATAACGGGCGGAGTTATTTTATTTGGAATTTCTGTTTGTTACCTGATAACTATCTATTTTTACGAGAAGGAATTGAAAACAAAGCAAGCCCCTATTAATTAGTTTTTTTAAGGGTTATGAGAAGAAATTTTCTGCTTCTTATAGTATGCTTATTAGGTACTTACTTAACTAGGAGGCGAAAGCTCATGAAGAATTTTTTTAAAACCTTATTATTACTGAGTGGCATCTTAATGATTGTCTTAGGTTTTTGGTTTATTTTCAACCCAAGCGGTTCTCTGAAAACAGCTATTATCTTGATTGGGTTATTATTAGCAGCAAACGGTGTGATTGAAATCTTTTCTTATATTCAAGAACGTAGAGTATGGAATATATCCAATTGGGTTTTATTTGATGGGATTGCTTCTCTTGTAGCCGGTGGCTTTATTTTATTCGATACAGCAATCGCTCAAAAAACATTGGTCTTATTATTTGCTATCTGGGTTTTATTTTCAGGTATTATGCGTTTAATGACTGCTGTTGCAATGAAGAATTTCCCTGGATGGACTTGGATTTTAACCTTGGGTGTTATTGCTGTAATTGTAGCAATTATTTCTTTCTTTAGTCCCATTTTGATTGGAATTGGGATTGGCTTAATTTTAGGAGCATTCTTTATTATCCAAGGATTTAGCTGCATTATGGTTTATCTTGCAATTAAAAATTATCGTTAAACAAAGAATCGTTTGTCTTTAGAGGCAAACGATTTTTTTATGAATTATTTCCGGGGAAATAATCTACGGTTTTTTTTAAGGTTTAGGATTTCTTAAAAATCTATAAATATTCATTATTTCATTAGGAATATTTACAAAAAAAGCTTATACTAATAGTTACTGAGCCTATTTTAAAATAGGAAATAATTTTGAGAGGAAGATATATCACGTATGATTGAAATTCTAAAAGCCGTACTTTTAGGAATCGTTGAGGGAATTACTGAATGGTTACCGATTAGTAGTACAGGTCATATGATTTTAGTAGACGAATTTATTAAGTTAAATACTTCTGCTGCCTTTAAAGAAATGTTTTTTGTTGTTATTCAATTAGGAGCTATTTTAGCAGTTGTTGTCCTCTATTTTCACAAGTTAAATCCTTTTTCCCCTAAAAAAACAAAGGAGGAAAAATCAGACACCTTCTCCCTTTGGTTTAAAGTAATCGTAGCTGTATTACCTGCTGCTGTCATTGGGTTAAAGTTTGACGATATGTTAGAAGCAAAGTTCTATAACTTTCAAACCGTTGCATTCACATTAATTATTTATGGTATTTTATTTATTGTTATTGAAAATTGGAATAAGGACAGAAAGCCGGCAATTACTACCTTCAATCAATTGACTTATAAAACAGCCTTATTGATTGGTGTTTTCCAAGTGTTGGCCTTAATTCCTGGAACTTCACGTTCAGGCGCGACCATTATTGGTGCAATTATTTTAGGAACATCCCGTTACATTGCTGCTGAATTTTCATTCTTCTTATCAATTCCAGTTATGTTTGGTGCAAGTTTACTAAAACTTGTGAAATTCGGGTTCCACTTTACTGGTATGGAATATGCTATTCTGTTTACCGGCATGATCGTGGCCTTTGTCGTATCTATTATCGCAATTAAATTCTTAATGAGCTATATCAAACAAAATGACTTTAAAGCCTTTGGGTACTATCGTATTATTTTAGGTGTAATTTTGATTGGGTATATGGTCTTATTTAAATAAGTACGTCAGCTATTTAAGCAGTAGGAATTTCATTCTTACTGCTTTTTTTATTTTCTAAACTTTCTAAAAATTATTAATTATTGAAAAACATAATTATATTAATTAGTCTTATATACAGGAAAATCCACATCCATTCCACTTCTACTATATATATTTACTAGTATCTATAATTCTAAAAAAATAGGTCACATAATATTTATATAGATTTAAAAAAATGGAACGAAAGATGTTTTTTTAGGAGAAAAATATGATATGACTTTCTTATTATTTCCCTTGATCAAATAGTAAATACAGAACTAGCATATACGTTACAGTTCCCTAAAAATAGCTATAAGAAAACCTCAAATCATTATTTATTAAAGGTTTGAAATTCTTTTAAAAAGGTTTCAAGGATATTTATACTAATGTTAGAAACTATAACAATTTGATTTAAAAGTGTTTTCAACATAAATATATGTTTTTTATTTTTATTCATTTAGATTTTTTTCATTATACTTATTGTGCTACAATAAAAATAACATCCGTTAATTTTATTAGGATGGAAAATAAAAAGGAGTGAATTAAAATGAAGAAATGGTGTTGGTTAGTTGGATTAATCTTGTTACTTCCTATTGGTAGTCGTGCTGAAGAGAGTCAACACATACCCATAGAAGGGATTGTTGAAAGTAGCCAAAAAGAAGAACTATCAATCAGTAGAGGAATGCCTATAGACAACAAAGGAAAATCAGAATTATTTGATGAAAATGAAATTTTGAGTATGAAAAAATTTCAGGAAGAATATTGGGAAATTAGAAATAAAGATGTCACTGAAGATGTATATAAGATTGAACCAATAATTGGACCTAAGCAATACACCTTAGGAGAATTCAATAACAAGACTCTGGATAATTCAACTGCATATGTAAATCTGATAAGAAAATATTCTAATATGTCTCCTGTGAATTGGACTAAAGAACGAGTTGAAATTGCTCAACATGGAGCAATCGTGAGTTCAGCGTTGCGTGTTCTGACACATAAACTGGATCAATTTGAAAAACCTAACGCAATGAGTGACGAGTTTTGGAAGCAAGCTGTATACGCTACGAAGTATAGTAATTTAGGAAAAATGATATACAGTAACGGTGATCCAAATACACTTAAATCATTTTCTTTAAATAAAATGACGGATTTATATATGTATGATGCTGGAGTAGCTAATACTGATGTTGGCCATCGAACAGTCATTTTAAATCCGTACTATCGATCTATAGGTTTTGGCTATGCGGAGCTCAGATTACCAGAAGAAAGAAAAGCTGAATTTTCAGCTGCTATGTTTGCCCAAGGTGATGGAGAAGTTACTGTGGCTAATGACTTTATAGCTAGTTGGCCACTGAAACAAACCTTTCCTATTCAATATATGAACAATGACTTTAGGTGGTCTATTCATTTTTATAATCAAGGATATAATTTTGATCGTGAGAATTTAAAAGTAACTCTTACAAATAACCAAAATGGAAGGAAATGGGATTTTTCAAATAAAGGTAGTGATGGAGAATATACAGTTACTAACATTTGGGGTTACAATTCACTAGTTTTTATGCCTGAAAATATTAGTTACTCTGAGGGAGATTCCTTCACTGTTAAAATAGAAGGCTTGACTGGTGAAAAATCACAATATGAATATAGTACAAAATTATACGATTTGAATAAAGAATATGTCGTCGAAAAGATTAAAGGTGAATTTGGAACTGCTTCTTGGGAGTGGAAGGAAGATACACAAACATTGGTATTTGGTGAAGGGGATTTCCCTAACTCGGGTGAACCTCGAAAGAATATCGCTAACGTCATTGAAAATGACTCTAGATTAAATGGAAAAAAAATCAAACAGATTCGTTTTTCTAAGCCTGTTGTAGCTCACAAGAACTCTTCTCATTTATTTTCCAATCTAAAAAGCTTAGAAAAAATTGAAGGTTTGAATCATCTTGATACTTCTAATGTTACTACGATGGAGTCCTTATTTCAAAATACCTCTTCTCTGACTACTTTAGATCTTTCAGTTTGGGATACTTCTAAGGTGACTAAAATGAACCATCTATTTTATGGGGATTCCTCTTTAACGACCTTAAATCTTAGTGGATGGAATACCTCTAATGTTACTACTATGCAATTTATGTTCTATGGAAATTCCTCCTTAAAAAATTTAGAGATTGCTAATTGGAATACTTCTAAGGTGACCAACATGAATTATTCATTCGGAAGAACCTCTTCTTTAACTAGTTTAGATTTGACTAATTGGGACACTTCACAAGTTACTAATATGTCTTCTATGTTTTATGGAAACTATTCATTAATTAGTTTAAACCTTTCCGATTGGACCACTTCTAAAGTGACTAATATGTCTTCTATGTTTTCTGGAAATCATTCCTTAACTAATTTAAATCTTTCTAATTGGAATACTTCTAAAGTGACTGATATGTCTTCTATGTTTTCTGACAATCGTTCCTTAACTAGTTTAGATCTTTCAGATTGGGATACTTCTATGGTAACTAAAATGAATGATATGTTTAATACAAGTAATTCTTTAAATAGTTTAAATCTTTCTAACTGGGATACGTCTAAAGTCACTTCAATGGTCCGTATATTCAATAACACAAGTGGATTAGATACCATCCATTTAGGAAATAAAACTCTTTTACACTCTAATGTAGGTCTTGGTGAAAAAACAAGTCATCCTTACACTGGAAAATGGCTAAAGATTGATGATACCTCTTCGTCTTCAGTCCTTCATAATTCGAGTCTTGAATTGATTACCAATTATGATGGAAGTCAACCTGGTATCTATACAAGAGAAAAAGAAACTAAATAATTAATCTACTGGATAACCTAAGTTCAATATTGAACTTAGGTTATCCAGTTCTTTATTTTTCGATAAGATTTAGATAAAAAAGTAGATATACACGAAGGAATTCATGTATATCTACTCGTTTTTATAAAATTTAATTCAATAATTGAATTCCCGCCTTCGATTTTTCTAATCTCTCTAAAATGGTTTCGTAATTTTTAGTAGCAAAATCATAGAAAAGCAAATCGATTGCGTATAGTTGTGTTAGTAGGGAACTGGTAGCAGCACTTCTTAAAGGTGCTTCACCACTAATGCCTGTTTGTAAGGAAATCATCGACAATTTCTTTAAGGAATTCTCGCCTAGCTCTGTTAATGAAATAGTTTGAAGTCCAAATTTTTGCGCTGCCTTCATCAAATGAATGACTTCTTTTGTTTCTCCACTATTAGAAATCCCAAAGAAAATCGCCTCTTTTGGAGCTGTTGACATTGAAGCCACCAAGGAATGTGTATCTAGCGTGCTCATGACATGTTTGCCAATTCGACTGTACTTTTGTTGGATATCTAGCGCCACTAAATGAGAGGCTCCTAGTCCATAGGTATAGATAATGGGGCTTTGATTGAAAGCTTTGGTTACTTCTTCCACTTGAGCGGTCTCTAGTAATTTACTGGTTTCTCTTAAAACATGTTCAGTTGTTAATAATAATTTTTTCTTCATTTGTTCAAATTCTTCGTCTGGTAATATCTCGGTGTATAACTTTTCTTCAATCATTTTTGATTCAGCCGACAATTGGAGCTTTAATTCGGTAAAGCCTTTTAGACCGATTGAATGGCAAAAACGAATGATTGCAGCTGGACTTGAATTGGCTGATTTCCCTAATTGAGTCGCATTCATTTGGATAATTTTTTGGGGATCCTTTAAAATTGCTTCGCCAATTTTTTGTTCTGATTTAGGTAATGAAGCAAGTTTTTCTTGGATAACAAATAGAATATTAGGTTGCATAAAATCCCTCTCTTTTTAACTTTAAAAGACATCTGAACCTTACATTCACATGTCTTTTAAGTTTATTCATTTATCCTATCATTAATTTATTAGAGAAACAATCCTAATTTTATAGTTCAGTTGGTTCCATTGCTTCTTTTGGAACACCAAAGAAATACGTAGCAATAAATCCACCTGCGTAAGCTGCTAATAATCCTAAAATATAGCCAATCCATTGTCCATTTGCAATAAGAGGAATTAAAGCTACCCCACTTGGACCAATGGCAATTGCGCCAATTCCACCGAGAGCTCCAATTACAGCTCCACCGATACCGCCACCAATACAAGCGGTTACAAAAGGTCTCCCTAATGGTAACGTCACGCCGTAAATCAATGGCTCACCAATTCCTAAAATACCTACAGGCAATGCACCTTTAATCATGTTGGTCAATTGCTTGTTCTTTTTACATTTCAACCACAGTGCGCAGGCTGCTCCAACTTGACCGCCACCAGCCATAGCTAAAATAGGCAATAATAACGTCATTCCAGTCGAACTAATCATTTCAATATGAATTGGGGTTAAGACTTGATGTAATCCAAACATCACCATCGGTAAGAATAAAGCGCCTAAAACAAAACCTGCAAATGCGCCACCAATGGTTAAGACCCAGTTGATTGCACCTACTAGCGCTGTTGAGATTGCTCCTGCAACAGGCATAATTAAGAAAATCGTCAATAAACCAATCACTAATAATGCAATCGTTGGTGTTACAATAATATCAATTGCTTCTGGAATCACTTTATGCAGACGTTTTTCAAGTAAAGCAATCAGCCAAACTGCTAGAATGACACCAATAATCCCACCTTGCCCAGGTGAAAGTGTCCCACCGGTTAAAATATTAGGCAATGGCGCTTCAGGTGTCATACCGCTTAGATAAACGATCCCACCAACGATTCCACCTAATGCTTCAGTTGCACCAAATTCTCTAGCTGCATTGATCCCAACATAAATTTGCAAGTACGTAAACAAACCGTTTTTAATAATGTTAAGGACAAGAACACTATTTGCCCAATTATCGCCACTAATCGTTCCAGCCACCAGCATATTCGATAAAACAGCTGCTATTCCGCCAATAATACCTGCACCAACAAATGCTGGAATCATCGGAACAAAAATATTTGAGATTGATTTTAAAGCTCTTTTAAAAGGTGTATTATTTTTCTTTTTCTGTTTAGCTTTAGTTTCACGAGCCAGTTCTTCAGCTGCCTCTAAACCTGTTTTATTTCCTTTTACAGGTTGATTGGTTTCTTGGATCATGATTGGATCACCTAAGCGAACGCCTGCCATTTCTACCATTTTATTGGCTACTTTATTCACTGTTCCAGGGCCAACAATGACTTGTAATGTATCATCTTCAACGACACCCATCACGCCATCAATTGCTTTTAATCCAACTAAGTCAACCTTCTCTTCATCATTTAATGACATTCGTACACGAGTCATACAATGAATAATTTTATTGACGTTCCCCATTCCACCAACTTTTTCATAAATCTCTCTTGCCAAACGCTCTTCTTTTAATTCAGCCATTTTCTATTCCCCTTTTCTTTCTAAAGTGGTTAAATCGTTTTGCGAATAAAGCCATTTGCTTTTGTTAATTTTTCAGTTGCCTCTTCTTTAGTGCTATCTGTCAAAATCATTACAATTGCTAATTTCACCTGCTGGTCTGCTTCAATAAATGTAAGACTAGCCTTTTCATAGCTACATTCAGTGGCTTGCATGATGATTCGTTTTGATCGTTCTTCTAATTTTTCATTCGTTGGTTTTACATCTACCATTAAATTTTGATACACTTTTCCAATCCCAATCATCGAGATGGTTGACAGCATATTCAGAACTAATTTTTGCGCGGTTCCTGATTTTAAGCGTGTTGAACCGGTTAAGATTTCAGGACCTGCATCCACTTCAATTGGGTAAGTTGCATATTGACTAATTTCAGCTTCTTTATTACATGAAAGTGTTGCGGTTGTAGCGCCTACTTTAGTTGCGTACTCTAACCCACCAATCACATATGGCGTCCGTCCACTGGCAGCAATTCCGATTACAATATCATCAGCTGTTAGGGAAATTGCTTTTAAATCAGATTCTCCAAACTCTTTTGAATCCTCTGCTCCTTCAACAGCTACCGTCATGGCTGCCATTCCACCCGCTATTAAACCTTGAACCATCGATGGATCTGCACTAAAGGTTGGTACACATTCGGCTGCATCTAGTACGCCTAACCGACCACTTGTTCCAGCTCCCATGTAAATTAAGCGTCCGCCTGCTTTAAATGATTTAATAATGTTATCAATGACTGTCGTGATACTTGCTAATTCTTTTTCAACAGCTAAGGCTACTTTTTGGTCTTCTTGGTTCATAATACGAGCGACCTCTGCAGTTGATAGTTCATCCAATCGCATGGTTTCTTCGTTTCTTGTCTCTGTTGTTAATTTCTCTAAATTCATTTTATTTCCTACTTTCAATTCATTGATTTTAGTTTAAATTGCTGACCTGCAAGACACCAATCGATTAAATCTAAATCAGTCTCTACAACTTTTGCAATTGTATTCACTTTTTCGTCTGCTTTTAAATCTAATTTGGTAATCTGAATCTCTCCCATATAGCGCCCATATAATTCGTTATCAATTGTGATACTTCCTTTCGAGCGGGGCTGAAGATTTTCTTCTGGTTTGATCTCTACTCTTGGCTTAAATCGTGCTTCCGCACTTCGTAGAACGTCTCTAGCTGGATCCATTCGGTTCCAATGATTTCCAGTAATTAAATCTAAATAAATGGGATTGTGGCTCACTTGCGTATACTTTAAAATAAGCATTTGTTCTTGATAATAAGCTTTAAACTGTTCTCTTGTTTCATCTGTTATGGAAGGATCTCCAATATAAATATCATCTACCGATCCTGTTTTAGTCAATTCAATGCTACATGCTAGCGGATGCTTAAAACGATGATCTTCTATAGTTGGCAACTGTTGAAAGAGGGGCCCTCTTAATTTCCCATTGCCTGGTACAAAAGCCATTATTCTAAAACCTAAGCTTTTTAACCAGTTATTTTTTTCAAGAAATGTAGGCATGTCTAAGCCTGTTTCTGGTCGTGGATAATAGTTATGCCAAGCTTCCATATTTTCAAAATTTGCTCCATATTTTCTTAATTCATGAACGTCTTCTTCACTAATGGTACTTGCATTGAGAGCCACTTTTAAATGATTGCTGACGGATGCGATGGTTTTATTGGAGATTGCATAATCCATTCGTAACCCTGTAATCCCAGTTGCTAAAATTTCAATGGGTCGATCAAAGGATAAGCCGATCTTCGTTAAGGCTTCACCAGAAATATCCACCATTAACTCCATGTTCAGTTTTTTAGCGAACGAGCTTAGTTTTGCTAAGCGCTTACGATAATGGCTGACGTTGTCTTCTGGAATATGAAGAGATGAGAAGATTCCAGAGAATCCGCTTTCATTCATTTTATAAAGATACTGCTCTGTTTCCTCTGTTAACTCTTCACCTAAAAAGATGGAAATACCTAACATATTGTCCCTCCTTAAAAAATCTTTTCTTTACTTGAACATATCATAACTCTTTAGAAATGAAATTTCAAGTAATTTTGAAATTTTATTTTAAAAAAACGAATTAATTTCTTTTGAAACTAGAGATTAAAAGTATTTTCCAACTAGTTCAAATAATAAAAACGATAATTAATAAAATTTAATTTTACTAAAATTTGAATTACTCGTCTAAAAGAAAACTTTCTATCTCCTTTAATTGATATTCATTCTCATTGAAAAAATCATCTTTTGTCTTAAATATAGACATTGATAGTAATTATCACTATCAACTAATTAGAATCATTATCATTTAGTTTTTGATTTTGGTATGCTTGGTTTATCAAAAAATAGTTTAGGAGGAATTTTTAATGACTTTTCTTAAGAACAACAAAGCCATGACTGCGACTATCCTTAGCGGGATTCTTATTTTAGTAGGATGGCTATTCAAAATAAATCATTTCGAAACTACTGCAATCATTATTTTTCTCACTTCATTTGTCATTGGAGGATTTAAACAAGCTATGGAAGGCATTCAAGATACTTGGGTCAACAAACACTTAAATGTTGATATTTTAATGGTCTTGGCTGCCATCGGTGCGTCGATTATTGGTTACTGGATGGAAGGTGCTTTATTGATCTTTATTTTTTCATTAAGCGGTTCGCTAGAAGAATACGCAACTGAAAAAAGTTCAAAGGCCATTGCCAGTTTAATGCAAATGCAGCCAGAAACCGCACTTAAAGTCCAACCCGATGGTTCATTTCTGGAGGTTTCTATTAATGAGTTAACAATTGGCGATACCTTATTTGTACCAAAAGGAGGCAGTATTCCAATTGATGGTCTATTAAAAACGGACAATGCTTTAATTGATGAAGCAACCATTACTGGAGAGCCTATTCCTGTTTCTAAAGATACTGGCGCTGAACTGTTTGGCGGAACGATTAATTTAAATGATGCGCTGACAATGAGTGTCACTAAAATTGCAGACGACACTCTTTTTGCTAAAATTATTCGATTAGTAAACGAAGCTCAGAACACCCCTTCAAAAACAGCTACCATGATCGAACGTATTGAAAATATCTATGTAAAAATTGTTTTGATTTTTGTTCCGATTATGATTGCGGTCTTCTATTTTATTTTCCAATGGGGTTGGAACGAATCTTTTTATCGCGGCATGGTGCTATTAGTTGTTGCGTCGCCTTGTGCTTTAGTCGCATCCGCAACACCCGCTACGCTAGCAGCCATTTCAAATGGTGCAAAACGCGGAATTTTATTTAAGGGTGGCGCCTATTTAGAAAATTTTAGCCAACTAAAAGCGATTGCCTTTGATAAAACGGGAACCTTAACAAAAGGCATTCCTGTTGTAACAGATTCCTTTTTTGATGAACAAATAGACACTCAAAAGGTCTTAAATGTTTGTGTGGCTCTTGAAAAAACGTCTACTCATCCATTAGCAAAAGCAATTGTGACAAAATTCAATGATCAAACGACTGAGACTTTGGAAGACATCATTATTAAGGATATTACTGGACACGGTCTAGAGTGTGTTGCTTATAATCAATTGTGGCGAATTGGGAAAAAAGATTTTATTTTTAATGAGGAAAATCTCAATCGACCTTTTTTATCAACAGCCGAAGCTTTGCAGTTAGAAGGAAAAACCGTTACGTATATTAGTTGCGACCATCAAATCGTAGGCTATATTGGACTTCTTGATGTAGCAAAAGCAGATGCAAAAGAGATGATTGCCTTCTTTAAAAAGCAAGGTATTCACACCGTTATGTTGACTGGTGATAATGAGCAGACTGGAAAAACGATTGGAACAGAATTGGGAATTGATGAAATTAAGGCGAATTGCTTACCAGAAGATAAAACTGCCATCATCAAAGAACTTAAGGAACAATATGGAACGATTAGTATGGTAGGCGATGGCATCAATGACGCCCCTGCTTTGGCAAATGCTTCAATTGGAATTGCCATGGGAAATGGTACAGATATTGCAATGGATGTGGCTGACGTTGTACTCATGAAAAATCAACTGGATAAATTGACTTATAGTTATCAGCTTTCTGAAAAACTAAAAAAAGTTACGTTGCAAAATATGATTTTTTCAATTTCTGTTATCTCCTTATTAATTTTATCCAATTTATTCCAAATGATTAATTTGCCACTTGGAGTTGTAGGACATGAAGGAAGTACCATTTTGGTTATTTTAAATGGACTCCGCCTGTTAAAAACGTTAAAAGCATAAAACGACCGACAGATAAAAGAATTTTTTATCTGTCGGTCGTTTTTCTAGTTGAAAAATGCTTGGTAAAGTGCTTTTAGTGCCTTGTCTTCATCTACTTCTTGAACGCCAAACATCATGCTGACTTCTGAAGACCCTTGATTGATCATTTCAATATTGATTCCATGTTCCGCTAATGCCTCTGATGCTTTTGCCATCGTTCCTACATTACAGCGCATCTCTTCTCCCACAACCATCATTAAGGCTAAGTTATGTTGAATCACAACTTTATCAGCATGTAAATCTTCTTTTAATCGATTTAACAACTCATTTTCCTGACTTTCTGAAAGCTGATTGCTACGAAGAATCACTGTCAAATCATCAATGCCAGAAGGAGTGTGTTCATAGCTTAAACCAGCATCTTCAAGAATTTCGAGCATCTTTCGTCCAAAACCAATTTCTCTATTCATCAAATATTTTTCAATATAAATACTGCTAAATCCTGGTGAGCTTGCAATTCCAACGACAGCTCCTGGGCTTTTTTCTCGTGTGGTGGCAATTCTAGTTCCAACTGCATGTGGGTTATTCGTGTTTTTAATTTGAACGGGTACGCCCGCCTTAAAGGCTGGGTAAAGAGCTTCGTCGTGAAACACCGAAAATCCAGCGTAAGAAAGTTCACGCATTTCTTTATACGTTAGTGTCTCAATTTCTTGAGGTTTGTCTACGACATTAGGATTTGCTGCATAAATTGCGTCTACATCGGTAAAATTTTCGTAGAGCTCTGCTTGCAGTCCATTGGCTAAAATAGCCCCCGTAATATCTGAACCCCCACGGGAAAATGTAATTAATTTGCCTTCTTTTGTATAGCCAAAAAAACCCGGAACAATTAAAACACCTGCTTGCTTTCTTAATTCATACAGACGCTCATAGGATTCTGGAAGCACTTGTGCATTTCCTGGCTCATCTGTGACAAATAACCCCGCTTCCATTGGGTTGACATAGGTCGCTTCAAGCCCTTCATGGTTGAAGTAGGCTGCAATTAATTTTGCGTTATTGTTCTCTCCGCTTGCCTTAAAAGCATCTAAAAAATAGTCTGGCTGGGATTTATCCCCTAATGCAAGTGTTTCTAAATCCCTTTTAATTTCATCAATAATTGCTAAATCTAAGTTCAAATCAACCGCCATTTCTTCATAACGCGCGATTATTTTGACTAAAACAGGTTGATAGGCTTCATTCAAAAGTGCTTTTGTGCCGCAATCAATTAATAAATCCGTTACTTTGTCATCAGCTTTTGAGCGTTTACCTGGAGCAGATACGACAACCACCTTACGTTGCGAATCCTCTTTTACAATCTGAAATACTTTTTTTAATTGGGTTGCCGAAGCTAAAGAACTCCCACCGAATTTAATCACTTTCATTGCGTCACATCCTTTTTCTCATTTTTTTTTAACATACTTATCATTTTCCCTCTTTTTTACGAAAGAATCAATCTTTTTTTGCATTAAAATCCACTTTTTTAGTATTTTATCGAAAATTGATCACGATATTCAAAAAATAGTAGTTTTCCATTCAATTTTTAACAAAAAAATAAAAAGAAAACGATAGTCCCTCTTCGTTTTATTATAATAATATTCATTAGATAACTTCTATTTTCTCATCAATTAGATTATAATAGAAAGAGGTACTTATCTTTGTAACGGGAAGGTGACATCATGGCAAAAAAGAAACATTTACAAGTTATTCTTGGTTTATCTATGCTTGCAGGAATTACCGGCTCATTCTTTTTAAAAAATCAAAAAGTTCAAGCTCCTACGCTTTCAACTAAATCTAAATTTATCGGATCTTGGAAAGGTCATTTTATCAATCAGTCAACCGAAACAATTTTAGAGATTTCACCCAAAATGGAATTCTTTTTAAATAACCTCCCAATTGAAGGGCATTTATTAAAACAAAGTAGTTCTAAACTTATTTTTGAAGATCACTATGGCTATCAACTTATTTTTACTTTAACAAGCAACGATACGCTAGATCTTTATGACGATGCCGAAGAAAAAATTTACGCGCTTCAACGTGTTGTCGCTAACCAAATAGAAAATGAAAGTTAAAAAGCGCCTCTCTGTTATAGAGTAGCGCTTCTTTTTATTCTACAAGTTTCGTTTGGTAAATACGGCTACTTTCGCCCCAAGGATGGTAGCCTACTCCTAGATAGTCAAATTGATACTTTTCATAGTAAGAGGTATGGTCTGTACATAAATACAATGTTTCAAACCCTAATTTTTTAGTTTCAGTTTTAACGTGCTCGATCAACAATTCTCCATAGCTATTTCCACGAAATTCTTCTTCAATATATAGCGCACAGAGCCATGGATATAAGTCCATCCGACTAATAAAATCATTTGGAATCAATCCTGCACACCCTACAATCGTCTCGTCTTTTAGCAATAAATACCATTGTGGCAACTTTGATGGTGATGTGAGACAAGAGGTAATGCAGTCTTCGTACAACAAATTCGTCTCTTCACTTCCCCACTTTTCTTGAAAGTAGCAAATGGCTTTCTCCGCGTACGACGGATTCTCTCTAATCGATACATACTTCATTTTATTCTCCCTTCAACTTTCAATAGCGACCAATTCCATCTTCATTCCTTCTGGATCTTGGAAATACAAGGCATAGTGATGAGGCCCGCCTGCAAATGGATACTCATCATCGTACAAAAGCGTTCCACCAAAGGACGGTATCTGTTTTCTTAAAGTATCTACTTGTTTTTTTGTTTCAGTTGCAAATGCGACATGATTCAAACCGATCCCACCTTTTACGTAAGGCGTTTCAATCATTTTACCATCTCCAATTGAAATCACAAAATAAAAGTTTTCTTTTTTCCAGCTGATCCCCGTAGCCCAATTTTGGTATTCTTGATACCCTAAGGCTTTTAAAAATTGGCTCCAAAAGGCTTTTTGCTTCGGCAAGTCTTTGACGTATAAATCAAGATGATGTAACATTTGGTTCCTCCTTTTAGCCCCATTTCTTTTTAGTATAACAAAAAAACAAGATAAAACCATTTAGGTTTTATCTTGTTTCAAGTTTAGTCTTCTAAAGCTTGTAATTTTTGATTGTCATCAAGTTGTGAGACATCATCTAAATGTCTTTTTTGTAACCAGTTCATTGAAAGGAATAATAATCCACTGAAGACAACGAAGATTGCCAACAAGATCAATGCGCTACTTACAAAGACACCTTGTCCTAATCCACCACTGATTGCTTCTCTAAATCCATAAATTGAATGAGACATTGGCAAGTATGGGTGAATCGCTTTGAAGAAGTTATTTGTTAATGGAATTGGGAATGTACCACCAGCTCCACCAAGTTGAACAATCAATAAGACCATTCCGATGAAACGTCCTGGGTTATCAAATGTCATGGCTAATGTCATAATCAAGAACATGTAAGCAATTGAGGTTACGATTGCCATTGTCATAAATTGTGCTACAGACTCAACATGTAAGCCTAATGCTAGGATTAAGCCTGCTTCAACCACTGCCATTGCAACTGCTGCAACTAAACCGATTGAGAATTTGCTTAACCACCATGAGAAGCTTGATTGACCTGTCATTGAAATTTTACGGATTGGGAAGATAAAGTTGAAGACTAACGCTCCAACATATAAAGCTAATGATAAAACGTATGGAGCAAGAGCTGCACCGTAGTTTTCAACATGGCTGTATTCTTTATGAGTCAATTTATCTGGACTCGCAAGCATATCGAAGGTTTTATCTGTTGCTGTAATTCCGTTTACTTCTTTAGCACCATCTTTTAATTTAGATGATAATTCTTTTGTACCGTCTTTTAATTGACTTGAACCGTCATTTAGTTGAGTCACGCCACTGATTAAATCTGGTAATTTACCAGAAATTTGACCAATTCCGCCGTTTAGAGCGTTGGCTCCACTATTAAGAGCGCTAGAGTTTGCTGTTAATTGAGAAGCACCTGCTTGTAATTGGGCTACGCTGTCTGTGTAAAGTTTAACTCCTGCACTGACTTTGTTGCCTCCTTCTGCTAATTGACCAACACCTGCTTGTAATGTTGGGGCAACTGCATTCAATTGAGTTGTTCCATTAGCTAGAGATGCTGCTCCATCTGCTAAAGTTGGTGTATTTTGACCTAATTGGTTTAATCCTCCGCTGATTTGTGTTGCACCTGGAATTAATTTTTGTGACACACCATCTTTAATATCTGTATATCCATTTACCATTGCTGCTGCTTGAGCTAAAACTTGTGCTTGTTGTTCAGCTGGCATACTATTAAATGCTGCTGGATCCAATGCACCTGATAATTTTTGAATTTGATCATCTGCTGGTAATTTTTCATTAAGTGCATTTGCTCCAGCTACTAAGCCAGTTGCTCCTTGACTTAATTTTTGAACACTTTCATCAACTGTTGCGGTTCCTGCTTTAATTTGATTTGCACCGTCTGCTAATTGTTGTGATTGTTCTGGTAATGCTTGTACTTTTGAGTTAAGGTCATTTAAGCCACCGTTAAGGGCAGTTACACCACTGTTTAACTCTTCATTTTTAGCAACTAATTGATTGCTTCCATCGGCTAACTGACCCACACCTGCTGTATAAGCACCAACGCCATTTGCTAAGGTTTGTGAACCATCGTTTAATTGACCGACACCTGTTTGAAGTGGGCCAACGTTAGAAGCTAATTGACCGATTCCATCATTTAATTGTTTTGTTCCGTCATCTAGTTTTTTAGAACCATCTGCCGCTTGTGTAAAGCCGTCTCCAACTTTTTCAATTTGACCGAAGATTGATTCTGCATAGGCTTTTGTTACATTAGCTGAAACTTCGCTTTTTAATTGCTTAGCCGCCGTCTCGCCAATAACTTCACCGATATAGTTTAATGAGCCATTTGTTTCATAAGTGATATTCATTTTCTTTGGTTCTTTGTCTAATAGTGTTGAAGCATTTTTAGAAAAATTCTTTGGTAACGTCACGACCATATAGTACTTACGATCTTTAATACCTTCTTTAGCGGCTTTTTCTGAAACGAAATGCCAATCTAATAAATCATTTTTCTTTAAATTCTCAACTAGTTGATCCCCGACATCTAATGTTTTCCCTTGATAGTCGACTGATTCATCTAAGTTTACAACTGCAACAGGTAATTCACCTGTTTTACCATATGGATCCCACACTGATTTCAAGAAGAATCCTGCGTATAAGATAGGAATAAACATAATCACGACAAATGAGATTAGTAATAATTTATTGCCGGCAAGTTTTTTCCATTCATTTTTCATCATTTCCATTGACGTTTTTCAACACCTTTCTTAGTAACCCTTTTTTTTCAGCTAAATCGTTCCAATTTAAAATTGGAATTTCACGAAGTCCTAACGTTTCTTGGATCAAATCTTCAACTGTCTGCTTCCCTAAATAATCCGAGTAATACTTGTCCGCTTCGTGAAATACATCCATTAATACCAAATCTCCTTGATTGGCAACAGGCTGCATATCTTGAAATACCATGTTGATTAAACCTGTATTTGGATACGTGATCACAGGTCCTTCTAACGCTTCAATAATTTCCAATATCGTTATTTTTTCAGGTGCTTTCGCCAGTGAAAATCCACCATTGATACCTGATACTGATGTTACAAGATTATTGACTACCAACTTGCGCATTAATTTTTTCAAATAGGTTGGTGAGCCTTGTAACCGATAATTGATAATGTGTGAAGAAACGGGTATCTCTTGATCTTGGGTTGCTAATAACGCAATCACACAGACAGCTTGTTCCAAGCCTTTTGTCAGCTTCATGATTTCGCCTCTTTTCAGCTTTAAAATAATGCCTCTAATCAGATACATTCGCTATCTATTAGAGATATTCTATATCCATGAATAAATTTACTCCTTTTTGAACTAAATTGCAAGCATTTAAATCAACTTTTTTTATTTTTTTATGTATTTATAAAAAAAAAGAGGTTAAAATCACTTATTTTTGTGATTTTAACCTCTTTTTTAATCGATGGTTTCTACTTTGTCTGCTTCTTTTAAAATAGCACCCGCTGTTTGAAGAATATCAAAGGGCGTTTTTTCATTTGCCATCACAACAACGCCATCGTTGCCATCCTTTGAAATCAATATTAAACTATGATATCCACCAAGCACACCGTGGCTATATTTTGTTTTTTCTCCAAGGTACATGCCAAAACCGTATGAAGATTCGGATGATCCTGGCGTTTGCATTTGATCTAAACTTGTTTTACTGATTAATTTTCCATCCACTAACGCTTGGTTGAATTTAACTAAATCACCTGCTGTCATGTACATATTTCCAGCTCCAAATTCTTCAGACAGGCTTCCTTTAGTGATAGGAAGTGGCTGATAGGCTTGATTTCCTACTTTTTGGTAAGCTACCGTATGAAAGAGGGCTGTATCAAAGCTATCGTAAAAACCGGTGTGGGATAAATTGGCTTTTTCGATAATATTCTTAGTCACGTAGGTGGTGTAATCTGTACCTGAAGCACGTTCAACAATTCCTGCTAATAGCGTATAATCGTCATCGGTATAATGCCAGTGTCCGTTATTAACAATTTTTAATTGGTCTAACACCTCTTGAACTGCGCCATTGTGGGTCACTTGTTGCCCTGTTTTCTTCATTCCAACGATTCCTGACGTATGGGTTAATAATTGTTTAACTGTGATGACGCCATTGTCATTAATAGTAGGGTAATACTTTTTGATAGGATTGGTTAATTTTATTTTTCCTTCATCTACTAATTTCATAATAGCCGTTGCCGTAATACTTTTTTCAATCGAGCCTATATAGTAAAGGGATTGAAAAGTATTTAATTGATTCGTTTCTTTATTAGCATATCCGTAGCCTTTATTTATCAAGACTTTTCCATTTTTAATGACTAGTAATGTTCCGTTAAATTCTTTTGGATGGATTAAATTTTCAATTTTAGTAGTTAATTCAGGAGTTTTATTTCCATCATTAGGATTATCAAGATTTGGTACTAACTTTTCTGAATCATTCGTTTCCAGTGCTAAGCCATTTTCTTTTAACTTGTATAGTCCAATCTTTGAATGCGAGGCGCTTGCTGCAAAGCTCTCTTTTTTGTGAGGTGTTGCAAGGAATACTCCACCTATTATAACTAAACTTAAACCTATGATTGCTAAACTAATTTTCCGCATCCTTCTCACCTCTTTCCCTATTATAAACTCTACACTTCCAGATAATTACTTAATTTTTTTTAAAATTTCTTTACATTCCAACGTGTACTAGTTACAATAGTACACATAATACAAAAACAACTGTACAAAAGGAGTCTGACTATGATTAAAATTGATCCCCGCAGCCCTCATCCTTATTATGAACAAATCATATCAGCAATCAAACAGCAATGTTTAGCTAAAATATTATTACCAGGCGACAAGCTTCCGTCTGTACGTGAAATGGCTGGAACTATTTTAGTAAATCCAAATACAATCAGTAAAGCTTATCAAGAATTAGAGCGTCAAGGTGTGATTGAAACGTTAAGAGGAAAAGGAACCTATATAGCTGAACGGCAAACAAATCCCATCAATACCGAATTAGAGTTAAAACTTCAAAAACAATTGGAAGAATTTTGTATAGAAGCTCTTTACTTGGAAATTCCCAAAGAAACATTAACAGCATGGATTGAAGAAAACTATAAAAAACTCAAAAAGGAGTAAGCCAATGGACATTCAACATTTATCAAAAAAAGTTAGTGCCTCATTTTCATTAAAGGATATTCATTTCACCTTAAAAACAGGAGAAATCACGGGTTTGATTGGTCGGAATGGAAATGGAAAATCAAGTTTATTTAAAACCATGGTTGGACTTTATCAAAAAGATGCTGGTTCCGTTTTAATTGATGGGAAAGAGATTGAAACGGTTCCCAAACAAAAAGAACATATTTTTTTACTACAAGATTCTCTTTCTTATTTTGATTCATTAAAATTAAAAGAAATTAGCAATTATTACCACATCGTCTATCCAAATTTTGATCAAGCCTTATTTCAACGAGAACTCAAAAAAATCAAACTAACGTTAGATGAACGTTATGGGAAATTATCAAAAGGTACTAAAACAATGGTTCGTTTAATTAGTGCTTTTGCTACAGGAGCTAATTATCTCTTGTTAGATGAGCCGTTAGATGGGTTGGATACAATTCAAAGGAAACGTGCGTTAGCCTTTATTTTAAAACAGGCTGCAACAAATCAAGTGAGTATTCTAATTGCCTCTCATCAACTTCAAGAACTAGAAACTATTGCTGATCGAATTTTAGTTTTAAAAAAAGGAACTTTAACAAAAGATTTCTATTTAGAACACTTACGTTCAACGGCTATTAAAGTCCAATTTGTTTTTGTCACAAAAGACATTCCCTCTGTTATAAAAGATAACGCTACTCTTTTATCTGTTGAGGGGCGTGTTTTGACTTACTTATTTGAAGAATTGCCTCAAGAATTAGAAAATGAAATTAAAGAAACGAAACCTGTATTATTTGAAAGACTACCTGTTTCTATTGAAGATATTATTCGTAGTCAATCCACCAAAGATGCAGATTACCAAATGATGAATTAGGAGGAACGAGTGATGAATAAAGATTTGAATAGCTTACTTTGGAAACACCATTGGAAATTATTGAGTTTATTTTTTGTAACAGTAGTTGGAATTTACTTATATAATGGTCTTAATCAGGTGAATAGCTGGAACGAGAATTATCAATCAACAATTGAACAAATCAAATTATCTGAAGGCACGGAAACGATAAAAGATTATGATTTTTCCTTATTTTATACGCCGGGGCAATCTTCAAATAAAATTTTTACTACTTTTATTAATGAACCCTCCCATATTTTATGGATTGCTATCGCACTATTAAGTTTTGGTTTATTCTTTTTAGATAAATTTTCAGATTTCGATCAATTTTTATTTGCTAGTCGTTTTTCGAAAAAAATGATTTTTTCAACAAAAATGATTTTTGGTTTTAGTACCCTTCTTGGCAGCTTAATCATTGGAAAAATAATTTTTATTGGATTACTTTACATGCAAATTCCGAACGAATTTTTCAATGCAACATTTTTTGAACTTTTACCTAACCAATTATTAAGCTTATTATTTTATAGTTTAATTTTTTCCATGATGATGTTTTTTGCTATCATCATCGGGGATGTGTTCTTTCTATTTTTTGTTAGCATTGGATTTTCAATTAGTATTGGCTTTTTTATGAATACCTTTCGCACCCTTTTTGATAAATGGAATTATTACCAACATGGTTCAATTTCTATGATTGCAAGTAATTCATGGGTTTTTAGTTTATTTAAAGCTCCAGGAATTCAAGGGGAACATCCTCCAATTTGGTATTATTTAGTTTATAGTGTGGCGACTGGATTATTAGTGGCGTTATCTTCTCATTATTATAAAAAACTCTCGTTAGAAAATAACGGTAAATTTATTTTATTTTCAACATTAAATAAGCCTCTTATTCTGATTGTCAGTCTTTATGTCCCTTTTATGCTAGTAAGCAACTGGCTCTATGCTGATTTTTATAATCTTCAGCTTACTCGCTTCTTCTGGCTTAATCATTTACTGTCCTTTGGATTTGGTGTCGCTTTTTGTGGCAGCCTTTCTTGGTTCCTTCTATTCAAGAAAGAAGCTTTAAAAAAAAGAAGCTTTTAATTAAAAAAACGCAAGGCTCTTTTAAAAGAGCCTTGCGTTTTTTCTGTTTTTAGTTGTTAGCTCACAAAGACTTAGTGGGCAATCAAATAGATATCCTTGAAATACATCACAGCCTAGTTCATGAACTTGTTTTAATTGAGTTAGCGTTTCTATACCTTCTGCTACCACTGATAAATTCAAACTATGAGCCAATTTAATCGTCGATTCGATAATTTTCATTGCTTTTAGTTCGGTTGAGCGAATGAAAGCTTGATCTATTTTTAAGCAATCAACGGGTAATGAGTGTAAATATTGCAAAGAACATGAGCCTTGTCCAAAATCGTCTAAACTAATTTTTATTCCTAATGCTTTTAATTGAACTAAATTTTGATTAGCTCGTTCCAAATCCTGTATCTCTGGTCGTTCAACAATCTCAAACTCCAAGCGTTCTGGCGCATTTAAATTAGCTTGCAAATAATGGCAAAGTTTTTCTATATAAGTATCATCTGTCACATCACTAGAGGGAATATTAACAGCAATTGTTCGTTTCTTAAAAAAAGGATTTGTATTTAACAACATCACGATTTCTTGAATCAAGTAATTTTGTAAATTACGGCTATCTTTTGCTGTTAGAAATGAGAAAAAAAGATTTGGTGTTAAAATACGATTTCCTATCTTTAACCTAATTAATGCTTCAACACCCACTGTTTCTAATTGGTTACGACTCACTTTAGGTTGAAAATAAACTTGATATTGTTGATTTTGAATCCCCTTTATAATTTCGGTATCCGTAGTTGCAGAACACACTGTCATTCCTCATTTCAATAATGATATTCTAAAGCTCATTTTACCCTTATTATATTATAGAAACCTGCTAGTAATCGCAACTATTTACACTTTTTTAGAACTATTTTTATTTAGTTCTATTCATTTAATAAATTAAAAAAAGACAATCCAAATCGACATACGATTCAGATTGCCTTTTTTAAAAATTAAGCCATTCTTTTTTTTTCTTTTCATATTCATCTGTACTAATAATGCCTTCATCATACAATTTTTTTAAATAAGTCAAATCATCTGTGATAGAATCTGATCCTTCATTGATTTGACCATTTCTAGTTAGCATCATGATTCCTGCAATCACCCATAAAATCCCATGAATTGAAGTTATTGAAAGTCCACCTAAAACCAAAACAGCAATTCCCCAACCTGAATGCCCTTTTTTGATTTTAAAAGCTGCAATAAAACCTACAATAGACGTTGCGACTAAAAAAATGACAACAACAATTAAGACTCCAATTAAAAGAGCACTTTCCGAACCATCATAATAGTTTGTATTATAATAATCCGTATCATACGTTTGATTCATTTGAGAAGATATCCCAATTCCCGCTAAAGCTGTAATAATAATAAGCACAAAAGCAGATAAGGCATTAAAGATAGCTCCTATCAGTGTTAATAGATATTCAGTTTGTCGATTCATCGTGTTCTCTCCCTCCATCTTTTTCCGCTTCTTCAGTTACAAAACTCTCTTCTTCTACTACAAGCGGCTCCATTTCATCAAAAATTGCTTCATTAGTGGTTTCAGTAAGTTGTTGAGCTGCTTTTAGTCCTTTTAGCTCTTGTTTTAATAGATAAATTTCCCGATCATGATCCGAACTATTTTTCACTAATTTTGATTCATTAATCCCTTTAACAATTGCTTTTTTAATGATAAAATACCACATAAAAATCATGCCAACAATTAGTACGATATAAAATAATGCTAGAAACACAAAGAAATATGCAACTATCAGTGATTCCATTTAAATTCCCCCTTATCTTTTATTATTCTATTATACCTTTTTTCATAGGTGTCGTCATTTTTTATTTGTTCCATCAATCATTAAAAAAAAACAGACCTGTTTCGCAATGAAACAAGCCTAGCGTTGCTTATTCTATTTGTTTGCCATTTGAAGCAATGACACCTTGATACCAATAATAACTTTTCTTTGGAATGCGACGCAACGTTTTTTCATCGTGTTCGTCACGATCAACAAAAACCATCCCATAACGTTTTTGATACCCATTTAACCAGCTTAACAAATCTGTGTAACTCCATGTGCAGTAGCCTAATACTGTCACACCATCTGTAATAGCTTCTTGAATGGCTTTTACATGACGTTTTAAATAATCAATCCGGTACTCATCATTAATTGTGTCATCTGGTTCAAGCTTATCAAAGGCTCCTAAACCATTTTCAGTAATTAAGATTGGCAATTGATAGCGATTTTCTATCCGTCGTAAGGCTACATGTAGCCCTTCTGGGTCAATCGTCCAGTCCCAATCTGTTGTTTCAGTAAATGGATTGGCAGTCGTTTTAAATAAGCCAGGAATACCACTGTCTTTACTGCTTCCTTTTTTTCCAGTAAAGTTTGGTTTTGCTTCACCAACGCCCCCATTTAATGGATTGTACTCTACAGTTGCTGTTTGATAATAGTTTAACCCCATAAAATCAGGTGTTGCCGCTTTTAATAGTTCTAAATCTCCCGGTAAAATAGTTGGTGCAATGCCTTCTTTGATCAAGTAGTTCATTGCTACTCTAGGATATTCGCCCCAGGCATAAACATCCATCCAAAAGTGCGACAATAGTTCTTCCGCATTTTCAGCAGCTAAAATATCTTTGGGATTGGGTGACTTTGGATAAACCGGGGTATAGGCAAAACTTGGTCCAATCAACGCATCTTCAATCGATAAAGCTCTGAATGATTGAATTACCTTTGCATTAGCCACATTTGCTATATGATTGACTTCATAGAATCGTTTTTCATCTCGAACTGCAGGTGGATGAGTCCCTGTTTTGTAGCCTTGTCCCACAAAAACATTTTGTTCATTTAGAGTTACCCAATGTTTCACTCGATCACCATAACGCTTAAATAAAATAACTGCATAATTATTGAAATCTTCAATTACTTCGCGACTTTCCCAGCCGCCATAACGTTCCATTAATGTTTGCGGGATGTCCCAATGATACAACGTAACAACTGGCGTAATTTGATAAGACAACAATTCATCAATCAAACGATCATAAAATTCTAACCCTGCTTCGTTGATTTCTCCGGTTCCATTTGGTAAAACTCGGCTCCATGCAATTGAAAAACGATACGCTTTTAAACCTTGCTCTGCCATTAATTTAACGTCTTCCTTATAACGATGGTAGTGGTCAACTGCGACGTCTCCATTAGTATCTTGAAAAGTTGCCCCTGGAACTTTCGCATAGACGTCCCAAACAGACTTGCCTTTCCCATCAACATTCCATGCTCCTTCAACTTGATAAGCCGCACTTGCGCTCCCCCATAAAAAATCAGTTGGAAAATCTTTTAATTGAATATGTTCCATTCCAATCACTCCTAATAATAGACTATACTTTTATATTTAAATTATAGATTATTGCACAAAAAAATGCTAGTTAGAACTGTTGTTTCTAAAAAATGAACTTCTTTCTATTTCTTAGTCCTTATTCTACTAGTAATAGGTGAGTCCTTTTATCCTAATTAAAACTACTTCATTACTGAACCTAATATTTATTAAAAAAAGATGGACGAATCCCTCTCATCCTCATTTAACTATTAATTAATTTTGGTTAAAAAAAGTACTTTTATTTTTCCTGTTCTTTTTTTCTTAACAAAATGTTTGACTGGAAAACCTCATACATAAACCAATATACTTTACTTTTATACCTTCACATTTACTTTTGTTCTTAACTTTCGAACATTTTTTCATCGAACAATTCTATTAGTCGCATAAAATAAGCTTTTGTTCATATTTCCGTCTCTATTTTTCTTCTGAAAGAAACTTTTTCTAAAATTAGTTTATTTTCATTCTGAAAAAATGATTAACTCGCTTTTCTCTTTAACTATCACAACTATATTTGTTATAATTTAATAATTAAACTAGCTATTAAACGTCGAATCAAACATCAAATTCGTAATTTTTTTATTCATATTCGCTCTTTTTTAATTATTTTTTTATTTTACGACACATTTTGTTCACAAAAAAACTTCTAAAATAAACAAAAAAAACGTGAAAGAAATCACACGTTTTATTATTCTTACATATAACCTAAATAATTATTTTTATGTATAATTCCAATGTAAAAAAAGCATTTTATTCAAAAAAAAAACGGTTAATCCTTATAAAATAAGCATTTATATAAAAAAAACACCTCTGAATTATTCAATTATTATATAAATCAGTTTTCCTTTTGGTCTCTTCAAACACTAATCTTGAGTTATTTTTCACATTTATTTGGATTATCATTTTTAGTTATTATATTATTTATGGATATTATTCTATCTAATAGCTGGATTCACGATGATAATAAGATTAAAATTTCAACACAAATAGCTAACCTTTATGCTATAATATTGAACAGTAATTGATTACTATAATAAAAAAACTTCAATGTTAAGAATACACACAGAAGTTTTTGGAATAAATTCAAAGTTAATTGAACTATATATAGCTGATATTGCCGTAGGTCGAAATTGACCCTTCTGCTAAACTCACTAATTCTTCAAGTAACATATTTATTCCTCCCCCCCAAAAAAAATAATCTTTACTTTTTGGAAATATTAAAAATAGAGATAGCAAAACATTTGTTTTACTATCTCTATAATATAACGTTTATTAATTAAAATCAACTATAGAAGGGAATTTTTTATCATGATTATCTTAGGAGATAAAGTTAAAAAATTAAGAATCGAGAAAAAATTAACACAAAGTCAATTGGCAGAAGGCATCTGTACCCAAGTTACCATCAGTAAAATTGAAAATCACAACAATATTCCAACTATGAATATTTTAAGCAAAATCTGTGATCGTTTAGGTGCAGAAATCAACGATGTTTGTATTGTTGAAGGAGATTCAAATACAAATTACAATCTCTTTAAAAAAGTTGATACTCTTTGTAACCAACTACAACATAAAGAAGCTTATGATTTATTAGTAAGTAGCATCAACGAAGATGAGCTAGACAATATTCACGATAAAAAACTTTATTACTACTATGTTGGGATTACTCGTTTAATTGGTTTCAACGAATTTGAAGAAGCTTTGCACTACTTTAATTTAGAATTAATCTTAGAGCGTTCTTCTAATCTTGATTTTGTGGATGTTTTAGTTACAAATTCAATTGGAATTGCTTATGATTCAAAAAATGACATTAAAAAAGCTAAAGTTTATTTCGACAAATCAATTGATGATATTCAAGAATTAAACAAAGTTGAAGCAGATAACTTTACTAAATTATTGAAGATTTATTACAACGCAGCTAAATTCTATTCAAAAATTGAAATCTACGATAAAGCTATTAGCTTATCTGACATCGGAATTGACTTGTTACAAAAAGACAAATCATACTACATGCTTGATTTCTTGTACTATGAAAAAGGCTTTAACTTATTGAAAAAAGGCAATAAAAAAGAAGCAGAAGAATTCTACTTCTTAGCAATGGCTTGTGCGATTATGAATGGCAATGACAATATTGTTACTGGCATTAAAGAAGATATCAAACAATATAAATTAACACCTTACAAATTCTAAAGAAAAAACCTTCTCAACTTTGAGAAGGTTTTTTTCTTTAGTTTATTTTTTTTAAGATAGCTTGTGCAGTAGCTAGGTTCATTTGAGGTGCTTTCCGTAATTCTGCTACTACTTGTTCGATTTCATCACCAGTTGCGCCTGCGTGGATTGCCAGTGCCTTTGCTTGTAGTGACATATGACCTCTTTGGATTCCTTCTGTTACTAACGCTTTTAATGCTGATAAATTTTGCGCTAATCCAACTGAAACAATAATGCTTGCAAGCTCTGTCGCTTGATGAATTTGCAATAATTCTTGATTTGCTTTCACAAGTGGCAAGACACTAATAGCGCCACCAACGGTTCCCACTGGCATTGGCAATGTCAATTCTCCTACTAAATTTCCAGCTTCATTCACAAACCAATTGGACATCCCTTTATAACGCCCTGTTCGACTCGCATAAGCATGAGCACCTGCTTCAATCGCTCTTGTGTCATTCCCAGATGCCATCACTACTGCGTCAATCCCATTCATGATGCCTTTATTATGAGTTGCTGCTCGGTAAGGATCCAAGTGAGCATAATGGGTTGCTTCTGAAATTCGATTGGCAACTTCTGCTCCACTGTATTCCTGAGTTGCTAGAACCGTTACTGGTATCTCACATTTAGCCGTAACCAAAGAAGCATCGCCATAGTTGCTTAGAATTTGCATCAAGGTGCTTCCTTTAATCCAATTGGTTATCGGTTCAGCTGTTGCTTCTAAAATTGTATTGATTGTATTGGCTCCCATGGCTTCTTGAACATCTACAATTAGGTGAACGGTTAAATATTCAGGTACTCGCTCTTCATTTGTAATGATTCTTGTTTCAACTCGCTTCACGCCTCCTCCTCTTTTAACTATAGAAGGATGTGCACGGGATGCGATTTCTATGATGTCACTTTCTTTATCTTGAATCATTTTTGCAGCTGCTTCGATATCTGGAACATCTTTAAAAATCAATTGTCCAATCATCGCACGTTCGTGAATTTCAGTTGTAAATCCACCGCCACTTCGAATCATTTTTGCCCCATTGCTACTTGCTGCAATCACAGAAGGTTCTTCTGTCACCATCGGCACAATCACATCTTTCTGATTCACTAAAAAATTTAGTGCCACACCTATTGGCAATGGAAATTGGCTTAGTTGATTTTCAATCATATTGTCTGCAATTGTTGCATCTAATAGCTGTTCATCCATTAATAATTGTTCCCCTTGTTCGGTTAAAAATCCTTTTTCAGCTAATAGTTTAATTCGCTCTTGGCGGCTTTTTTGATAAAATTTTGAAATAGTTGAATCCATTTCAATTCCCCTCTTTCAACTAGTTTAGTGACGTTCAACAACCATGGCAACGCCTAATCCGCCACCAATACATAATGATGCCACACCTGTTTGTTGCTTCGTTTGTTTCAATTCGTATAGTAAGGTCGTCAATACTCGCGCACCTGATGCGCCAATTGGGTGCCCTAAGGCGATTGCTCCACCGTATATATTGGTTTTTGCTGGATCAATTTTTAAATCTTTTACAACAGCTACTGATTGTGAGGCGAATGCTTCATTCAATTGGAATAAATCAATTTCTGATAAGCTATAGTCGCTTTTTTTAACAGCTTCTTTGACTGCATAATAGGGAGCGTATCCCATAATCGCAGGATCAATTCCAATTTCAGCGGTTGCTTTGATGGTTGCTAAATAAGGAATTCCTTTCGCTTCTGCTCGTTCTTTGGACATTAACACTAATGCCGAAGCACCGTCATTGATTCCAGAAGCATTTCCAGCTGTGACGGTGCCGGTGCCGTCTTTTTTAAAGGCGGGCTTCAAACGTTCTAATTTTTCCATTGATGTATCATAACGAATCGTTTCATCTTTTTCCATTAAAGTGCCATTTTTTAGTAAAACGGGAACTATTTCTTCTTGAAAGAAACCTTGTTCTTCTGCTTGTTTAGCTTTCATTTGTGAGTGATAAGCAAAAGCATCTTGTTCCTTACGGCTAACTTGAAATTGTTCAGCTACATTTTCTGCAGTAATTCCCATGTGGTACTGACCAAAGGCGTCAGATAATCCATCATTAATCATACTGTCAACCACTTGATCGTTGCCAAATTTGTGACCAAAGCGATGATGCTCCATTAAAAATGGTGCCTGTGACATATTTTCAGTTCCGCCAACCACAACGACTTCTGCTTCGCCAAGTTGAATCGCTTGTCTGCCTAACATCACTGCTTTTAAACCGGAACCGCACACTTCATTAATTGTCATTGCAGGAACTTCAAAAGGAATGCCTGCATGGATAGCAATTTGTCTAGCTGGATTTTGCCCTAGACCTGCTTGCAGCACATTTCCAAAAATAACTTGTTGAATATCTGATGTCTCTATATCGGCTCTCTTTAATGCATCTTCTACAACAATTTTGCCTAGTTCAACAGCTGAAATATCTTTTAAACTGCCACCAAATCTTCCAAGTGGTGTTCGAACTGCACTTACAATTACAACTTCTTTCATAGCCCTCTCCTTTGAAAACATTTTGCCTTTATTATACCACTATTGATAGCCAAAACAACTTGTTGATTGTGGGTCTTTAAAAATTTATTAAAACCTTTAGGTTAAATAATGAAAACGTATTCTAAAATGAAAAATAGGGCTTTTTTTTAAAGATTTTACTAATTTATGATGAAATTTTCTTCTTTCGGTTGTCTTTTAAAGTTATTTTTAATAAACTGATAGTGTGAGTCAAAAATATATAATAGAAAAAGGTAATGATAATGAAGATAGGAATCGATAAAATTAGTTTTTATACACCTGCTTTTTATGTTGACATGGTTGAGCTTGCTCAGGCAAGAGGAATTGATCCAGATAAATTTACCATCGGCATTGGACAAGATAAAATGGCATTTCCACCTGTTACGCAAGATTCGGTAACAATGGCAGCTAATGCGGCCCTATCGCTATTAGATGACGTCGATAAAGAAAAAATTGATTTGATCATTCTAGGAACAGAATCAGGAATTGATCAATCAAAAGCTGGCGCAGTTTATATTCATCGCTTACTTGGCTTGAATCCATTTGCTCGTTCAATTGAAATTAAAGAAGCTTGTTATGGCGCAACTGCAGGCATTCAGATGGCAAAAGAATACGTTGCAAACCATCCTGAAAGCAAGGTTTTAGTTATGGGTTCTGATATCGCTCGTTACGGTTTAGATACACCTGGTGAATCCACTCAAGGAGCTGGTGCAGTCGCTGTCTTGATTACAAAAGACCCTCGCGTGATTGCCTTAGAAGATGACAATGTCTTTTTAACAGGGGATATTATGGATTTCTGGCGTCCTGTTTACTCAGAAACAGCCGTTGTAAATGGTAAATATTCAACTGAACAATACATTCAATTTTTTGAAACAATCTGGGCTGAATATCAACGTAAATTCACTTATTCATTAGCTGACTTTACTGCAATTTGCTTCCACCTACCTTATACAAAAATGGGACGTAAAGCATTAAATACGGTGATTGATTCAGTTTCTAGTGAGGATCAAGAACGCTTATTGGAAAATTATCGTTTAAGTACGCTGTACAGTCGCCAAATTGGAAATATCTACACAGGCTCTCTGTATTTAAGTGTGATTTCTTTACTCGATCACCAAACATCATTGAAAGCCGGAGACCGTTTAGGATTCTTTAGTTATGGCTCTGGTGCTGTGGCAGAGTTCTTTAGTGGAACACTCCAAGAAAACTTCCAAGATTATATTAACGCTAAAGGCCATCAAGATTTGTTAGATAAACGTAAAAAATTATCCATTTCAGAATATGAAGAACGATTTAATCAACAGCTACCAACGGATGGTTCAACAATGAAAATTGAGAGTACCGATGATCCTGCTGAGATTGTTTTAACTGGAATTACAGAGCACATGCGTCAATATTTAAAAAAATAAGTAAAAAGTCCAATTAAGATTTTTCTTAATTGGATTTTTTTTAGGAATTTTAAAAACATTTTTTTAGATAGCAGTTGTTATCGAAATCTAGTATACTTAATGATTAGGGGGTGCAAAATGAAAAAGAAAACATACCGCAATACACCAGCTTTTACTTTATTGGCATGGGGATCCTTTATTTTCTTTATTGTCTTAATCACAATTGGTCTTTACACGTTAAAAGAACCATTGATGGTAAAAGGCTATTACTTAATGGGAACTGTTGGAATCATTTCTTCTTCTTTCACTGTAGCAAAAGTTGTTCGTGATAATCAAGAAGATGAAGAACGTTATAAACAAATGTTTAAAGCTGTAGATGAAGATGCTCATTAATAGTATGAAAACTGTCGCTAAAGATGCAACTTTTTTAGCGGCTTTTTAGTTTCAATTCTTTCTTCTCACTCCTTTTTCCGTTATAATCGAATCAAGACTTTTTTTAGGAGTGATACTAAATGATTCATATCGAAAAAATACCTAACGGTTCCTTACAAGAGAATTGCTATATTATAGCGGATGGCACAGATGCTTTAATTATCGATCCTGGTTCTGACGCAGAAAGAATCATTGATACCATTCATAAACTAAATGTAATTCCTCAAGCCATTTTATTGACTCACACTCACCATGATCATATTGGTGCCGTCGATCAAGTACGCGACGCTTTTTCAATCCCTGTTTATGTTCATGAATTGGAACAAGATTGGTTGAATGATCCTGAAATGAACTTATCTGCACAATTTACAACTATTCCTGTTACTGCTAGACCTGCAGAATTTGAGTTTACACTGTATCAAGAGTATCATTTTGGAAAACTTCATTTTACAGTTGTACCAACACCTGGACATTCATTTGGCAGTGTGAGTTTTATATTTAATGATTTCGTAATTGCTGGAGATGCTCTATTTAAAGGCAGTGTCGGACGACCAGATTTGCCAACAGGTAACTTAGATCAACTGCTTACAGCCATTAAAACTGAATTATTCTCATTGCCACCAGAAACAGTTGTTTATCCTGGACACGGTGATGAAACCACTATTGCACAGGAACAAAAAACCAATCCATACTTTAATTAAAAAAAAGCTTCCTTAAATTTAAGGAAGCTTTTTTACTAGACTTGTTCTAAATAATTTTTATAATAGCTAGCATATTCTTTCATCCCGAGTCGTTTAAATACTTCAAGTGAAAATAAACATTTTTCTTCTCCAGAAGTTTTATGGCCATTTTTAATTAAGAGAATTCCGTTTAAAAATTCAATCGTTACCTTTTCAAAAAAGGCAGTTTCTTTTACTCCAATTGATTCAATCGTCTTTAAGTACTTCTGTGCTTTTCTATTATTATGTTGATCAAAACAACACAATACCATATTAATTAGCATTCGCGCTAAGTCGTCTTGGTTTGCATTTAAATCGCGATACAGATAAACTTCTTTTAAGGCTTTTTCAATTAAAAATTCTAGTGTTTCTAAGTCATAAATAAACATCATATTGGTAAATAAACGCAGTTCATAATAACCCCAATATTGAGTATTGAAGAGATAATATTTGATTGGCAACACTTTTTCTTCATCAATTTTTTCATTTTTCACTCGGCAAATTAGAGAATAAACAAGTAAATGATTGTGTAAAAAGAAAATATCTTCAGTCGTTTCTAGCTCTTGTATGAGTTCACGATTTAATTTTTCTAACTCTTCTAAATCAATTTTTTGAAAAGCCGTTATAATTCGTTCCTCTACTCTTCTTTTTGAAGACAATCGGTACCCATTTTTTATATAATCAATCTCGTCGTATTCAACATTTAAATTGTCCAATAATTTAAAAAATTTTGTCACTGAAATATTTACTTTTTCTCGTTCATATTTTGATAAAAAAGATTTTGTCATTGTATTCCTACATGCGTTTTCTAAAGAATAATTTTTATTTTTTCGAAGCTTTGAAACTATTTTCCCATACGACATTTTATCACCTCTGTTATATTTTTAAGAAAAGAAAAGACTTTTTTCTAAAAGAATAGTTATCTTTTTTTTAACTATAGAATCCATTTAAAATTCAAACATTTTGTTTTAATTTTCTTTGGTATAGTTCCATATTCCCACTATCAAAAGTAAGATTTTCCAACAATTTTTTTGAAAAATTAAACTTAAAATAAGACAAGCAACATCACTTTCTACTCAGTGGTTTATCTGTATTTTTAAATAATCTTTTCTCTCTTCATTTAAACATTTCTTTTTGAGAGCTTCTTTCTTAGTGTATTATATGACACAGAAAAGTAATTTTGTTATATATTTAAATTCTATAAATTTTAAATATAATGCTGTTTATTTCGTTAGTTTTGACATGATTCGTTAGTTTTTTATTTAACGTATTTTATTTAATTGTTTAATTTAGAGGAATTAAATAAAATAAAAAAGCTAGAAATACTGTTTTAAAACAGTACTTCTAGCTTTTTTATTTGGTTTAACTGTAAAATATGGATTTAAATTTAATTTATTCCCATTTTTCTAATAACTTTTTGATTTTCTACAATGACAGTAAATCTTTTTCTATCAACTAATTAATTTTAAACCAATCGTTGAAACTAAAATAATCCCAATAAAAAATAAGCGTAAAACACTTTTCGAATCACGGTAAAATAAAATTCCAACAATCGTGGTTCCCACCGTTCCGATTCCAGTCCAAATTCCATAACCTGTTCCCATTGGAATCGTTTGAAGCGCATAGGACAACAGCATTAAACTAATCCCCATTAACAAAACCGCAAAGAAAATAGCGTCTTTTTTACCAATGGCTAATCTTTTTAAATTTATCACTCCAATAATTTCAATTAGTCCCGCAACAAATAATGCCAACCAATCCAATTGTAACCACTCCTTATACCTCTTTTTTTGTTTCAACCATTTTCAACCCAACAATTCCTACCAATAGTGAAATCATTAAAAAAGCTTTTAAAGGATAAATTGCTTCATCGAATAGCCAAATTCCAGTTAAAATCGTACCTACCGTCCCAAGACCTGTATAAACTGCATATAAAGTCCCCATTGGCAACTCTTTTGCAGCCATCGTAAATAATCCGTAGCTTAAAATGACACTAATAATCGTAATTGCCCATTCCCCTAAGCTAGTGGCATGTGCCAAGCCTGTTACCCAGCCAATTTCTAAAATTGCTCCTAAAATTACTAATAGCCAACTTTTATTCATAATTTCCTCCAATAATCTCATCGTTTCGCTTTCTATCTTAACACATTTTTGCTTATGAAAAAAATACTTGAGCAAAACTTCCGATGAACAAGATTCAAAAAAAATTTATTTGAAGAAATTGCTCCGTATCATGAAAAATACTTAAAATACATTTATATAAAAATTAAGTCTGCTATATTGCTATATTCAATGAAGTAAAAGTGTAACCTACAGAAATTCATCATATTACCGAATATGTAAATGACGATAACAAAATATATTACAACATAGGAATTTACGCTTCTTATTTTGAGTAATCCATATCTACAAAAAACTAAAACTGATAAAGCATTAAAAAAATGTGCACATAGGGTTCTAAAATCAGAAACAAAACTAACAAATTGAATTTTCTTTCTAACACAGCCTGAGTAAAAAAGTTTCTTGAATAGACAATTTTTTATGTTAATCGTTAGTTTCTTATGAGTTAAACACCAGCAAAGAAAACCATTTAGACTCTTTTTTCCTTCGTTTTTAGTAATGTGCTAAATAATTTTCACCCGAAGTAAAACCTCCACCTCGTAATAAAATTTGATTTAACTTACCCCATATAGAACTCTCTTCTTTCCTACAATCTACTTATCATTTAATACTTTATATTTTGGTACTTTAACTAGCTCATATACTTTAGTTTTATCTTGATTTTCAACAGTATCGTCAAACTCAATCATTTGAATCGTGAAGTTCTCATACATTTTGATATACAACTGTTTTTTACTTAAATCATAAACAGAAGTATATTGTGTATACTGTCTATTCCTATCTTCTGGGAGGTCTAATTTAATTACCCCTTTAACAATATCGGATGTTGCTAAAATGTCACTTTTGGATTTAAATGGCATTTTTTTAACAAGGTATATGACACATATAAATAAAATGCTACAAAATCTGTAGCATTTTATTTTATACCAATGACCAAACTATCACGAGCTGCTTCTACAACTTCAACAGTAATCGTTCTCAAATTATTAATTTCTAAAATTCGATCAATTTGTGAAAATAAACGCTGAATCAATCGGAAATTTCCATTAGTTATTTTTATCATGCTAGTGATTGCCTCATAGTCAGAAAAATCTTCTAATTTAATTGGGATATCTAGTTCAGACCATTTATATTCTAAAATATGGTGAGTTTCATCTTTGCTGAGATTATCAAACTCATGAGCAAAGCCAATTCGAGAATAGAGCTGTGGATACCTAGAAAGTCTTTTATCAATGCCAGGCATTCCAATGAAAATCATTGCAATATCATTTTGATCGTAAATATTGCGTAATTGTTCTAAGTGCTGCAATTTCAAACGATCAATTTCATCTACGATAATTAAATCTACTTCAGTATATTCTCCAACATTCGAGTAATCTTCTTCTACAATACCAAGATTTACTTGATACATCAATTTAGTCATGGCTAACCTATATCCTAAAATATCTAACTCACTTGCTAATTTTGTTGGCTTTTCAGTAGGAGCCGTGTAAAAAAGTACATTGGCTGGCATAATTTCTTTTGTTGCATTATCAGCAATTTTTTTTACCCATACTATAATCAATTTGATAGCTAATTGTATCCCAATTCGCGTAATATCTTGAAGATAAAGTCTTTCCTACACCAGGTGATCCATAACAAATCCCAATATATTTATATTTTATACAAGCATTACAAAATTCCGCAAAGCGTTTATATTCTTTAGTTTCAATGAAGTTTGTTTTTTTAGTCATTAAAATACCTCTTCAATTTAGACTTTTTTGTTTTTTTACTTTCATTAGTTTGTTGTTTTATTTTAGTAGATATTAGCGTCTCGGCGATTGTGTTTGTTGCTGAAAGCTTTTTTTTCAAAATAGATTTACGTTTATTTCTTGCTAATTGTATCTCTTTAATATCTACTGTAAACGAAGAAAGCTCAGGTGCGATTGCTGTACATAAAAACTGATCTTTAAAAAATATTCGGATTTCCGCTAAATCTTTTGGTGTGTATCGAATAAGGATTGTTTCACCTACATAAGCTGCTAAATTAGGATTTGTATATCTAAATCCTTGAAAATGTATGCCATCAGAATGCACTTTTCTAGTTTTGGCAACCTGCAAGAGTAGCAAATCAAGTTGTTCAAGACTTTCAGGCATATTAGGTAAAAAGTTCAATTCATTCCATTTATTTATTGGACTATTTTTAATATTTTTGTGCATTCTATGATTGTACTCATTGAGAATAAAGTAAACGAGTTTTTCTTCAAACTCTTGAAAAGTTAATAACTTTTCTGTTTTACTATTTTTCGTATAGCCTGGTAAAGATTCTAAAAGCATTTGATTCACTGTTTGGAAAAAACGTTCAATTTTTCCTCTACCTCTTGGAAACCCAATTGTAGAAAAAATTAAATTGATTTTTAAATCAATCGTAATTTGTTCTAAATGATTAGACGTAAAGTCACTTCCATGATCGGTATAAAATTTTTCAGGTATTCCACAAATTGGCCAGTCAGCATTTTCTTTTTTCCATATAGCTTGATGGAGTGTTAAAGCAGTATTGATTGCAGATGGAGACTCAAATGTAAGATGATACCCAGCAATGGCACGACTGTAATCGTCCATAATAATGGTTAACCAAGGTCTAGTGCGTTGATTCTTTTCATCTAAAACTTCAATATCTAACAATGTATGATCCGCCTGCCACAGTTCATTTGAATGGTTAGATTCTCTAAGATGAATTAAATCAAACTTAGTCTTATAACTCTTGCTGCCTTCTTGCGATAAGGTTATCAAGTCCTTCGGAACATTTTTTACTACACGATAGACTTGATGGTAGCTCGGTTGAGGTAAATTATTCACTTTACACTCATTTAATACTTTCCGATGAATAGTAGCAACACTTATTCTCTTATTTTTTAAAACAGTTTCTTCTATAAGATTTTTTACTTTAAGACTTATTTTGGTTGTTCCTGAATCTGATCGGGTTTTATGAATGAGTCCCTTTAAACCATCATAATCATATGCCTTTTTCCATCTATATAAAGTTCTAATAGGAATATTTTCTTGTTTAGAGATATCTTTGATAGAAATATTACCTTTAATATAGGGTTCAATAATCTTAAATTTTGCAACTGCTTTTTTTCGATGACTTTCAGAGTAAGCTGTTAATGGTTTAAGCTTGTTTTTCTCCATTTTTTTCCTCTTCCTTCATTTTATCCAAGTAACGATAAATTGTTGTTCGAGAGACATTCCACTTTTCTGCAATCGTTTTTATAGGTGTTTGATTATCTACCAACGTCTTAAGTAAAGCTAAGTCTTGGGAAGACAATTTTTCAGGTCGTCCTCCAAAGCGACCTCTTGCTCTAGCTGCTGCTCTACCGGCTGCAGAACGTTCTAGAATTAAATTACGTTCAAATTCTGCAAATGCCGCAAACAAATGAAAAATGAGTTGACCTGTTGAGCTGGATTTATCCATTGTAATATTTTCTTGTATACTATGAAAACTCACCCCACGATCATTTAGTTTATTTACTATAGAGATTAGATCCTCCATATTTCTACCTAGTCGATCTAATCTCCAAACAACAATTGAATCTCCTTCTCGAGCAAACTCGATTGCCGATTCCAAACCAGGCCTTTTATTTTTTGCACCACTTATATAATCAGTAAAAATCTTTTCACATCCAAAAGATTTTAAACTGTCTTCTTGTAAATCTAAATTTTGTAATCCAGTTGAAACACGTGCATATCCAATATTCAAAATGATCTTCTCCTTCTTTTTATTTCTATTGTACCATAACTTTAATTAGATAGTTTAATTGAACATAGATTGTGTTACGGCTTTATGAACATATAATTGAGCTGAATCCTTAAAAATTTGAGAAAAAATAAGAGTGTGCAGAAAATGGTCATTTTCTGTACACTTATTTCAATACCTATTTCTAATGTATTAATGTCATTTATCGCACTTGATTATTTAAGTCATCTCTATCATTCTAAGCTAGGAGATTTTATCTTAACCAAGTGTCAACTAAAAGATTTAACTTGTCTCTAAAACCTTTAGTTGAATGCACTTTTTTTGAGTATGTTGGAAATAAATTAGGGTAACATTCTTGAGCTTCTTTGATTAACAAAGTTGTTTCAAGATCTTTTTGTAGCGTAAATTCTTTTTTTATTTCAATATTTAAGTTTATAAGTTCAGTCATTTGTTTTTTGATTTCATTTATCTCAATTGTTAATTGCTCATACGGGGCTTTTTCCTCAACTATCTTAAATTCCGTAATGGTCATAGTTTTTTCTACTGATTCCATTAAAGTTCCTTTATTCAAGCTTTTTTCCTTTTTTATAGATTCAATCAATAAAAGATTATCTAAAGAAAATAATCGCCTGTTCTTTTCATTTCGAATAAAATAGTCCTTATTACCGCTGTATCTTTCGATCGCCTTACAATAGACAATTACTTTTTCTTTTGTCAGTCTAACTTCCCTGGCTACTTGTTCAACTGTAAAATATTCTGTTGGTTCCATCTCATGGCTCCTTTGTTCTTTTTTCCTCTACCGAATCTTCTCTAAACACTACATTCATGTATCGAATAATTAAAGAAAAACTTGGGATAACTATAATGATTGAAAAAAGTATTAATCCGTACCAAAATAGGGGGTTAACAAGTACTAACAGTCTAAAAATAAGATCGATTACAATAATTAAACCAAATAAAATAATTAGTTCACTAGCCTTTGCCTCTCCCTTAAAGTCTAATGTTTTTCTAAAAAAAGAACTGATTAATTTCATCTATTTCTTCCCCTCCATTCTATCATTACTTTACTTTAGCCAGATCAGAGTCTGTCCAGTTTAAAATTTCTTTAGATTCTGAAATAAACATATTATATACCTTAGATACCTCACTAGTATCAGAATCTTCTTTACGTACATAGTTCAATAATTCATGATTGTATCGACTAAATGCAAAAAAGAATGATTCTAACTGCTGATCTAACATATAGTTATGTGTATAATATAAGCTTTTTGCACATGTAAAATAAGTGTTTGCTTGATTTAGATAACATAACCCTAACCCATCCGTTGTTCTTCCTTCTTTTATCAATAAGTGATAACTCCATTGAATCGTAATTACTCCATCAAAAAGTAATCCTTTTAATAGTTTTCCTTTTTCTTTCACTAGTATAATCACTTCCTATGTTAGAATAAAAGTTATCCTTAATCTTTCTTCTTTTACACTCTAGTTAATTAGACAAATTAGTTGAATTTAAATCCGTTGTAATAATTTTATTTACTTCTCTTATTCGTTGATACTCAGAAAATTGATACGTTGCTGCTCCTACACATGCTGTAAACAAACAAATCAAAAGAAAACGCTTAATTGATACTAATTTCATATATCCTTCTCCTTTTTAGATGCTTGACTATATGCTATTAAAATAATTTAAATCTGCTGATAATTGATCATTTTTTATTAATTCAGCTACGTATTCTCCATTCTGATTATATAATGGTAGCTGATAATTTCCATGTTGTACTTTTAAATAGGCTCCACCTTGACTAATCGTCCATAAAACCATTCGTTGATCTTCATACTTTGCTTTTAGAGACAATGCATGTAATAGCTCTTGAGAAGGAATCAACAAATGTTTCACTCCTTTTTTTTCTTTCCCAACATTAGGTTCTACTATATAAGGCCATACAAATAATGGAATATTTCCTTTATTATTTGCCTCATTTTCTGCAAATTGTTTAAATTCTTCTCCTGATAATTTCTGAGACAAACATTCCATAAAAAGTAGTCCCAAATCGTAATCTACCGCCCAACGTAAAACAGCCCCTTTATCTTCGAGTACTTTTTTCTCTAATTCTATAAGTTGATTTATTTTTAGTACAACTTCATCTGGTACCTCCATTTTTATTCCACTTCCTTTTATAGATATTCATTTTTACTATCAATTTCATTCAACTTCATTTGCGTTAATTTTTTTCTATTTGAATAACAGTTCTTTTTACTTACTACAATTCTTCCATGATACATTTCCAAAAAATGTTCATTTGTTGTCTCAACACATAGAATGTAACTATTGACCAACTCTTTTTCAATTTTTCCAATAAAAATACAATCCAGTGTCTCAAAAAACACCTGCGTCCCTAATTTCACTGTCATACATTCCGTCCTTCACTTTTATTTCAGTTTTGATACTATTCATTCACTGAATGTAATAGAACTGACTGATTGAGAAAAGTAGATTTTCCCTCGATTTCCATTGTCTTTTACTTCAAAACAATACGCAGCTGAAAGAAACTCTACTAAACTATTCCAATTAGGAGTTAACATAATCAACGTAAACTCTTCTGCTCGTTGTTTTTGATAACTAATTTTTGAGTCTTCTTTGTATGTGTAACCTACTAAAATCGTATTTTCGTGAATCTTTATTTTTTCTCCATTTGCTAAATGTATACTTAATTCCATTTTTCTCCAACCTTCCTTAATTTAAAATAACTAAAAGTCCCACTCATAATCAAAAATGTACTAATAGATACAATCATTGCCACTTTTTGTATAATTGTCCCTTTGTAGTAAACTTGAATTGTTCCTTTTAATTGAGTATCTACTTGAATCAAACCAATTTTATTTTTTTCAATAGGAAGTTTTTCTCCATTAAGAGTTGCTTCATATCCTTTATACCAAATTAATGGCAATTCCATCTTTTTCAGTTGCTGTTCTCCAAAATCAGTTGAAAATTGAATTCCTTTAGATAATCGAGTATAAGCTACTTGTTGATTCGTATTCAATTCAACTAATTTGTCACCTCTATGTTCAATAAATTCTTTTGAACTAGTTGCTGGCAAGTATTCAGATCCTGCTCCTAGACTAAATTGACTAACGTAATTTTTACCTTGATACGTATCCACAACTCCTGCATATTTCTGTTGGTACTCTTTATTAACTTGACCAATTTGTAAACACAAAATAATGAATATACCCACCACACTAAAGTAAAATTTCTTTTTTAATGGTTTCATTTCTAATTGACTGAAGTATATTCCCCCAGACACTACTAATAAACTCGTGCTAATCGCATTTAAACGCCATGAAAATTGGATAACGTCTAGGATTGAAAACCATTTGATAGGAAATACACTTGTAGTCATCAGTAAGAATACTAATCCAATACTTAACAAACTTCTCGCAAATTGGTTAAGTATTGTTTTCTTTCCTTTATAAAAACAACGGCTGAAAATAAGAATAACTGGAACAGCGCCTATCCCTACGATAAAATTCGGCGTAGTCGTATAAGGCTTCACTAAGCTGACAATAAATTGAGTAACTGAATAACCTTTTGAACTTGATAAATTGGCAAATGGATGCACTTGATAGTACCAATTACTCGCCCCCATTTGCTCTAACATTGGAAATAATGAAAATGCTCCTAACAAAATGGTCAGGCCAACTGACATACCCAAATAATACAAAATCATAGGATTTCTCAAGAAAACTTTCCATCGAATTGCGCAAAAAACAGCTACGATTATTGACATCATTACCACTGATAACACATGACTGTAAACAAGTCCTGTGAAACCAAAAGCTAAAAAAAACAATCCATTTTTTTGTTCTTTATAAAGCAATTGATAAAGTCCAATTACAACAAGTGGATAGAATAAAAATGCTAAATTCTCTCCAACGGCTCCCCGAACATAGTGATCAATCAAACGATAGCTAGAAAAAATATAACACCATGAAATAAGCCATGAAATTATTTTTTGTTTTGTTAGTAGATACATACAACTGTACATACTAACAACCATCAGTAGCTGAATGACGACAAGATATACTTTATACCCTAAGGTTATACTTCCACCCAATTTTAGATAGAATGCTAGCGGAAGTAAGAATAAGTCTGGATAAAACCAATTAGCTGCGTAACCATAACCATTTAAAAAGTGAGCATTAATATAAAAAGGGTAATTTTTTTGATTCAAAGAGTCTGACAGGCCCAATATTCGATTTAGGTGAAAACCTAAATCATCTCCACCCAAAACTGTATTGGCTGGCCAAAATAAAAACATTACACTGACTATGAAGAAGAAACTCAATAAAACCATCCCATATTCCCATTTTTTTATATCAAATTTCATTCCTCTCCCTCTTCTCTAAAATTTTTTATAGCCTGTTTTTTTTGTAATCTAGAAAAGATTTCATAACCAAGGCAACTTAAGATAGTCAAAATCGTTATCATTTGTCCTAATCGCAAACCAGGCGAAGTGTAGTTCCCTTCAATCTTTATTTTTTTAGAAGTTTTTGGAAGTTTCAAGCTCGTTAAATTATCAAATACTTGAGTCGCTTCTACTTTTTTTCCGTTTATTTTATAATTCCAGCCTTTGTCGTATGGAATAGTTAATAATAGAGCTTTATTTTTCTTTTCATTTATTGGGACAGTTCCTTCAAACGATTTCGTCCCTAATTGATCTAATTTTAATCCTTGACCTTCGTTCTTTTTCATTAATTTAGACCATTCCGTTGTATTTATTTTCATAAATTGAATCCCATATTCAGGGAATTGCTGCTGCTGATCCCAATTAATAGTTAGTGTCTTAGCTCCTTTTTCAACAAAATGCCAGCCATTTTGAACACTAAGACCTCTTCTCATTGATAATGAGTAAGACATTCCCTCAACACTATAAGGTGAACCAAAATAGACATATAAATCTTCATCTTCTGATATTTCTGGAAGTGTATAAACTAATTTTGCACTGCTTGAAGTCTGTACATAATTTCTATTCTGCTTAGTAACACCTAATTCAGACACATTTTGTACAGATTCTTTAGTTAATATCGTTTCAGATTTTCCATTAAATAATTGAATGATTTTTTCCTGAGCATCTGCATTAAAATGATCTTCCAACTTTCTTTCATCGACCACTATTCCAGTTGACACTTTATAAGGTTGTTCAAAAATAGACAAATCATCTTTTTGATACTGTTTGACTTCACTTGCAGTTTTATCTAGTCGATAATTTGCAATTATATTCGTCGTAACATTAAATAAATCATTTGAAATCTGCGTCCCACTTCCAGTACGAACCGATACACGTGACGCTTCATATCCTAAATTCCTCATCATTTCACCATACGCACTACTTTTAAGGGATGAAAAACCTCCAATAGAAGGAAATCCATAGAAAAGGTTATCGTTTAAAAAAGAATGATAATTTGATTTTGCACGATTTATTGTTGTCGGATCTGTTTTTTGCAATTGATTTAACGCATCCTCTAATATTACATCCTGATTAGCTGAATACGATCGCGCTTCGTAGGTGTTAAATTTATTCACTTGTTCCATTTTTTTAGTTGATAAAATACTGTTAGTACTCACCTCAGTCACACAAATAAAAATCAACAATATTCCAGTAATCTGGTTATACTGTCCGTCTAAGTAAAAAACTAACACTGTTGAAATTATAATTAATAATAGCTGATTCCACCACCACAAACCAATTCCAATAGATGGAATAACTAAACTAATAATCAACCATAAAATACTCATTCCACTAAACCCAAACCAAACAAGAGGTTTAGTGGATTTAGTTAATTGATCCATTGATTGCGCTGCTAGATCAATAAGTATAAAGCTGAACAAAAAGGCAAATCTAAAAGGATAACCTGTCGGCTGATTAAATCCTTGCCATGCAATTCCAAGAGGCTCCCACAATAAACTTAAAGATAAAAAGGCAAGGATACTACCATAAATTATTTTCTTTTGAAAACTAATTTTTTTCAAAAGAAAAAATGGAATAACTAAAAGGACTACCAGTAATCCACTATATATATGTGGAGCAATCGCTCCGCTTGTATCAATATAAGACTCCGGATAATAAACTCCATTAAATAGCTTTCCTAATGCCTCAACAGGATTGAACCAGACATTACTAAACGTTACTCCGCTTTTAGAAGCTAATTGTAGTTGGAGTAAGGTTGGTAAAATAACCACTGCAGCTAGGCCTAAAGACAACGCCGTCATTCCAAAAAAACAACCAATAGCTCTCATTCTTTCTTTTCTTTGACCCGTTTCCCACAACATTCCTAAAAATAAAAGGAAAATCAAGCCCCCTACCATATAAGCCATGTAAAAATTCGCAATCAGCAGTAGACTCAAACTAATAACAAATAATTTACTCATTTTTTTAGTCTTCATCATCTGCTTCAATCCAAGTGCACTAAGAGGCAAATAAATAAATGCATCTAACCAAATAATATTAAAAAAATAGCCTACTAGCATTCCACAAAAAGCAAAACTCGTACTAAAAATCAATACAAATTGTTTTTGTTTCTTCATTGTAAAATCGAGATAGGCATACATTGCACCACCTGAACAAGCTATTTTCAATAATAAAATGATACAAATCGCTTCATATAAATATTTTTTTGGAAAGAAAAACAAGAGTAGATTAAAAATGCTTCCTGTATAATAAGCAAAGTTTCCTATCATATTACTCCCAGAAAATAAATCCCAACTATATTGCATTGAAACCTTTCCATGTAACCAATCTTGATAATAAGATAAAAAAGCACGGTATTGTTGACTTAAATCAGAAGTATACAATACTACATTTTCAATTGGATAAAATCTCATTGCTAGGTACCATACTACAGATAGTGTTGCTGGCACAATGAAAGCAAGAGCAAATCTAATTTTGGATTTATTTAGTGGTTGATCTATCACAGTTTCAGCTCCCCTTTCGACGTTGTTGTATTTCATTTACAATTGCCAATACAATAACTAAGACAAATAATACACATAAGAAAACATTTAACCCTTTCCATCCACTGGTTGATTTAAATGAAAATATTGGATTTTCCTTATTTATTTTAGCTCCCATCACTAACTTGTCTTTTGAAAGTAATTTTTTCACACTTGTTAGTTCACCTCGAACCAACCATCGTTTACTTGTTAATCCCGTCGTATCACAAGTAATCAACGTTAGTTCTGATTGCCCTCGTTCATCTGCTTCATTTAAATCTGTATCTTTAATTGTTTTTTTCTCATTGACTGTATAAACATATTCATTTGATAAATCAGATAAAATAATTTCTGTACCTATTTTTATTTTTCCAAGTGATCCAAATAATAAACTCTCATTACGCATATGGTGTCCAAATAAAATGTAATTGCCTTTTCCCATCTGTTGGTCTTGCTTATAAGTTGTTGCACCATAAGCAAGATTTTGATTCGTTGTCCCTTTTAAAATAGGGAGCGTAAGTCCAATATTGTTTATCTGAATCACACCAACCATCCGATTTTTCACCTCATTTGCGTTCTGTGTAGCTTTAATAATATCTGGTAAGCTAAGAGGTTTTATTTCTAATTCGTTATCTAGTTTTTTTTCTTCATTTTTGTTAATTTGTTCTTTTGAAACTTCTTTAATTAATGTGTCTGATTGGTTCAATTTAGCTGTCAGTATTTGTTTTTGAGCAATACTAATTCCAAAAATAATTACAATCAGTAAACCTAAGTATCCTAAACGAGTTATCCACTTGTTCATAAAATCTCCATTCTAAAATAAGAACCAACGAAGAGGACCACTCTCTTCGTTGGTAAATCATTTATTATTTATTAGTTAAATTAAGATATTTTTTTACTTTTTGTAGAACGTTTTCCATAAACAACAAGCGCTGTACTAATTGCCAATAGTCCATAAATTCCTACTGAAATCTCCCTATCCCCTGTTTGTGGGAACTTACCACCTGATCCACCATTTCCTCCTGGGTTTGTTGGGTTTGTTGGGTTTGTTGGGTTTGTTGGGTTTGTTGGGTTTGTTGGGTTTGTTGGGTTTGTTGGGTTTTTTGGATCTACTGGTGGAATTAGTCCCGTATCTGTTCCTTCAGTCGATCCACCGTCTGGTGTTTCTCCTCCAACAGTTGCTACGTTTTTAATTTCTTGTCCCAATGCTTCTGGTAACACTTCTGTTTCAAACGTTAACGTTGCTTTTTCTCCGCCTGCTAAATCACCAATAGGTATTTTCAATGTGTGTGTTAAAGAATCATACACATCTGATCCAAGTACTATTGGTAAACCATCTGCTTTTGTTAATACAATATTCGTTGGTTTTCCCAATCCCTCTGGGATTGTATCTGTTATATACCCATTCGTTAATAACGATCCTGCTTTATCATTCGTTGCTACGATCGTGTACTTCACCATGTCTCCTACAGCTACTTCTTCTTTTCCATTCGCATTCTCAACACTCTTATCTACAA